>JAILAV010000212.1 GCA_024681435.1 Pseudobutyrivibrio sp. | reverse complement strand
GTTCTTCTGATTTCGTCACTCTTTTTGCTGACGATTTTAATCTGAGTCTTAGCCTTACCAAGGATAAGCATTCTATCTAACGTCATGGTGTAGATAATCACAAGTATTATTCCGTACATAACTCGTGTCTTATCAGTAAATACCGCCTGAAGAATCAGAATGCAAATATCGAAAACCCACATAGCTCCAGAAATTGGAGTTCCGAAGAATTTATTCAAAACAATTGGTGGGATATCCATACCGCCAGTAGATGCACCAGTACGAATAACTATGCCGATGCTGGCGCCGATTATAAGTCCGCCAAATACTGTGCAAAGCACTAAATCATCAGTAGGTGAATAATGTGATGCCACTGCTTCGGAAACACGAAGTGCAACTGGCAAGCAGAATGTTGATATTAAAGTGTTGGCCGCAAAGCGTCGCCCCATAACACGCCAACCAAGAACAAATAGAACTGTGTATATCAAAAACATCACGTGAGATGTCTTAAACCCAAACATATGGTGAAAAAATAAAGCTATTCCAGTACCTCCACCAGTAATTAATCCCGATGGCTCGATAAAAAAAGCAACCGCCAAAGCGTAAGTAAAATTTCCCAAGATGACAATCAATGCTGTCTTAATTATCTGTTTCATTTTGTACCTTCTACATATGTTTTATTTTTTTCACAACAGTGACGATTGTACATCATCAGCGGACATTTGTCAGCACAGCACGGTAACGCGTTAGCACGCTAAAGTGCCACAGGCAAAAAATAACCAGCTGACAAATCAGCTGGCTATTAAATATCTTATTTTTCAAATCCAAGGAAATGCATACGGCCATCCTCTTTTTTAACCTCTCTTTGTGGCTTCTCTCCCACATCTGGATTAAAGTAAACACCCTTTAGATTATTGGTTCTGTTGCGAATGCAGTCTGGACAAAATCTTCCATAGCGAATGCTGCAACCACAGCTCTCACATTGGATGTAAACTAAGCTTCCATCAGGTATCTCAAGTCGGCCCTGGCGAAGCATTCCATTAATTATATCTACTGGAACTCCTGTGTGCTCTGAAATAATGATGGCTGGTGAAGGACCGTTTTCATCGATATACTCCTTAACCTTACCGAAATCATCAATTTCTTCGTTGCCGCAATCAAAACACTCGTACTTACCTCCGCCGATGTATTTAATCCTGCCTTTGCATTTCGAGCATCGTGTAGGCTTACGTTCGAGAAACTCTTTTACAAACTTTTCTTTTTCTGCATTCTTTCCCATATTATTCATCCGTTATAAATCAAAATCATTAGTAATGCTATCGTCAAGCTCAGGTATATTAAGAGCTGCCGATTCTAGCCCCTCGCGTATAAGCTTCCAGTTCTGTAAGAACCATACTGTCTGGGCAGGATGCTTGTATAAAGAAAGCATCTGGGCCCCCTCGTACTTGTATGGATATACAAGTGGCATGTTAGATGGGCGAGCTGTGGTGAAATATAAAATATTTTTATACATCTTTTTAGATAATGCAATAGGTGTAACGCAGTAAAAGATGTTTTCGCCAAAATCCTCGGAATACTGGAAATGCATCTCTGTCTGTTCCACATCACAAGGTGTCATATTTGTTACTTCAAATTCACCTACACGCAAAGCCTTAATATCAAAGTCTTCCTCTTCTGAATCAAGTCTGGCTTTCTTTAAAGCTTCCTTCCATTTTTTTGCTTCAAGTGGATTCATAAGTCCTGAAAAAAAACGATCTTCCTGCTCGGCCTTCTCAGATTCTTCCTCAGATTCTGATGGGTCCTTGCCTGTCTTAAGCCAATAGTTAATTGTATTAAGATTTTTAGTAAGCAAACTGATATGAGGGGCGTACTGCTTATCCAGTGCAACCATCTTTTTAAGATAGCTTTCGTATTGCTCCTTATATGCCTGCATGGCATTCTTATGTTTAAAATATAATGGAAGGACAATCATAAGTCCTATGCCCATTATAATTACAAACAAATTAACAACAATCCAATCCATAGTCTCTCCTCAGGTTAAATAAATAGAATTGAATATCCTACAAGTCCAATTAACACGAATAATAATATGGTATTGATGATACTAATAGCTGTAAGAGCCTTCATGCTATTGCCGCTCTTAGAATGATGTGCCTCATCGCAAAGTTCATTAAGTCTTATTTTGAATTCCTCTGTAGCATCAGCCAATTGTGCCTTTAGAGGTGTGCTGTAATCCAAAGCATCATGGAGGTTTTGGACTTTGATTCCAAGCTCTCTAATAAGCTTTTCATTCTGGCTCTGACCATCTATAACCTGCTGTCGTAATTCTTTATTATCGCGACCAAATATATCTAATGCTTCTTGCAAGGTATATATTTCGTCCTGCAATCTGTCAATCTCATCACGGATAGCATCCTCGTTCATGGCTACAAATCTATGACGAAAAATTGATTTGCCATTGTATTCTCCCTGCATAAGCAATGCCTCCTGTTATAATAGTAAATGTTTTCAGAAACTTCCACTTAAATATTATCACTTTTTGCCCACAATTTGTATACTGTAATTAAAAATATACTAAATCTAGACATAAAATAAGACTCACCTCATATGAGGTGAGCCTTATAATCTTTATTATTAAAGTGAGAATCTTGCTACAAAATCCTGTAATTCCTGAGCATTTCCTGCAAGCTTGTCAGAGGCTTGAGCAACCTCATAAGAAGATGCTGTCTGCTCTTCTGATGCTGCAGAAACATTAGATGTTTCATCAGCAACAGCGATACTCATCTGCTCAATTTCATGGATATTTCTAGCAATTGTATCAGTTCCACCTGAAAGTTGCTCTACAATAGAGCTCATGGTATTTGATTCCTCGGAAATAGAATTTACCATGTTTACGATGTTATTAAAGGTTCCACCTGCCTCATTAACAAGTTCAGCACCGCTAACAACCTCTTCTGCACCAGCCTTCATAGCCTGAACTGCTTCTCTAGAGTTCTGCATGATAGCAGCTATAAGCTCATTAATCTTTTGTGCTGCCTGATTTGATTCATCGGCAAGTTTTGAAATCTCGCTAGCAACAACTGCGAAACCTTTACCCATTTCACCAGCTCTTGCTGCCTCGATTGAAGCGTTAAGAGAAAGAAGGTTTGTCTGGCTTGCAATTTCTGCAATAGTAACAACGAATTCATCGATACTCTTAAGTCTTTCACCTAAATCCTCAACTACATGTGCTGAGTTTTCTACAGATTCCTTGATTGTCTTCATCATATCTGTAGCATTTGTCATATCAGCAGCACCATTGATAGCTGCTTCATTAGTAGACTTAATCATCTCAGAAGAACGATTGATTGCTTCTTTAAATTCCTGCATGTTTGTAACAAATGAATCTGTCTCACCGCTGGCATCAGAAACTGCTGTAATCTGACCTGAGCATGAGTTTGCAACATTTGTACAAGAAGTTGCAACCATCTCACTGGCCTCTGCAGACTGTGATGCTGATGCTGAAAGCTCTTCAGATGCAGATGCAACTGATGCAGTGGTATCTGAAATATGAATCATCAAATCTCTGATGTTAGAATGCATCAAATCAAGAGCTTCTGAAATCGCTCCGATTTCGTTGTTATGATTCTTAAGCTTTCTAACCTGATCAATCTCATCATTTTCTGTAAAGTCGCTATTAGACATGCGAATCATCTGGTTTGCAGACATTGTAATTGGCTTTGTAATCTTAGAACCAAATACTACTGCTACGCATACGCCAACAGCAACTAAAATAATAAGTACTATTAATGTTTGAACAACATTTCTTGTTAGAGCTGCCTGTGCATTTGCAGCATACTCAGCCTCAAGCGCATCCAAATCATCAACCCATACGCCAGTACCCATAACCCAATCAAATGGTTCATAGTAAGCGGTATAGTTAATCTTTGGAAGTTCTTCTGTCTCATTTGGTTTTGCAAATAAAAGATGTGTGTATCCACCACCTTCTTTTAAACCATTAGCAATCATTTCCTGAATGAAGTAATTGCCCTGAGAGTCCATTGCATCCCATCTAGAGGAACCTTCAGTATCTCTACCAAGAAGAACTACGTTAACACCACTTGAAGTATCAACCCAGAAGTAACCAGAACCATCATTATATCTAAGTTCTCTAATAATATCGGCCGACTCCTTTTTAGCCTCCTCCAGTGTCATTTCACCATTCTCGTATCTTGAATTCATAAATGCACAGATACTCATGGCTTCCTCAGTCTCATATTTCAACTGAGCTTCTACATCACTTAACAAACGATCCTTGTAAGCAGTTCTCTGCTCGTTATTTGTAGCTACTGTGCTCATTATTGTAAATCCAGTAATAAGCGCGCCAGTTCCAATTACAGCGGCTAAAATAACACATACAAGAATTGTTCTTAAACTACCCCTTTTCTTCTTCTGTTGAGCCATATTAAATCCTCCTCAAATTTTGTGTCGCAAAATACTCACTTAGAAATCGCTGACTTAAATATACCATTAATTTTCTGTCTTTTGTCTCGTTTCACAATCTTTTCACTGATAATTTAAAGAAGATACTTATAACCTCTGCCACACAAAAAAGAGCAGTTATTTCTAACTGCTCTTAGGTTTATTTTAACTATACTTGTTCTGCTTTATGTAATTTCTTTCGGATAATAAAGATGTAAATAATCTGTACTATCAATACAACCAAAAGCACTAATAAGAAGATAATGAGAATGCTCATTTCGTTCTTCTCAGTCTTTTCGATTTCTGCTGCAGCTTCGCTATCATACATGATTACGTAGATAGAAAACTTTCCAGTAGAAATTGTGATTGTCTCAGGATCATCATCGTTATCGCTAAACATTGTGGTCTCACCGTCATGTAAACGAAGGATGTAATAATTCTCAGACAAGCCCTGCATGCTCTTTGGTACATTGATAACAAGCTCAACAGGCTTATTTGTATCGCTTACGTAGCTCCAGTCTTCATCATCAAGCTGTAAATAGATGCTGAGGTCAACGTAACCTGCAACACTAAGACCTGGTACATCTTTTTTATATTTTTCAACACCGTCATTTATATTTTTTGAATCATCAGCTGAAAGCTCATCTTCTGAAACAACGTTGGCTGTAATCTTTAAATTAACTGTTGCGCCTTCTGCAACTCTCTTTAACTGTTCTTCAGTTAAGATATTTTTTAAAAGTGTCTCATCATCTGTTGTTCTAGCACAGATATCTGATGAATCACCCTTTTCTACATTAATAACAGCCTTACCTTTGCCAACTGAAAGCTCTGCCTTTGTATCAGTCTTGCTTGTGAGACTAACTGGAATTTCTGTTTTCTCAAAAGCTTTCTCTGATACTTCTGTAGTCTCATCTTCATCTGAAGCTAAAGCTGTTTGAACTGAACTTGCAACTGCCTTAGAAACTCCATTAGAAGCTGCATGACGAGTATTACTACTATTATTAGAAGATTCTGCTGGCGCATCTGCATGGGCTTCTATATTTACTGTAGAAACCTTTGCTACCTGTGATGCTGAAGCTGCTGATGAACTAGAGTTATTACTACTCTTATTATTGCTATTTGATTTATTCGACTCTGTATTTGATGAAGATGAATCAGAAGATGGCTTTTTTGTATTATCTTCTTTATTATCTTTAACTTCTTTATCCTTATTATCTACAGGTGCAGTTGTCTCTTCTG
>JAILAV010000197.1 GCA_024681435.1 Pseudobutyrivibrio sp. | reverse complement strand
TAATATAATCCCCCTCTAGTTACGCTCTCAAGCCTTACTATTACTCCGCCTTCGGGGATGTAAGCTACGCTTACTAGGGCACAAAAGTTGATTACTAAAGTAATCATCCTTTTGGCCCCTGCCTCAGCTGAAGAAAGCTTCGTTTGAGTAACAGTAAGAGCTAGATAGCTACTAGAGGGGTTTCTTGTGTCTTTATCATCTTAAATTTAAGAAGGAGAATACTATGAAAGAAAAATGGATTAACGTATTTACGTTAGCTTTTACAGTAGCTGCGCTTCCACCAATTTGGGCCGTGTGCTCTACATACATGGGTGTGACAGTTGGTGCAGTTGCACTGATTTGTGCAGGTTTATTTGCTTGTCTTGGCAATAATATCAAGATGGCTATCCCAACATCCATTGGATTTCTTTGCGGAGATATCTGGGCTGTGATTGCAGTAAATGTTATGGCTCACCTAGGACTTGGTCCAAATGCAACAGTCTATGCTACTTTATTTGTAATGGGTGGACTTGCAGTAATCATTGGTTCGGTTTTTGAAAAGTTCATTCTTGTCCCAGCTTGGCTTTGTGGTTGGGCAATTGGTCTTACAATTATGGGGCCAATGGATGCAAGTGCTCTTGGTACAATGCCAATTCAAATTGGTGTAGCTATGCTTGCAGGTGTTTGGTATGTAGGTATTGTAGGAGATCTGTTCCAGAAGTTTCTTATTAGATTAATACGCAAAAACTAAAGGATTATCAAAAGTAAACGATTCGTCGACCACTATTTTATTTACATAAATAAAGATTTGTGCATATTATTTCTTATACGAGAAGTAACCATAATTTATCAATTTATTAATGGGTAATTGACAATAAGGAGGATAGACGAAAATGGATGCGAATGTGTTTGGGAGTTTTATATGTGAAAGAAGAAAAGAATTAGGATTAACACAATCAGAATTAGGAAGTAGAATTTCTGTGACAGGAAAGGCAATTAGTCGTTGGGAAAGGGGGATTGGTTATCCAGACATAAATTTGATAGAGCCGTTATCAAATGAATTGGGGGTGACAATTATGGAATTAATGTCTTCGAAAACCAAAACTGATAATGTGGATTATAGGTCTGAAAATGAAATCCTTAATGAGACTATTAGGTATTTAAATAAAAGGAAAAAGTCTGTTAGAGTAAGATGTATTATCGCATGTTGTTTGGCATTTATTACTATGATTTTAGGTATATATTTGTCATGCAGGTATGTTTTGGATTTGAGATTAAGAGCAATTTTTATGCTTTTGTTAATCTATACCGCAAGTACATCTAATTCGATTCTATTTAATTATTTTCTTAAAGAATAAATAAAAAGAATGTACATCACCGTAGGTGACATACATTCATGATTTTTAAAGATATTTCATAAGCAAACATTTTGTCTGCATCATTTATATCTATACCGAATAATGATTTCATTTTTTCGATACGATAAAAGAAAGTAGATTTATGAATATGAAGTGCTTCAGCAGCGGCTGGAGCGCTTCTATTTTTTTGCAAAAAAGTTTCTAGTGTAACTAAATATTCTGTAGAGTTTTCTTCATCGTATTTCTTCATGAATTTCATTGCTGGATGAATTGAAGAAATAATGATACTTGGATCGTCTATTATTGAAGTGATGTGTCTAAAGCAATATTCTCCGTAAAGCAAGATTGAGCCACAGCTGGTGGAAGAATCAATCATGGAAAGCATACTTTGGCATTGTTCAAAATAAGTGCTGCTGTCCATTAGTTCGGTAAAAATGAAGCTGACCGTAGCAATCATGTTATTCATCTCAAGAAAAGTAATCAGCCTATCACGGTTATCATCTGAGTATGGTCGGATAAAATGAGTTGGAACAAGGGTAATGATAATACCGTTGTAAATACCCGTGATAGAGTTAGGAAGGATGGACACTAATTGTTGGCAATAGTATTCAGGTGATAGGATTTTATCTTTGGAATCAATAAAATCACAGGCAATGAGATAGTAATACATATCTGGTTTAATACCGAACAATGAAAGCTGGTTTTTGATACTTTCTTCACTATCATAGTGATTTAAAAATAACTCTCTAAAAAAGTGATTGTGTTTGATCCCTTTGGGATTGCTAAAACTTGAATCTTTTTGCAAAGCAATGGAGATAATTCTTGATAGCTCGTGAATTATTTCCAAATCTTCATCTGAGAAATCTTTGTTAATTCCACGTACACATACGTATCCTACAACTGCCTGATTTATGCGTACGCTTTCAAAAGTCCAATCATAGGGAAAATCTTCCACCTTAACTGTGAAAGGATAGATACTATGATAAATCTTTTCTGTAATCTTATTGTCTTTCATATTCTGAGAGAAGACATTTTTTATGGTCAATCTATTATTTTTAATTTCTAGATTTCTTTCATCGACAACCTTTGGGTATGAGGCTAAAATAGAATAACTGCTGTCTACAACAGTAATAGGATTATTGATAAATTTATACACAATCTTTAGAAGGTCATTTAAAGATTGACCTTGTCTGAGACTATTAAAAAGCTTTTCTTTTTTAAGTTGTAATTGATGATAACTCATCATTTTATCTATAAGACATTCGTCTGATATTTCTCCAGTTTTATACTGCTCTAGCGCAGTGGTAAACAATGCATCACTTGATAATATATTCCCCATATTCATACTCCTTTCAATATTAATAATTGTATCAGACGTTTGTCGGAAAAGTAATGAAAAATGGTGATTAAAATTCCTATTTTTGACGGATGAGCCCAAATGGAAAGATTGTTATATTTTTGTCAAAGCCTAAACGTGAAAGGAGAATAATTATGGCAATTAAAGTAATGGGGGTTGCTGCCGGTAGAAAAGACAGCAACAGCGAAATCCTCTTAAAGGAGGCTCTTATCGCATGCGAGGAGGCAGGCGCAGAAGTTACAATGATTAATCTTAGGGATTACAACCTTATGGATTGCATTGGATGTACATCTTGTACTATTGGCATGTCACAGGGAAAGAATGTAGGTTGCGTTCTTGATGCAAAGGATGACAAGAAAAAGATAATGGAAGCTCTTCTTAACCAGGATGCAGTTATCTATTCAGTTCCAACATATGATTTAATGCCTGCATCAAATTATCTTACATTCGCTCAGAGAAGTCTCAGCTACGAGACGGCATTCCTTGAGACAATTGGTGCAATCGAACATAGAGATAGGGTAGCCGGTCTTATCTCTGTTGGCGGTTCTACAAGAGCATGGCAGTCAATGGCACTTGAAGGATTACAGGCAACAATGTTTACAACAGATATGAAGGTTGTAGATATGATGCTTGCAACAAGAGTGCCTGGTCCATCGCAGGTTCTTTTAGATGATGAATTAATTGCAAGAGCTCACAAGATGGGAGAGAACATTATTAAGGCGGTTCAGACTCCAGTTGAAGAGAGAGGCTGGCTTGGTGAAGAGAATATGGGATGGTGTCCAAACTGTCATTCAAACGCACTTGTGCTTGGAGAGATGCAGTGGGATGGCCTTCACTACCCAATCGAATGTCAGGTTTGCGGTGCTGGCGGAACATTAAAGGAAGAGAATGGTAAGTGGAAGTTTGTTATCCAGAAGGACGGCTTGTTAAAGGATAGAACAACTGTGGAAGGTAGAGCAAAGCATTTAGAGGAAATTGCTCATACACAGGGTGGCTTCTTTGCAAATCCTGAGAACAGAGAGATTGTTGCTAAGAAGATTACAAGATATAAGGAAAAGACATTTAAGGGAATCTAATCGGTTAGATAAAAGGGGGTAATTGCTATGAATATGAGCAAAAAATGTAAAGTTATAAATGTATTAATAATGAATATACCAATCGCTTTTACTATTTCACTTGTGGCACAGCTACTGGCCACCCACACAGTGGTAGTGAAGTTGTTATTTATCAATTTCTTATTGGCTTACGTTGTTTCGTTTTTTGTAGGAATGCTTATTCCTGCAGTGCCTTGGGGGTTGGCATTTGCAGGAGCTTGTAAGGCAAAGCCAGACACACTCAAATTCGGGTTATTAGTGAACGTAATTGTAAACCTAGTTTATGTTGTGGTTAATTGCCTCATTCTTACATATTTTAATGTTGTAATGCTTAATCACGCTCCAATAATAGCGTATTTCTTTGCGATGATTTCAACATTTATTCCAATTTATCTTGTGGGATATATAGTTTCATTTTTATGGAATAGACCTGCCGAGAAAATTGCAAAAAACCTTTGTGGCGAATAAGAAAAAAGTAGGAGGAATATTATGAAATTTGAACATTTGATGAGTCCTATGAAAGTAGGAAATGTCACATATAAGAATCGTATTGTTAGTGCACCTATGGCATTTGGTCTTATAGTACAAAATCCAGAGGCTAGAGATTTTACTTATAGAAAACTAGAGAGTGGTGCAGCAGGTGGAAACGCTTGTGTAATCGTCGGTGAGACAGATATTAACTTTAAGGATGCTGTAAGAATACCGGGGTTTAGACCATTCGATTTTGCAAAGCCTGAGGAAGATAAGGAGACATTTAATGCTGTTGCTGAGTATGCTACACGTATTAAGAGCCATGACTGTATCGCTCTCGCTGAGCTTGTGCACTGTGGTAAGGAAAAGGTCCCATTTGGACCGGGAGAGGAAGCAATTGGACCTGTTGAGTGTACAAATCTTGCAGGCGTGCATGTACGTGCAATGAATGAAGATGATATGGCTAGAATTGCAAATGACTTTGCAGTAGCTGCTACATATATGCAGAAAGCTGGCTTTGACGGAGTGTTAATTCATGGTGGCCACGGATTCTTATTTACACAGTTCTTAAGCCCGCTTATGAACACAAGAACTGATGAGTATGGCGGATCTCTTGAGAATAGAGCAAAGTTCCCAATTCAGATTATCAAGGCAATGCGTGAGGCAGTTGGACCTGATTTCTTAATTGAGCTTAGAATTGATGGAACTGATCATCAGGAAGGTGGTATCACACCAGAGGAGACAGGTGAGTTCATTAGTTGGGTAGAGGATTACATCACATCAGTTCATGTAACTTGCGGTATCTATGAGGACTCAGTTAAGTCTGGTACAGAAAGCTCAATGTTCCATGAACACGGCTTAAACATTGAGCCAGCATCTATCATAAAGAAATACACAAAGCTTCCTGTTGGTGCTGTAGGTGGTATTAACTCACCAGAGATGGGTGAGAAAGCTATCGCTGAGGGCAAGATTGATTTCATTATTCTTGGCCGACAGATGCTTGCTGATCCACAATTTGCTAACAAGTGTAAATGCGGAGAAGAGGATTGCATCAGAAGATGTCTTCGTTGTTACCTTTGTTTCCCAGGTTCTCCAGAGGAAGGATATACAGATTTACCATTCACAAGTGAGGAATTAGCAGTTTACGTTGGACATTGCCGAATCAACCCACTTGCACATTTGCCATTTGACCCAGAAACTCTTCCAGCTCCAGTAAAGAGCAACAAAGTTCTTATCATAGGAGGTGGCGCAGCAGGCATGCAGGCTGCAATTACAGCATTTGATAGAGGCCATGCAGTGACACTTGTTGATAAAGCTGATAAGCTTGGTGGTCTTTTATACTTCACAGATGTTGATGTGGATAAGCCAGACCTCCGTAACTTTAAGAATGTTCTTATTCGCGAAGTTGAAAAGCGTGATATTGATGTTCGCCTTACTACAGAGGCAACACCAGAATTTATAAAAGAATTTGCAGCCGACACAGTTATCATTGCAACAGGTTCGCTACCAACATGCCCACCAATTAAGGGTATCGAGAATGCTCATCAGGCAATGGAAGTTTATGACGGAACCTGCAAGCCTGGCAAGAAGGTTGTCATGATTGGCGGTGGCCTTGTAGGTTGCGAGACGGGTCTTAATTTACAGAAGCAGGGACACGAAGTAACGGTTGTTGAGATGCTTGATAGAGTTGCAAACGAAGCTTTTGGTAGCTATCGTGAAGCACTTGTTTGGGAAATGGAAAATTGCGGAATGAAGACAATGCCTAAGACAAAGTGTCTTGAGATTCTACCTGATGGTGTAAAAGTAGAAAATGCTGAGGGTACGCAGACTCTTGAGGCTGATACAATTCTCTTTGCATTAGGAATGAAGACTGTTCCTTATGATGAGCTAAAAGCTGCAGCAGGTGATGCTGAAGTATTTATTGTAGGTGATGCAATCAAACCTGGACAGGTGGATCAGTGTACAAGATCTGGTTACCTTGCAGCAGTTGATATTGCTAAACCAAAAGACTTTGTTGAACACGAATATCGTGGAATTATTGATAAACAGTAATTAAACATATAGGGTGCAACAGTCTAAACAAGATTGTTGCACCTACTGTTATAAAAGGGTACAAGGTTGCAATAATTGGTTCGGATAAATGGGATTAAAAAAAATGATTTGCTTTTTTCCAATAATATAATGAACTCAAAAGTTGGAACAGGAGAATATTATGAGTTATAAAATCTTAACAATTAATCCAGGTTCTACCTCAACAAAGGTTGGTTTTTTTGATGGGGAAGAACTTAAGTTTTCAGTAAATGTATCTCATGATGCAGCAAAGCTCGCTGAGTTTGCTACAATCAGTGACCAGCTTCCATATCGTAAGGAAATCATCCTTGCAGAGCTTGAAAAGGCTGGTGTAGATCTTTCGACAGTTGATGCTTACGTTGGACGTGGCGGCGGACTTCTTGCAGTTGAAGGCGGCACATATAAGGTTAATGATGTGATTCTTGACCACGCAAAGCGCGGTGCTAACGGAATCCAGCATCCAGCACAGCTTGGCTCACAGCTTGCAAGCGAATTTGCAAAGCAGTATAACAAGCCAGCATTTGTAGTAAACCCACCTGATACAGATGAGTTCATCATCGAAGCAAGAATGACAGGTATTAAGGGTGTCTACAGAGATTCACATTTACATGCGCTTAACCTTAAGGAGACAGCTATCAGACATAGCGACCTTAATGGAGTTAAGTACGAGGATAAGAATTATGTGGTTTGCCATATCGGTGGTGGCATTTCAATTTCTGCACACCGCAAAGGTAAAATGATTGACGGAAATGACATTGTTGCAGGTGATGGTCCTATGGCTCCAACACGTTGCGGTTCAGTTCCAGCAGCTCAGATGATTAGATATGCGTATGCCCATGAGGATATGAAAGAAACTCTTGCGCTTACAACAAAGACAGGTGGTTTCGTAAATCACCTTGGTACATCAGATGCTCTTGAGGTGTTCAATAGAGCAGAGGCTGGAGACAAGGAAGCAAAACTTATTTGGGACACAATGACTTACCAGATTATCAGATACATTGGCTCAATGGCAGCAGTTCTTCATGGAGAAGTTGATGGAATTCTTCTGGGTGGTGGAATGGTTCACAACAAAAAGCTTGTTGCTGACATCACAGATGCTTGCTCATGGATTGCACCAGTTAGCGCTTATCCAGGTGAGTTTGAGCTAGAAGCTATGGCTGCCGGCGCTATCCGCGTACTCGATGGTAAAGAGGTAGCGAAGGAATACACAGGTAAGCCATGCTGGACACCTGATCAGTTTTAGATGAGAGCGTAACTGCCGGAGTAAATTTAAGGAGAGAGATAATGAATCAGACAAAGGTTAATAAGTATTCAAGAAGCGTTTCGATTATCGGTGTAGGTTGTACTCCTTTTATGTACACAGTTGATAATCCTGAGACAGATGGTCTTACAGAGGGCGAGCTTTTCGGCTATGCAGCTCTTAAGGCTATGGAAGATGCAGGCGTAAATCCACAGGATATTGATTTCTACTTCCATGGTGAGGCTTCACCTCTTCACCAGTCAAATTACCTTACACCAAATGTGCAGATTGCAAACTGGTTTGGTATGAAGGGGAAGGCTTCTATTCATCATTCAGAGGCTTGCTGTACAGGTTATTATGCCATCGAGCAGGCTGTAAATGCAGTAGCATCTGGTAAGTACAATTGCGTACTTTCAGGTTGTGTTGAGTTTGGTGATAGTGCAGCAGTTGGAAATCATCCATATAAGAGAGAGAAGCTTTCTATGGAGAAGTTCCTTCAGACAACAGCTTGGCTTTATGATAGAACTTACACTCGTTCTCTTATGGCAGGTCAGGAGCTTATCTATGATGATGCTGCTGAGTGGTACAAGAGAACTCGTGGACTTACAGATGAGCAGATGGACGATACAATCAACTGGATGTCTATTAATAATAGAAAGAATGCTTCTATGGACGAGCTTGCTATTGAGCGTCGTACATATGAGGAAATCGCTAAGGAAGCTGGATTTGATAACGTTATGGATTACATGCGTAGCCCATACAACCCAAAGAATGGTGACTTCCTTAGAATGAGCGGTATCGAGCTTAAGTGTGACGGTGCTGCAGCAGTTATCGTTTGCGCTACTGATATGGTAGACAAGTACATGGGTAACAAGAATCACAAGCCAATCGAGGTTCTTGGTTGTGGTTGTGCAGCTTGTGAAGCTACTACTCCTCACTTTGAGGTTAGAGCTACAGAAGAAGCAATCAGACAGGTTTATGAAGTGACAGAGTGCAAGCCAGAGGATATCGATATCTTCTATGCAAACGACTTCATCATCACATCACATCTTGTATCAGCAGAAATTGCAGGATACTTGCCATATGGAGAAGGATGGAAATATATCTGCGAAGGCAGAACAGCTTACGACGGAGATAAGCCAATTAATACAAATGGTGGTAGAACATCATTCGGTCATGCTCACGCTGCATCAGGTCTTGCAGACCTTTACGAATGCGTAAAGCAGATGCGTGGAGAGTGTGGAGAACGACAGGTTAAGAAGCTTCCAAAGACAGCTATGTTACGTGGTTACGGCGGAGCTCAGAATATCTGCACTTATATCATTAGAACAGTAGATTAATTGGAGGTGTCGAAATGGCAATTGTTTTAGAAAAGGTCGTTCAGGGCTTCTATGATCGCCTTGAAGAAGGAAAAATATGTGGTAGAAAATGCCCTAAGTGTGGAGCTGTAGAGTTCCCACCAGTATATGCATGTAACTCATGCGGAAATCTTGAGACAGAATGGTACGAGATTTCAGGAAATGCAAAAATGCATTCAATTGTAATGCCAGCAGCCCTTTCATCTAAGCCTGAGTACAAGGCTATGGGAAAGTTCGCTTATGGCGAAATCGAGCTTGAGGAGGGTTCACGTCTCAATGCAGTAGTACGTGGTATCTCTAAAAAGTCTCGCAAGGAGCTTCTCGACAAGCTCCCACTCGACGTTCACGCGGCAATTTATCAGCGCGACGGCTACAAAACCGTCGTATTCGATTTAGACGAAAAGTATTTAGAGAAATAGAAAGGAAATAGAAATGGATAGAAAAGAATTAGAGGCACAGATTATTGAGATGGTAGCCAAGTGCTACAACGTAGAGGAGTCTTCGCTTTCAATGGAGACTACATTTAAGGAGGATCTTAAGGGCGCTTCAGTTCTTATGGTTGGCCTTGTATCAGAAATTGAAAATGAGCTTGACGCTATGATTGCACTTCAGGATGCAGCAGCATGTGCAACAATCGGAGAGCTTGTTGATAAAGTAGAAGAAGAGCTTTAATTCGTATAAACGAAGGAGAACAAAAATGAGCGTACTTGACAAAATTTACGAGAAGGCTAAGGCGAATCCACAAAAGGTGGCATTCCCAGAGGCTGAAAACGAAAAGATGATGCAGGCCGCTTACGAATGTGGACAGGAAGGTTACATTGTTCCTATTTTAGTAGGTGATAGTGCTCGCATCAAAGAGCTCGTAGCTGAAAGAGGCTATGATGAATCCGTATTTACGATAGTTGATATCGCAGATGAGGATTACAAAAATGATATCATTGCAAAGTATGTTGCAATGCCAACAACAATGCTTAAGGAAAAGGCACTTGGTCGTCGTATGGAGAACCCTCTTTACTTCGCAATGGCTATGCAGGCAGTTGGTGAAGCAGATGTTACATTTGCAGGTATTGATAACACAACAGGTGATGTTCTTCTTGCAGGCCAGATGATTATCGGTCTTAAGGAAGGCATTAGCACAGTATCTTCAATTGGTCTTTGCGACATCCCAGGATTTGCAGGTAGTGAAGGACAGCTTCTTGCAGTAGGTGATAGCGCAGTATGTACTAATCCGACATCAGAGCAGCTTGCTGACATTGCTATTTCAGCATGTGATACTGTTAAGGGACTCCTTGATTGGGAGCCAAGATGTGCAATGATTTGCTACTCTACACTTGGTAGTGGACAGGGCGAGCTTATCGACAAGGTAAAGGAAGCTCTTGCAATCGCACAGGAGAAGCGTCCTGACCTTGATATTGATGGTGAATTCCAGCTTGATGCTGCAATCGTTCCAGCTGTTGCTGAGAAGAAGGTTAAGCGTGAAAGCAAGGTAGCAGGTAAGGCAAACGTTCTTATCTGGCCAGATCTTAACGTTGGTAACACAGCAGTTAAGCTTATTCAGCAGTTTGGTCATGCAGATGCATATGGACCAATGCTCCAGGGCTTCAACAGCATTGTTTGTGATTGCTCAAGAGGGGCACCTGTTTCAGAAATAAAAGGTAACGTAATTATTTCAGCAGTTCGCGCATTAGGTGCGAAAAAGAATTAAGATATGGGAAACGTTTTAGGGGTCGGAATCGACCTAGTTTCAATAAGCGAAATTCGTGATTTGGATGAGAGGACGAAGGGTGCTTTCGTTCAAAAGACCTATACTGCAAGGGAACTTGAAGATGCAGGGGTTGCGTCTAATTTTTATGAGTTCCTTGCAGGAAGGTTCGCGGTAAAAGAGGCAGTCTATAAAGCCTTCTGCGGCAACTTTCCTGATGTAAATTTTGATTTTAGAAAAGTAGAGACTATAAAGCTTCAAAATGGAGCGCCAAAAGTTCAGCCAGATGTAGAACTCCTAAAGATAATGGCAGATATAGGTGCAAGTAATATTTTCGTCTCTATTTCTAATCAAGGTGATTTTGCAACTGCTATTGCAGAATTATGTAGATGAATTGGTTTTTGCAACAGATGCACTGATAAAGTTCAAATGTTGCACGTATCAGGCCGTCAAATAGATGGCCTGATATTTTTTTGCAATAAAATATAAATATAAAGAAATAGGTTCATATTCTAGTTAGAGTTGCGAAGCTAAAATTATAGATAGTTAAAACACGAGGAGGAATAACAAATGAAGATTGGTGTTTGTTCAAATGTACGTGGTGATTTACCATGGGCAGAGGCTTTAAAGTACTTTGCTGAAAAAGGTATTCAGTGTGTAGAGGTTGGTGTTGGTGCTTATCCAGGAAAGGATCACTGTGACGCTGACATTCTTTTAAATGATGAAAAAGCTTATGCAGAGTGGAAGAAGGCATTAGATGATACTGGTATCACAGTTTCTGGATTCTCATGTCACGGTAACCCAGTTCATCCTGACAAGGCTTTTGCTGAGGAGTCTGACAAAGCATTAAGAGATGCAGTTCTTATGGCTGAAAAGTATGGTATCCACAATATCGAGTGCTTCTCAGGATGCCCAGGTGACCACGAGGGTGCTAAGTATCCAAACTGGGTAACATGTCCATGGCCAAATGATTTTGGTGAGATTTTAGAGTGGCAGTGGAATGAAGTTCTTATTCCATATTGGAAGAACTTTGTTAAGTTTGCAAAGGAGCACGGTGTAACACAGATCGGTTTAGAGATGCACCCAGGCTTCTGTGTATATAACACACAGACTCTTTTAAAACTTCGTGAAGCAGTAGGTCCAGAAATCGGATGTAACTTTGATCCATCACACCTTATTTGGCAGGGAATGGACCCTGTTACAGTTATCCGTGCACTTAAGGATGCTATTTTCCATGTTCATGCAAAGGATACAAGAATTGATGAGAACAACACACGCCTCAACGGTGTGTTAGATACAAAG
>JAILAV010000131.1 GCA_024681435.1 Pseudobutyrivibrio sp. | reverse complement strand
AAATACGAAACACCTCTTAAGGATGGCAGCGCAGTTATTACACCTGCATTCAATCTTAGAAATGCAAAAGCCATTATTCATGCAGTAGGTCCAAACTTTGCTGTTACACCAGCTGCTTTTGATGCGTTATTTCTGGCCTATTTTAATTCCATGAAAGTGATGATGGAAAATGGATATCACAGCATATCATTTCCGTTGATTAGCTCAGGAATATTTGGAGGCAACCTGGATAATCCTGTGGGAGAGTCCACGAAGCAATTTTGTCTTGCTTATGAGAAATTTGTATCAGAGTTTCCTTATTATAATATAGAAGTTTTATTATGTGCTTATGGTACATCAGAAATGGAAAGAGCGAAAGAAGTATTTGATAAATATAAAAATGACTAGGTTTCCCTAGTCATTTCTTCTACGTCCATTTACTATAAGTACTAATCTAAGTAACTGAAGGATTGTAGCAAATAGTGCAGCTACATATGTAAGAGCAGCAGCCTTTAGGACTTTTGTGGCACCTCTGTGCTCGTCACCTTCAAGTATGTGATTGTTATCCAAAATCTTTAATGCTCTCGCGCTGGCATCAAATTCAACTGGTAAAGTGATGAGCTGGAACACAACAACAAATGTAAATAGGAAGATACCAAACTGAGCAAGCTGTGTATAACCAAGCAATAGTCCAATGAGGATAACTGGCCATGAAATCCACGAGCCAATATTTGCAAGTGGCACTGATGCTGAGCGAAGCTTAAGTGGTGCATATTCCTCCTGGTGCTGTATTGCGTGACCACATTCGTGAGCAGCAACGCCGATGGCTGCAACACTTGTCTGTCCGTAAACTGAATCTGAAAGGCGAAGCACCTTTTCATTAGGAGAATAATGGTCTGTAAGATTTCCTCTAATTCTCTCAACAGTAACATCATATATTCCAGCAGAATGTAAAATCTGTTCAGCAACTTGATTTGCTGTAAGTCCACGATAGTTTCTTATTTTGCTATATTTATTGAATGTGGACTTCACATTCATAGATGCAATTCCGCTTATCAAAGCACCTATAATAACAAGAATAAATGTTGGGTCAAAATACATTCCGTATCCGTAGTTCATTTTTAAACCTCCACAAATTTTTTGTATATGGATAGTATAAAGCTTATAAGCCTGTAATACTAATAAAATAATATAAAATTTTTATAAAATAACCGTTTATATATTTTCAAAGGAAGCATAGTAAGTTAAAGTAGTTGATAACATGATATTTTGATGCACAAAAGGAGAAGTAATAATGAAAAGATTTGATGGTTATATCCACGGAATCAATTTGGGAGGTTGGTTATCTCAGTGTGTCCATACTAAGGAACACTATGATTTTTTTATAAAGGAATCTGATATTGAAAATATAAAAAGCTGGGGACTGGATCATATTAGAGTTCCAGTTGATTATGAGCTAGTTGAAAGGGGTGCTGGAGATTATATAGAAGAAGGATTTCAGTACATTCAAAATGCCATTGATTGGGCAGGTAAGAATGGGCTAAATATGGTCCTTGATTTGCACAAGACAGCAGGCTTTAGCTTTGATTTTGGCGAGGCTGAAAGCGGATTTTTTGAAAACGAGAAATATCAGGAACGCTTCTATTTATTATGGGAAGAGTTTGCAAAAAGATTTGGTAAGTACTCAGATAGACTTAGTTTCGAGCTTTTAAATGAGGTTACTGAAAAGGAATATTGTGACACATGGAACAGAGTTTCTCGCACTTGTATTGAGAGAATTAGAGCAATTGCTCCAGATATTAAAATCCTCATTGGTGGCTATTACAATAATGCGGTGGAGTCTTTAAAGGATTTGGCTGAGCCATACGATGAAAATATTATTTATAATTTCCATTGTTATGAGCCGCTTATCTTTACACATCAGGGTGCACACTGGATTCCAACAATGGACACTGAGTTTAGAATGCCATTTGATGTGACATACAGGCAGTACAAGGAAAACGCTAAGAAATATCTCACAGGATTCACGCTTGATTTAAGCAAATATAATGAAGATGATGTCATTGGAATTGAGGTATTTAAGGATTTATTAAATGAAGCTGTACGTGTGGCTTCAGAGAGAAATGTTCCATTATATTGCGGCGAGTTTGGTGTTATCAATCTTGCTTCACCAGAGGATAGCTTAAAGTGGTTCAAGATGATTTGCCAGTGCTTTGATGAGCTTGGCATCGGCAGAGCTACATGGAGCTACAAGCAGATGGATTTCGGTTTAATTGATGACCACATGTCATCAGTTCGTCAAGATATATTAAAGATTATGTAGGAGGCACTATGAAAACTGCACTTATTACAGGAGCAACATCAGGAATTGGTTTGGAGTTCGCTCATCGCTTTGCTGAAAGAGGCTACAGCCTTATTGTCACAGGACGAAGAGTGGAGAGACTGGAAAAGCTGGCTGAGGAAGTCAATGTACCAGTTGAAATCATTCCTGCTGATCTCAGCAAAAAGAAGGAATGTTTTGCTCTTTTGGAGAAGCTTCAGGATAAAGACATTGATGTGTTTATTAATAATGCAGGATTCGGCTTGGCTGGTTCTTTCCTTGAGACTGATATAAAAAGAGAAGTGAATATGTTAAAGGTCAACGATTTAGCTATGCATATTTTATTTAAGGGTATTCTTCAGAAGATGCATGCTAGAGGTACAGGCCAGATTTTAAATGTGGCATCATCGGCAGGCCTTCTTCCAGGTGGCCCTTATATGGCTGGCTATTATGCAAGTAAAGCATATGTTACAAGTCTTACTAGAGCTGTTGCTGTGGAGCTTAAGGAGGCAGGTTCTGCTGTTAAGGTTTTTGCTCTTTGCCCAGGCCCGGTAGATACTGAGTTTAATGAAAATGCAGATGTTGTTTTTTCTCTAAAAGGTATCAGCGCTGGAAAGTGTGTAGCTGAGGCTCTTAAAGGAATGGATAGAGGTCGTACTATTATTGTTCCAGGGTTTGTGATGAAGCTTGCTACGACATTTCAAGGCTTAATTCCAACTACACTTCGCCTAAAAATTACCGGTAGACAGCAGAAGAAAAAGTTAGGATAACTAAAGGGGAATATATGCGTATATTAATTACAAACGATGACGGTATAAATTCTTATGGAATCATCAGGCTTGCTCATGTTGCAAAGGAGTTTGGTGAGGTTTGGGTTGTGGCTCCAGAAAGCCAGCGTTCGGCAGCAAGCCATAGCATTACACTTCACAGCACAATAGATATTTATCCAAGTCCTGAGTTTCCTGTTGAGGGAGTTCATGCATATTCATGCAGCGGCACTCCTGCAGATTGTGTGAGAGTTGGTTCATTAAATATTGTTCCAGGAAAGCCTGATGTGGTTTTATCTGGTATAAATTATGGATTTAATTGCGCGTCGGATATTCAGTACTCTGCAACCTGTGGAGCGGCATTTGAAGCAGCATT
>JAILAV010000129.1 GCA_024681435.1 Pseudobutyrivibrio sp. | reverse complement strand
GAACCAACTTCAAAAAGATAAAAATCGTTAGACTTTGTAATATCAACAAATTTTACTGAATCTACCCCAATTACTTGCATTACATTATTCTCCATTTGCAAATCAGATTGTCACATTGTGACATTAATGAAATGTATTAAGACATCAACAAAAAAACGTCCGTCAAATATAATTCATTGTAACAAATCACAGCTGTAAATGGGAGGAAATATGGGAATAAAAATAATTGAGGAAAATAAGCAGTTTCATTTATTTAATTCAAAAATTAGTTATGTGCTAAAAGTGAATTCGGAAAATGAAATTGAGCAGTTATATTTTGGCAACTACATTAATGTGGAGCAAGTAATAGAAAATGGCCAGACAATGGGCATTAGACCATTATGTTGTAATCTCAAAGAAGATGAAAACTTCACAAAAGAGTTAGCTTTATTAGAATATCCTTCTTTTGGTAGCGGTGATTTTAAATATCCTGCATATGAAATACTTCAGGAAAATGGCTCAAGAATCTCAAACCTTAAATATGTCTCAAATAGTATTTACAAAGGAAAGAAAGATATACCTGGCCTGCCAGCGTCATACGTAAATGCAGATTCAGAAGCTGATACGTTGGAAATAGTATGTGAGGATAAGGCTGTTGGTTTAGAAGTGACTTTATATTACACAATCTGGGAGGATTACCCTGTAGTATGTCGCCACGCTAGACTTAAAAATATTGGAAATCAAAAAATAGAAATTGAAAGAGCATTAAGCTGCAATATTGATTTCCCTGATAATGAATACAACTGGATGCATTTTGAAGGGGCTTGGGGCAGAGAAAGGTATCCTGTAGAAAGAGATGTTTCTACAGGTATCACTGCCATTGAATCCATGAGAGGTCATTCCAGCGCAAATTATAATCCTTTTGTAATTATCAAAAGAAAAAATACTGATGAGAAAAACGGTGAAGCCTTCGGTGTAAACCTTGTTTACAGTGGTAATTTTATTGCTCAGTGCCAAGCGGATCCTTACGGTAAACTACGTTTTTCTATGGGAATAAATCCTCAGTGGTTCAAATGGGAATTAAATGCTAATGACATATTTGACACCCCAGAGGTAGTCATTTCCCACACAGCTTGCGGCCTTAATGATTTGAGTAATACTATTCATAGATTTATGAATAATCAGATGGTTAGAAGCACATATAAAAACAAACCACGCCCAATCCTTTTAAACAATTGGGAAGCAACAGAAATGGATTTTACAGAAGAGTCTATTTTAAAGATTGCTAAAAAAGGAAAAGAAGCCGGAGTTGAATTATTTGTTTTAGATGACGGTTGGTTTGGAAAAAGAAATAATGATTATGCCGGCTTAGGTGATTGGTTCGTAAATACGAATAAGTTGCCTGAGGGAATAAAGGGCTTATCAGAGAAGATTAATGACATGGGCCTTAAGTTTGGAATTTGGATTGAGCCAGAGATGGTTAATGAGGATTCAGATTTATATAGAGCACATCCTGATTGGATTTTAGGAGACCCAAATCAACCAAATACATTAGGCCGTCATCAGATGGTTTTAGATTATTCTAAAAAAGAAGTGGTGGATAATATCTTCCAACAGTTATATGCTATTATCGTAAATGCGAATATTAGTTATATCAAATGGGATATGAATCGCTCCATTACAGAATGCTACAGTATCGGTAAAGAAGCTAGCCAGCAAGGCAAGATATATCACAAATACATTTTAGGTGTATATGACCTTTATGAAAGATTAAGAACAGCATTCCCTGATATTTTATTTGAATCATGTGCAAGTGGTGGCGCAAGATTTGATGCTGGAATGTTGTATTACGCACCACAGGCTTGGTGTTCAGACGATACAGATGCAGTAGAAAGAATTAAGATTCAGTATGGTACAAGCTATGGTTATCCTATTTCAATGGTAGGTTCACATGTGTCTGCATCCCCAAATCAGCAGACCGGAAGAAATACAGATATACGTACCAGAGCAAATGTGGCTTATTATGGAACCTTCGGATATGAACTTGATTTAAATGAACTTTCAGAGGAAGAGTTCAGCGAAGTTAAAAGACAAATTGAGTTTATGAAGGAGTACAGAGAAGTATTCCAATACGGCAGATATTACAGATTAAGATCTCCATTTGAAAACAACACAGCAGCTTGGATGGTAGTATCTGAAGATAAAAACACAGCTATCGTCAGCGTATTCAAGAAATATAAAACGCCTAACATGGGGCTTGAAAGAATCAAACTTCAAGGACTTGATGCTGCAAAACAATATCTTGTAAATGACAAGAGAAAAGCATATGGAGACTATTTAATGGAGTACGGAGTTGCTTCGATGGATAGCGATGAATTGTGGTTTGAGTCTGACGAAGATTTCTCATCAAAACTATATGTTTTGAAAGCACATGTCACAAAATGACATTAAAAGGATTAATTACACCATATCAAGTTAAAAGAAATAATTGTAGTATAAAACTACAGTTCAGGAGAAACAAAAATAATTAAGGGAGGAAGTAAAAGGTATGAAAGCAAGAAAAATAACAGCTTTATTACTAAGCGCAGCTATGGCAATGTCAATGATGGCTTGTGGGGGAGCATCTGACACAGCAAGCTCAGGTGATACCGCAGATGCATCGCAAGAGTCAGCTACAGAAATGAAGGGTAGCGTTGAAGGCGAGCTTACAGTATCAATCTGGGATGAGAATCAGAGAGCTGGACTTCAGGAAATCATTGATGAGTGGTCAGCAGAGTCTGGTGTTAAAGCAACAATTCAGGTAGTAGGTTGGGACGATTATTGGACCTTACTTGAAGCTGGTGCAAGTGGTGGAGAACTTCCAGATGTATTTTGGATGCACTCAAATCAGGCACAGAAGTACATGGAAAACGACATGCTCATGGACTTAACAGATAAGATTGCTTCTAGTGACAAGATTGACATGGGTAACTACTACGAAGGTATCGTAGATCTTTATCAGTCAGGCGGAAAGCAGTACGCAGTACCAAAGGATATTGATACAATCGCTCTTTGGTATAACAAGACAATCTTTGATGAGATGGGTGTTGCTTATCCAGATGACACATGGACATGGGATGATTTCGCAGATGCAGCTGCAAAGCTTACAAACGATGATCACTGGGGATATGCAATCGCTCCTTCAAACAATCAGGATGCATTCTACAACACAATCTACTCTATGGGTGGAGAAATCATCAGCGATGACAAGAAGGCATCAGGTTATGATAAGCCAGAGACACAGAAGGCAATTCAGTTATTCGTAGATATGATTAAAGATGGTTCTTGCCCAGATCTTAATACAGTTTCTGAGTCTAAGCCAGAAGTACTTTTCGAGTCAGGAAAGGTAGCAATGACAACACAGGGTTCATGGATGGTAGCAGCATTCAAGGACAATGAGTACACAGCAGAAAATTGCGACGTAGCAGTTCTTCCAAAGGATGCTACAACAGGCAAGAGAGTTTCAATTTACAATGGACTTGGCTGGGCAGCTTCAGCTAATACAAAGAACCCAGATGCAGCATGGAGCCTTATTGAGTGGCTTGGCTCAAAGGAAATGCAGGAGAAGCAGGCAGAACTTGGTGTAACAATGTCAGCTTATGAAGGATGTTCAGACCTTTGGGTTAACTGCACAGATAAATTTGATTTAAATGGTCACATGAAGATGCTTGATGCAGATTTAGTATTCAGACCATATTCTAAGTACACAACAGTATGGGAAGACATGCAGACAGAGAAGCTTAAAGAAGCTTGGACTGGCGACAAGGATGTTAAGACAGTTTGCCAGGAAATCGCTGATAGCATGAATCAGACCCTTAGTGAAGAGTAAACTTTTCTTCTTTTTCATTCAGTTATATGATATGTAGGTTGAGGGCGCAGTGCTTCCCAAGCTGTGCCCTTAAACCATTTCTAGTTAGGAGAAAGATGTTATGACTAAAAAGAAATTTTCACCAAGAGAAAAAAGTGAATTAATTTGGGGTTGGCTTTTTATTGCACCTACAATGATTGGATTAATTATTTTAAATATTATTCCTATCTTTCAGACGATCTATCAGAGTTTTTTCAAAACAGGAGATTTTGGAAAAGGAAATATTTTTGTTGGTGGAGCTAATTATGTAAAGGTTTTTTCGGATTCAGAAGTTTGGCAGGCATTGTTCAACACTTTGAAATATGCTGTAGTTGAGGTTCCACTATCTATTATCATTTCGTTGGTTTTAGCAGTATTTTTAAATGGAAAAATAAAGGGCAAAAGCACTTTTAGAACAATTTTCTTCTTGCCAATGGTTGCTGCACCAGCAGCGATTGCCATGGTTTGGAGATGGCTTTACAATTGCGAATTTGGACTATTAAATCACATAATTCCAGGAAAGACAAACTGGATTTCAGATCCTAAGATTGCAATCTATTCTATTGCAGTAATTGGTATCTGGTCGATTATTGGATATAACATGGTACTTTTCTTGGCAGGACTTCAGGAAGTGCCAAAGGATTATTATGAGGCAGCAGCTATTGACGGTGCTACAGGTGTTCAGCAGTTCTTCAACATCACAATACCACTTGTTTCACCAACCATTTTCTTCGTAATGGTTACACGAATCATTGCAGCAATGCAGGTATTCGATGTAATTTACATGGTTATTGATAACAACAATCCGGCTCTTATGAAGACTCAGTCACTGGTTTGCTTATTCTATAAGTATTCATTCCAGCAGAGCAACAAGGGTTATGGAGCAACAGTTGTAGTTGTTCTTTTAGCGGTAATAATGGTATTTACTGTTCTTCAGATGATAGGTCAGAAGAAATGGGTTCATTACATGTAATAAGGACCCTTTAGGGAGAAAAATATGAAGAAAAATAAAATAATTATATATGTAATTTTAGTTATCATGTCTTTGATTATGCTGGTGCCATTTATATGGATGGTGCTGACAGCATTTAAAACAGTTGGTGAATCAACACAGATGGACCCATTTGTAATTTTCCCATCTAAATTTAGAACAGATAATTTTACCGAAGTGTTCCACAACGTAAATTTTGCACGTTTATATTTCAACACTATTATGATGATTGCACTTCGTGTTCTCTGTGCTGTTCTTACATCAACAATTGCAGGTTACGCATTTGCACGACTTAACTTCAAGGGAAAAAATATAATGTTTGGTCTCGTACTTTTCCAGATGATGATTCCAACTCAGATTTTCATCATTCCACAGTACGTTATGGTAAGTAAGCTTGGCTGGACAAATACAATGATGGGATTACTATTCCCTGGCCTTGTATCAGCCTTTGGTACATTTTTATTAAGACAGGCATATATGGGATTGCCAAGAGAGCTTGAAGAAGCAGCCAGATTAGACGGATGTAATATTGGTCAGACATTCTTATTCATAATGGCGCCTCTTACAAAATCAGCAATGGTTGCCCTTGGAATTTTTACAGCAGTATTTGCATACAAGGATTTAATGTGGCCAATGATTGTTTGCCCAGATACAAATCAAACAACATTGGCAAGTGCTCTATCTAAGATGCAGGGACAATTTACATCAAATTATCCTGAGCTTATGGCAGCAGCTTTGATTGCTTGTTTACCAATGATAGTAATATATGTTATTTTCCAGAAGCAGTTTATCGAAGGTATTGCTACCTCGGGTGGAAAGCTATAATTAAAAAGATAATGAGGCCTGTGACTCAGCCTTTTTACGAGGGCTGGTGCCATAGGTCTTTTTGTATGCCCTAAGAAAGGTAGAATATGTGCTAAATCCTGCCTGCTCACAGGCACTAGTAATAGGCATACCTTCATCAATCAAAGCCTGAGCTAAAGCAAGTCGCTTGATAGTAATATAATTGCCAATAGTGTAGCCTGTTTCATCTTTGAATGTGTGCATTAGATAAAATCTGGAAATGAAAAATTTTGCAGCAATTGCATCCACAGACAAATCTTCTTTAAGATGATTATTAATGTATTGAATGATTTCTCCAGTCTTAGAGCCGGCATAAATCGTAGAGATATATTCTACTTCATCACCTATAACAGCCCGATTAAGCTCTATCATAAATTCTAAAAACAGAATTTGCATAAGCAACTCATTTGCATAAGCACCCTTTGAAAGATTAGATGTAAGCTTGCCTACTGCAGCAGCTACCTTGGAATTTTTAAAGGAATGTAAGCGTAGAACATGGGAATTATTTTCTATAGCATTTCTGAAACAGTAAGATAAGTCATTTTCTCCTTGGCTGTATTCTGCCAAAAACTCCTTGGAAATATAGATGATAATTCTTTCATATAAAGAATCATCATGAAAAATAGGACGGTGCACTTCTCCAGCGCTGACGAAAATTACATCATTTGCAAGCAAATCAAAGGTCTGACCTTCTATAGAGTATGAAGTGTTTCCTGAAAGATGGATCAATACCTTATGGAAATCATGATAGTGAAAATCAATTTCCCCAAGATTAGAATCTTTCAAATAAAATATCTTGAAATTATCGTATAAATAACCCTTTTTTGAATAGGATGCCATATTTAAAAATCTCCTACGGACTAATAAAATAACAATAAATATAAAATGATTATAACATCAAAAGCACTATTTGCAATAAATGTGACACAATGCAGTATATAAATGTATAAAAGTGCGAAGTATACTATAGTCAGAACGAATAACTAGCTCGAAAGGAAAACCAATGAGATTTACTAAAATGCATGGCTGCGGTAACGATTATGTTTATGTAAACCTTTTTGAGGAAAAGGTTGATAATCCAGCAGAGGTTTCTATTAAAGTAAGTGATAGACATTTTGGAATAGGTTCAGACGGCCTTATTACAATAGGTCCATCTGATAAGGCGGATTTCAGAATGAGAATATATAATGCTGATGGCTCAGAGGCAGAGATGTGCGGAAACGGCATCCGCTGTGTTGCAAAATATGTTTATGACCACAAGCTTACAGATAAAACTGAAATAACAGTTGAAACTGGAGCAGGGGTATTAACACTTATTCTTTATCCTGAAAACGGAAAGGTTCAGCAGGTGCGCGTAGATATGGGAGAACCAATTCTTACACCAGCCGACATTCCTGTAGTTGCTGATGGAGATAAAGTTATAGATGAGCCTATCGAAGTTGGTGGCAAAACATGGAACATGACTTGTGTTTCAATGGGAAATCCACATGCAGTTGTTTTTGTAGATGATACAGATAATTTTGAATTGGAAAAATACGGACCTTTATTTGAAAGCCACGAAAGATTTCCAAAGCGTACTAACACAGAGTTTGTTCAGATTATCTCTAGAACAGAAGCTAAAATGAGAGTTTGGGAGAGAGGTTCAGCAGAGACATGGGCTTGTGGTACAGGAACATGCGCCTGCGTTATGGCTTGCATTTTAAATAATAAAACTGATGACAAGGTTCTAGTTCATCTTCGTGGTGGCGATCTTACAATCGAGTATGACCGTGCGACAAATCATGTATTCATGACAGGACCAGCAACAACCGTATTTTCAGGGGAAATTGATTTATAGTGTAATAGGCGAGTGAAAGGCTAGAATATGAAATTAGTAGATTTATTAGATGGATTAGATTACGAGGTTTATGCAGGTGATATTAACCGTGAGATTACAACACTTACATATGATTCTCGTAAAGTAGAGGAAGGCTCAGCTTTCGTTTGTATTTCAGGTGCAGTGAGAGATGCCCATGATTTTATTCCTGATGTAATTGAAAAGGGCGCAAAGGTCATCATCATCGAAAAGGATGTGGACACAGTTGAAGGTGTTACTTATATAAAGGTTGCCAATACACGTGAAGCTCTTGCATTTACATCAGCAGCTTATTTTGGTCATCCCGCAAATAAGCTTAAGACAATCGGTATTACTGGCACAAAGGGCAAGACAACAACTACATACATGGTAAAGTCTATTCTTGAAAAAGCAGGCATGAAGACTGGTCTTATTGGTACAATCGAATCTATCGTTGGTGAAGAGAGAATTCCTGCAGTAAACACTACTCCAGAGTCATATCGTGTTCAGGAGCTTTTCAGACAGATGGTTGATGCTGGTCTTGATGCTGTTGTTATGGAAGTTAGTTCACAGGCACTTATGCAGCACAGAGTTTCAGGTTTTAATTTTGACATCGGTGTGTTTACAAACCTTGAGCCAGACCACATTGGTGAGAATGAGCACAAGGATTTCGAAGACTATATGCACTGCAAGAGCCTTCTTTTCCAACAGTGTAAGACAGGTATCTTCAATGGTGACAGTGAACACATTGAAGGAATTTTAAAGAATCACACATGCGACGTAATAAAATATGGATATGGCAAAGATAACGATCTTATTGCAGAAAATGTTGAGCTTTTAAATGAGCACGGAGCACTTGGGGTTAAGTATCATATCTCAGGCCAGGAGAATATGGACGTTGAAGTCAATGTGCCAGGAACATTCTCTGTTTACAATTCACTTACTGCAGTTGCTATTTGCAAACAGTTTGGCGTGGCTGAGGACAAGATTAAGGCAGCTCTTAAGGATGTCCACGTAAAGGGCCGTATCGAGCTTATACCAGTGTCAAAGAAGTTTACAGTCATGATTGACTATGCTCATAATGCAATGGCCCTTGAGAGCCTTCTTACAACACTTAAGGCTTATGAGCCAGGACGTCTTGTTTGCTTATTTGGCTGCGGTGGTAATAGAGCAAAGAGCCGTAGATATGAGATGGGTGAAGTAAGCTCAAAGCTTGCAGATCTTACAGTTGTCACATCTGACAATCCTCGTAATGAGGAGCCAATGGATATCATAAACGATATCTTAGTGGGTGTTAATAAAGCAGATGGTGAGTATGTTACTATCCCAGACCGCAAGGAGGCTATCCGTTACTGCCTCGTTAATGCGAAAGAGGGCGATATTGTAGTTCTTGCTGGTAAAGGCCATGAGGACTACCAGGAAATAAAGGGTGTAAAGCACCACATGGATGAGCGCGAGCTTATCGCTGATATTGTAAAGGAGGACGGCAATGACATTATTTAAAGGTGCAGGAGTAGCACTAATTACTCCTTTTAATGAAGACGAAACCGTAAATTATGACATGCTTGGTACTCTTATTGACAGACAGATTGAAGGCGGCACAGATGCTATTATTGTATGCGGTACCACAGGAGAGCCAGCTACAATGAGTGAGGAAGAAAAGCTTTCTGTAATTGATTTTACAGTAAAGAGAGTAAATCACCGTATTCCTGTTATTGCAGGCTCTGGCGGCAATTCTACACGCCTTGTAATTGATTTTTCAAAGAAGATTGCAGAACTTGGAGTAGATGGGCTTCTTATTGTTACACCATTCTACAATAAGGCTACACAGGATGGTTTGTACAAGCACTACACCACAATTGCAAAGGCTATTGATTTACCTATTATTATGTACAATGTTCCTAGCCGTACAGGATGCAATATCCTTCCAGAGACAGCTATGAGACTTGGCCTTGAGAATCCTAATATCGTAGGAATCAAAGAGGCATGTGGCGATATTTCACAGATTACAAAGTTGGCCAGCCTTTGTAGAGGATGCCTTGATATTTATTCAGGAAATGACGACCAGATTATCCCAATTCTTTCATTAGGTGGAATCGGTGTTATTTCAGTGCTTTCAAACGTAGCTCCAAAGGGAACTCACGACATGGTTATGGAATATCTTAACGGTCATGAGGAGACAGCAAGAAAGCTTCAGCTTGATTATCTTGAATTGGTTGATGCCCTTTTCTGCGAGGTAAATCCTATCCCTGTTAAATCCACAATGAATATGTTAGGATTTAATGTAGGTAGTCTCAGATTACCGCTAACAGAGATGGAGGATGAGCACAAGGTGGCAATGAGCAAGTTGTTACACAGAATGCCACAGGAAATGCTTGCATAGTTTTGAAGGACACATATCTTAATGTAAAAAAAGCTCCTATAACATTTATTTTAGTGGCTGCAAATATAATTACATTTATTGTTCTAGAAATAATGGGTGATACCTGTAATGGGGATTTTATGCTCTTAAATGGGGCTATGACCCCATACCTTGTATTGTTCAAGGGAGAGTGGTATCGCCTTTTTACAGCTACATTTATGCATTTTGGAATTGAACATTTGATGAATAACATGCTGTTACTTTTTCTGCTTGGTCAAATATTTGAGCAGGCCGTAGGTTCAGTGCGTTATTTAGGAATATATTTGGGGTCAGGCTTAGCTGGCTCCTTTTTGTCGTTCTTTTATATGTGTGTTATTGGCAGCAATGATATTGTTGCAGGAGCTTCTGGATCAATATTTGGCATCATTGGCGGTATGATAATAGTCATTCTTGTCCATAGAGGTCAGTATAATGGAATTGGCATAAAAAGAATGATATTTATGGCATTGCTTACTTTGTACTTTGGATTTGCCACAGCAGGTACTGATAATGTGGGACATATCGGAGGATTGCTGACAGGAATAGTTTTCACTTTCTTCAGTTATGGAATTCCTACTTTAATACAACTGGCTCGGATTGATTTAAATAACAAAAAAACATATACTTTAGATAATAATGATGTGAATGAGGAAGAATAATGAAGGTTAACATTTACTATGGAGGTCGAGGACTTCTAGAAGATCCGACCCTTTATGTAATCAATAAAATGGAACAGGTGCTTACAGAGTTACAGGTGGAAGTTCGCCTGTATAATATCTATGAGCAGAAAAACACTATTTCAATGCTTCCACAGACTCTCAAGGACGCAGATGGCATTATCCTTGCTACAACTGTTGAGTGGCTTGGAATTGGCGGTTATATGAACCAGTTCTTGGATGCTTGTTGGCTTTATGCAGACAAGACAGCTCTTGCTACCACATACATGCAGCCAGTTGTAATGTCTACTACTTACGGTGAGCGTGAGGCTATGGTCACACTGGAAAATGCTTGGGAAATCCTAGGTGGTTTGCCATGCTCTGGTTTTTGCGGTTATGTTGAGGATGTAAAAGAATTTAGAGAGAACACTGAGTACGCTCATATAATCGAGAAAAAGGTGGAGACCTTGTATCGTACTATTTCTCAGCATACAAAGGGCCTTCCTACAAGTAATCAGGCTGTTAAACGAAGCATTTTGAGAACATCTCAGCTTGAGCTTTCTCCACAGGAATCAGAGCAGCTTTCAAAGTTTGTTTCTGATGAAGAATACGTGCAGACACAGAAGGCTGATATAGCTGATCTTACTAGCATGTTCAGAGATATGATGGGCCAGAAGAATGAAGACAGCACCAATGAATACATGAACGATTTCAAGGTGCACTTTAGAGGTAACCCGGAATTTTCTGCCAAATATCTATTTATGATAGAAGGAAAGACACAGCCATTGTTTATCAATGTAATGGGTGACCAGCTTGAGTGTCACTATGGCAAGGAAGACAATATTGACGTTTACATGAAGCTTAATAGCAATATCATGGACAATATCGTAGCAGGTCGTGAGACATTCCAGAGAGCATTCTCTGTTGGAGATATGACGGCAAAGGGTAACTTTAGAACTCTTAGAATGTTAGATGAACTTTTTGATTTTAACTAGAATAATGATTTGGAGGATTTGTTATGAAGGACAATAATTGTATTTTCTGTAAGTTGGCAAACGGAGATATTCCAACAAACTCAATCTATGAGGACGATAATTTCAAGGTTATTTTAGATGCAGATCCAGCAACAAAGGGACATGCATTGATTTTACCTAAGAATCACTTCGCTAATTTATTAGAGGCAGATGATGATGTTTTAGCAAAGGCACTTCCTCTTGCAAAGCGTATTGCAAATAGAATGAAAGAACAGTTGAATTGCGCGGGAGTAAATGTGGTTCAGAATAATGGAGAGGCAGCTGGCCAGACAGTCAACCACCTCCACATTCATGTTATTCCACGTTATGAAGACGACCCAGACAAGACAATCTGTGGCTGGAGTCATCAGAGTTTTACAGAAGCTGAAACAAAAGAAGTTGTTTCAAAGTTAAGCATTTAAAATCAAATCAAGAATAGTATTATTGGCGTCTAGCAATTTGCTGGATGCCATTTTTTCTTTGATTTCATCACGGCGAGAGTAAACATCCTTTACAGAATTGATTAATAATTCTGATGTGAGAGTTTCCTCTTGTAAGACAGTAGAAAATCCCTGCTTCTCGTAGCTTGCAGCATTGAGAATTTGATCTCCTCGGCTTGCAGCAGCAGAAAGTGGAATTAAGATATTAGGAATCTTCAGAGCCAAAATCTCGCTTATAGAATTAGCGCCGGCGCGGCTAATCATTAAATCTGTAATTGCAAACACATCATTAAGCTGTTCGTTAACAAATTCATATTGTTGATAACCAGGCTTTTCTGTTAAATCCTTGTTGATATTTCCCTTACCTACAAGGTGTACAATCTGGAAGCTTTCAAGCAATGTATCAAGTGATTCCCAAACTGCGTTATTAATAAATTTAGAACCGATACTACCGCCCATAATTAAGATTACAGGCTTGCTTGAATCAAATCCTGTAAATTCAAAGCCACGATTACGATCACCTGAGAAAAGCTCCTCTCTAATAGGAGAACCTGTGTGAACAGCCTTGCCATCAGGAAGATAATTTAGAGTCTCTGGGAAGTTACAGCAAACCTTTGTAGCAAATGGAATTGCAAGCTTATTTGCAAGACCTGGTGTCATATCTGACTCATGAATAATAGAAGGAATGTGCTGTCTTGCAGCAGCCATAATAACAGGTACAGAAACAAATCCACCTTTAGAGAAAACAACATCTGGCTTAATGTGCTTTAGAAGCTGATTAGCCTCAGCAAAGCCTTTGATAACTCTAAATGGGTCAGTGAAATTCTTCCAATCGTGGTAACGTCTAAGCTTACCAGAGGAAATACCATAATAAGTAATACCTGCGTTTTCTACTAATCTTTTCTCGATTCCTGTATAAGAACCGATATAAAAAATCTCATAGCCTTTTTCTTTAAGCAGAGGTGCTAAAGCAAGATTTGGAGTAACATGTCCTGCTGTTCCACCACCTGTCATAACTATCTTTTTCATAAGAAGAAATTCCTCTCTAAATATACATAGAATATTAAACATTTAAATGATACCAACATGGAAATAAAAGTCAAATATATAGTGCAATGTGAGTACTAGTAGGGTAAAATCAAAATATCAATATATCGAGAGGTTTTATGGATGAAAATACTAATTGTTGATGATGAAATTTTTGCCTTAAGAACATTAGAACGAATCCTCTCAGAAGAGGATGTTGAAATTCTTGAGGCTGGAGATTGCTATGATGCCTATACAATTTACGAAGAGATGCATCCAGATATCGTAATTACGGATATTTTGATGAAGGGTGGAATAGGTGGAGAATGGCTGATTGAAAAGATACTTGCATTTGATAATGATGCAAAGATTATTGTCTGCTCTGGAAGACAGCGTGCGGAGCTTCTAAAATATAAATTAATGGGAGCTAAGCATTGTATCCAAAAACCTGTGAAATATCAGGAGTTGTGGGACACAATAGATGCCTTAATTTGACAAAATTTTGCAAGAATGTTATATTAAGCTCCGTAATAAAGTTGTAATAAATAGAACTTTTTTGTAAAAAAAGTGACGGAGGCTTATGAGTAAAATCTACAATAATCTATCTGCTATGTACGCAAAACATAAAAAATATTTTAATAAGCGTAATGGGCAGGGAGTGGCTCTTGCATTAGCAATGATGCTTTTATTTTCAGGGGCATATGTAAATGCACCTAATAATGAGGTGTCTACAACTGTTGTTGATATTGAACCAGCAAGCACAGCAGGTGTAATTTCTGCTGTTTCAGCAATGGAGATTACTGCAGGAGATTCTAGTTTAGTTTATGCATCAGCAGATGTTACTACAGTTGCGGCTACTACAGATCAGGTAGAGCCAGATTTAGATGATGAGTATGATGAGTGGGCTGATAAGGTAATGGCCGATGTTGACGAATATCTTTATATTCGCAAAGAGGCTAGCGCAGATTCAGAAGCTATTGCAAAGCTTCGTGCAGGCGATGTAGCTACACTCGTGGATGTATTTGATGGTTGGTACGAGGTTGAGTCAGGTAATGCTCACGGATTCGTATCAGCAGATTATTGTGTTACTGGCATAGAAGCATATGAGCTTGCTATGGATGTATGTAATACATACGCTACAACAGATGTAGCAGGACTTCGTATCAGAAGCGAAGCATCAGAAGATGCTAAGATTCTTAAGGTTGTAGCTAAGGGCGATAAGCTTGCAGTTAACAACGATGCAGAAGTTGTTGATGGATGGGTTGCTGTTACAGCAGCTGGTACATCAGGATATGTAAAAGCAGAAATGGTTCAAGTTGATATGGAAACTGGTGAGGCAATCACTCTTGCCGAAGAAGCTGAGGCTAAGGCAGCTGCAGAAGAAGCAGCTCGTCAGGCTAAGGAGGCAGCCGCTGCTGCCGCTGCAGCAAATCAGGCGGTTATCGATTCAGCCAGTGATGTAGCACTTCTTGCTGCAATCATTCAGATTGAGGCTGGTAACGAGTGTTACGAAGGACAGGTAGCTGTTGGTTCTGTTGTTATGAACAGAGTTCGCAGTGGTTCTTATCCTAATTCCGTAGGTAGTGTTATTTTTGCTAGAGGACAGTTTGCAACATCACGTATGTCATCTGTTCTTTCAAGAGGCCCTAAGGCTTCTTGTGTTCAGGCGGCAAACGAAGCCATTGCAGGCTCTGATCCAACAGGCGGCACTACACATTTTAGACGTGCTGGTTCTAAAGATGGACTCATCATCGGAAATCATGTATTCTACTAAACTAAAAAATGAATATTAAAAGAGCTCTTGGTCTTTACCCAAGAGCTCTTTTGTTATATAATGCATAATAAATCATAATTAATGAATAAATATGCACAGGGTTTAAGGAGGTACGTTATGGACTTAAAAGGAAAAAACTTTTTAAAGATGTTGGATTTTACACCAGAGGAAATCAATGGACTAGTTGATTTATCTTTGAAGCTTAAGGCAGAGAAGAAGCAGGGCAAGTCTCAGAAGAGTTACATGGAAGGCAAGAACATTGCTCTGATTTTTGAAAAGACATCTACACGTACCCGTTGTTCATTTGAAGTTGCTGCATATGATATGGGAGCCAATGTAACATATCTTGATCCATCAGGATCTCAGATTGGTAAGAAGGAATCAATTGCCGATACAGCTCGCGTTCTTGGACGCATGTATGACGGTATCGAATATCGTGGCTTTGAGCAGACTATTGTGGAAGATTTGGCAAAATATGCAGGTGTCCCAGTATGGAATGGCCTTACAAATGAATCACATCCTACACAGATGATTGCAGATATGATGACAATCAAGGAACATTTCGGCAAATTTGAAGGAATAAAATTTGTATATATGGGTGATGCCCGTTATAATATGGGTAATTCCCTTATGGTTACTTGTGCAAAGCTTGGCATGGATTTTGTAGCTTGTACAAATAAAAAATATTTCCCAGAGGAATCTCTAGTAAAGCAGTGTCAGGATATTGCAAAAGAGACTGGTGCTACAATCACTCTTACAGAGGATGTTGCAGCAGGCTGCAAGGATGCTGATGTTATTTACACTGATGTATGGGTTTCTATGGGTGAACCAGACGAAGTATGGGAAGAGCGAATCAAAGAACTTAGCCCTTATCAGGTAAATGCTAAGGCATTCTCTTACGCAAAACCTACAGCTAAGTTTATGCATTGTCTTCCAGCATTCCATGATTTAAACACAACAATCGGAAAGCAGATTTACGAGAAGTTTGGCATTGATTGCATGGAAGTAACAGACGAAATTTTTGAAGGTGAGTGTTCTATTGTCTTTGATGAGGCAGAAAACAGAATGCATTCCATCAAAGCAATAATGTACGCAACATTAGGAAATGCTTAAGGAAATCAGATACGAATACTATGAATCGGTGGATTCAACAAACGATAGAATAAAGGCGCGAGCCAGAGATGGAGAGATGCAAGGATTGGTCATTTCTGCAGGACAGCAGACTGCAGGAAAAGGACGCATTGGCAGAAAGTGGGAGTCCCCATCCCATGAGTCAATAGCAACATCCTTGCTTCTTCAGCCTGCGGAAATTGATATTGAGGCAGTGCCTACAGTGACAGTTATAGCAGCCATGGCAGTTCGAGATGCCATTAGCAGACTATATGGCATAGATGGACTCATAAAATGGCCTAACGATATTGTCTTCGACGGGAAAAAGATTTGCGGTATTCTTACAGAGATGGAGATGAAAGAAGGCAAGGTTTGGTATGTTGTTGTGGGAATCGGAGTTAATGTTCACAACAGAAATTTTCCAGAAGATATTGCTTTTAAAGCCACATCTGTAGATTTAGAGCTTGAAAAGCATCAGGATAAGAATGGACAAAAATTAGGACATCGCAGCGAACTTACAAAAGCTATATGGGAAAGCTTTAAAAAGTATTATAATATCTTCATTGAGACTCAGGATATGACAGGTTTAAAGGAAGAATACGAAAGATATCTTGCTAATCGTGGTAATCGTGTTAGAATAGAGGCTCAGGATAATTCATACCAAGCGACTGCTAAAGGTATAGATAACCATGGCGCATTGATAGTAGATGTGGATGGTGAAGAAAGGATAATAAATACCGGAGAGGTTTCCGTTCGAGGAATCTACGGGTATGTCTAAAAATGGAAGAAGAAGTAGTATTATGTGGCGCTAGCTGCTACACAAAGAAATTTTATCTTAACCCAGACTTCGAAGGCCTACCACCAATGGTAAAGGACGAATTAAAAATCATGTGCGTTATGTACACTGAAGAAGTCAGCGGTACTATCCAGATGATTTATGATGAGGAAGGTTCACTTCGCATCGAAGTTGATCACAATGAGGATGATTTACTTTATGATGAAATCGGCTCAGCCTTGGAAGTAAAGCGTATGCAGCGCGAAAGAACAGAATTATTTGAAGCACTAGAAACATACTATAAAGTGGTATTCCTAGGGGAGGGAATGTAATGTTACTTACAATTGACGTTGGAAATACAAATATTACAATGGGAGTTTTTGATGAAGATACGCTTCTTGGAAATTTCCGTATTACTACAAAAATAAACAGAACATCAGATGAGTTTGGTATCACAATCAAAGAGATTCTTCGTTCAAACAATTTGGAAGCATCAGAAATCAAAGATGTAATTATTGCATCAGTTGTTCCAAACGTAATGCATTCTCTTACAAGCTCAATCATCAAATATTTTGATATTCAGCCAATTATTGTTGAGGCAGGAATTAAGACTGGTATCAGAATCGCAACTGAGAATCCAAAGCAGATTGGTGCAGACAGAATTGTTGATGCAGCAGGTGCTTATGAGTTATATGGTGGTCCAGTCTTAGTATTGGATTTTGGAACAGCTACAACATACGATTTGGTAGATGCGTCAGGAGCATTTGTTTCAGGTGTTACAGCTCCTGGTATCCGTATCAGCGCAAGAGCTCTTTGGGAAGACGCAGCAAAGCTTCCAGAAATCGAGATTAAAAAGCCTGAGAAGATTCTTGCAAAGGAAACAATTTCTTCTATGCAGGCAGGTCTTGTATATGGTCAGATTGGACAGACTGAATACATAGTCAAGCACATGATTGAAGAGAGCGGATTCGAGAATGTTAAAGTAGTAGCCACAGGTGGTCTTGGAAATCTTATTTCCAGCGAGACTCAGTGTATTGATATTTACAATCCAAACCTTACACTGTACGGCATGAAATTCATTTATGATAAGCAGAAAAGATAATGATAAATAAGTTAAAAATTGGAAACGTAGAACTAGAAAATAATTTGATTTTAGCACCAATGGCAGGCGTAACAGACCTGCCATTTCGTTTGTTATGCAAGGAACAGGGCGCAGCCCTTTGCTGCATGGAAATGGTCAGTGCTAAAGGAATTATGTATAACAATAAAAATACAGAAAGTCTTCTTACTGTTGACGAGCGAGAGCGTCCAGCCAGCCTTCAGCTTTTTGGTTCAGACCCAGAAATTATGGGCGAGATGACAGCTAAAATCGACCATCGTAATTACGATATATTGGATATCAATATGGGCTGTCCAGTTCCAAAGGTTGTAAATAATGGTGACGGTTCAGCTCTTATGAAAAATCCATCTTTAGCTGGAAAGATAATCGAGAGCATGGTTAAAAATTCTTCAAAGCCTGTCACTGTTAAAATTCGAAAAGGTTTTGACGATGAACATGTTAATGCAGTGGAAATGGCTCATGTGGCTCAGGAATCAGGAGCTGCTGCGGTATCAGTACACGGAAGAACCAGAGAACAGTTTTATTCTGGCAAGGCAGATTGGAGCATTATCGCCGATGTTAAAAATGCAGTTAGCATTCCTGTAATTGGTAATGGAGATATTCTTGATGCCAAGGATGTAATTGCCATGAAAGAGCAAACAGGATGCGATGGCTTTATGATAGGACGTGGTGCCCAGGGTAACCCTTGGATTTTCCATCAGATTCTCCATTATTTTGAAACAGGTGAGCTTATAGGTAAGCCTCCAATGGAGGAGATGGTAAAGACCATGCTTCGTCATGCTAGGTTGCAGATTGAGTTCAAGGGAGATTATCTTGGAATCAGAGAAATGCGAAAGCATGCAGCCTGGTATACAGCAGGTTACAAGGGCGCAAGCAAGCTTAGAGGACGCATTAATGACGTTGAATCATACCAGGAATTGGAAGAACTTTTTGAAAGTTTTATGAAACAATATGGGGGTTCTTGACATCAATTTCAGGGTGGCTTATAATTCAGTGAGTTATTGATTTTAACGGGTTTCCGAAGGGGAAACATTTGAAAATATACCTAACAGGAAAGGAAAAAACTATGGAAGCAAAGAAGAATTTACTTACTGCTGAAGGACTTAAGATATTAGAGGACGAATTAGAAGATCTCAAGGTAAATAAACGTAAAGAAGTATCTCAGAAAATTAAGGAAGCCAGAGAGCAGGGCGATCTTTCTGAGAACGCTGAATATGATGCAGCGAAGGACGAGCAGAGAGATATAGAAGCCCGTATCGAAGAAATTGAAAAGATTCTTAAGAATGCTGAGGTCGTTACAGACGAGCATGATACTAAGAACATTAACATCGGTTGGACAGTTACACTTCTTGATTTAGAATTTGACGAGGAGACAGAGTATAGAATCGTAGGCTCTACAGAGGCTAACAGCCTTAAGGGTAAGATTTCAAATGAGTCTCCAGTTGGAAAGGCTATTCTTGGACATAAAAAGGGCGATACAGTTACAGTAGAAACTGAAGCTGGTGAGTTCCAGTACAAGATTATTGCAGCTAAGAAGACAAAGTAATCAAGGTTTAATTATGGTCGCAATCGATTATCGGTTGCGACTTTTTTGTACACATTTTTAAGGTAAAAGGAGGAAAATTATGCTTACAAAAATTAAAAATAAGTACATCGGAGACAAAGCATTTTACAGACGTTATATCTTCCTTGCAACACCAATGATTATCCAGCAGGCAATCACAAACTTCGTGAGTTTTCTAGATAACCTTATGGTTGGTCAGCTAGGACAAGAGTCGATTTCAGCAGTAGCTACTGTTAATCAATTAAATTTTGTATTTATGCTTGCTATTTTCGGAGCGGCTTCTGCAGGAAGTATTTATGGCGCTCAGTATTTTGGAAAGGGTGACCACAAGGGACACATGTACACTTTCCGTTTCAAATTATACGCAACTCTTTTAGCAACATTTATAGGTATTATCATATTCAAAATATGGGGTAGCAATCTCATCGCTTTATTTCTGACAGAGAGCGAGGGCGCTTCACCGGAGCTTGCACTTTCACTTGGTCTTGAATACTTAGGAATAATCCTTGTTGGACTTATTCCATTTGCGGTAAATCAAGCTTACGCAACAAATATTAAAGAGACAGGCCAGACTGTAGTTCCAATGATTGCAGGACTGGTAGCAGTTGCCACAAATGCAATTTTAGATTACTGTTTGATATTTGGATTTGGTCCATTCCCACAGCTTGGAGTAGCAGGTGCAGCTATTGCAACAGTTATTGCAAGATATATTGAGGCAGCCATAGTTATTATTTGGGCACACACCCATAATGCCTCTAACAAATATTTGGTAGGAGCTTATAGGGGCTTTGGAATTCCAAAGAATATTTTCGTTCCGATCGTAATTAAAGGCGCACCACTTATGCTTAATGAGGTGCTTTGGGCAGCCGGGGTTAGTGCTGTAACACAGAGCTATTCAATTAGAGGAATGAATGTACTTACAGCTCTTAGTATTTCAAACACAGTAGGTAATTTGTTTAACATTGTATTTATCCAACTTGGAGCTTGTATCAGTATTATTGTTGGTCAGTATCTTGGCGCAGGTGAGTTAAAGGCTGCAAAGGATGCTGATAATAAGATGACTGCTTTTAGTGTATTCTGTTGCACAATTATGGCTATTATCATGTTTGCTTTTGGTGGTCTCTTCCCACAGATATACAATGTTTCATCAGATATCAGAGCATTGGCAACGAGATTTATTACAGTGGCAGCAATTTGGATGCCATTTTGTTCATTTAGCCATTGTTCATATTTCACATTAAGATCTGGAGGAAAAACACTTGTTACATTCCTCTTTGACTCAGTGTTTACATGGGTAATTATGGCTCCACTTGCCTTTGTGCTTGCCCATTTTTCGCCACTTGGAATAGTAGCAATCTATTTCTTTGTCCAGGGTACCGAATTGATAAAGAATGTAATTGGATACTTTATGGTTAAGAGTGATGTATGGTTAGTGCAGATGGTTTAAAGTAGATTACAATGCATGTTTCCTTGACATGCATTGTAACCCTAGACTATAATTTAGAAGTTTAATGAAAATAATTTTTTAATTGAAATATAGAGAGAATAAAGGAGAAATTATGGCAGAGCAGGATATTAACCAGTTACTTAAGGTTCGCCGTGATAAGCTTTCTGCACTTCAGGAGGCAGGTAAGGACCCATTCCAAATTACAAAGTTTGACCAGACACATCACACAGATGAAGTTATCGCTCTTTATGAGGAGCATGAAGCAAAGCTTTTAGCAGGTCGTGCAGCTGTTAACACAGACGGTATGGACGAGGAAGCTGCAAAGCAGGCAGTTAACGATGATTATAATGAGCGCCGTGCAATCATGGATGCACAGCCAATCCAAGTTAGCATTGCAGGTCGTATGATGTTTAAGCGTGTTATGGGTAAGGCAAGCTTCTGTAACATTCGTGACCGCAAGGGTGATATCCAGGTTTATGTTGCTAGAGATGCAATCGGCGAAGATTCATATGCAGATTTCAAGAAGTCAGATATCGGTGATATCTACGGTATCAAGGGCTGGGCTTTTAGAACAAAGACAGGTGAGATTTCGATTCATGCTGAGGAGATGACTTTACTTTCTAAGTCACTCCAGATTCTTCCTGAGAAGTTCCACGGACTTACAGATACAGATATGAGATATCGTCAGCGTTATGTTGACCTTGTTATGAACAAGGATTCACGCGACGTTTTCGTTAAGCGTTCTCTCATGATGAAGGAAATCCGTAATTTCCTTGCAGAGCGTGATTTCATGGAGGTTGAGACACCAATCCTTGTTTCTAATGCAGGTGGTGCTGCAGCTCGTCCATTCGAGACACATTACAATTCTCTTAACGAGGATGTTAAGCTTCGTATTTCTCTTGAGCTTTACCTTAAGAGACTTATTGTTGGTGGTTTCGAGCGTGTATACGAAATCGGTCGTGTATTCAGAAATGAAGGTGTAGATACACGTCACAATCCTGAGTTCACACTTATGGAGCTTTACCAAGCATACACAGATTACGAAGGCATGATGGAGCTTACAGAGACTATGTTCCGTCGTCTTGCTGAAAAGGTTGTTGGTTCTACAAAGATTTCTTATAACGGAATCGAAATCGACCTTGGCAAGCCATTTGAGAGAATGACAATGACAGACGCTGTAAAGAAATTTGCAGGCGTTGATTTTGATACTATTGCTGATGATGAGGCAGCAAAGGCTATCGCTCGTGAAAAGGGCGTAGAGTTTGAGGACCGTCACAAGAAGGGCGATATCCTTAACCTCTTCTTCGAGGAATTCTGTGAGGAGAAGCTTATCCAGCCTACATTTATCATGGATCATCCAATCGAGATTTCTCCTCTTACAAAGAAGAAGCCATCTGACCCTACAAAGGTAGAGCGTTTCGAGCTCTTCATCAATACATGGGAGATGTGTAATGCATACTCAGAGCTTAATGACCCAATCGACCAGCGTGAGCGTTTTGCTGCACAGGATGCTAATGCAGCAGCTGGTGATGATGAGGCTGAGCACACAGATGAGGATTTCCTCAACGCACTTGAAATCGGTATGCCACCTACAGGCGGTATCGGTTATGGTCTTGACAGACTTTGCATGCTTCTTACAGATAGCCAGGCTATCCGTGATGTATTGCTCTTCCC
>JAILAV010000112.1 GCA_024681435.1 Pseudobutyrivibrio sp. | reverse complement strand
GAATGGAACCTGTGCTTTGCGCCGTTTTTTAAATCAGATTATAACGATAAGAATATTTTCTTTGACCTTAATGAGAATATGAAAAAGAGCAGATTTGCAATGAGCCTGTACGCTTGTCATGTGATCGCACATGTGCTTGAATTGTAGGATGTTCATAGAAGGGTGAATAAAAACAATAAAAAAAGAGCCGCAGATGCGACTCTTTTTTAAACTATTAAAGCTCAGTAGATCCAAGAATTGACATAAGTCTTAAGAATCCGCAGTAGCCATATTCATCAAGAAGTTTACTTACGTCATATCCTGCTGGGATAGTAACTTTAAGTTTCTTGCCACCGTATGTGAATACGACGTTTACATCAATGTCAGGACGAGATGCGATTGCTGCGATCATCTTTGAATCGAGGCAGGCAACTCTGTCAGTTTCAATGTTCATAGCGCCGCCCTGAGGAGCTGCTGCTACGTTAGAAATGATTGATTCCTTGTACTGGATTGGAGTAATGCTTGACATGTTATAGGAAACAGTACGTGCAGGCTTTGTTCCGCTAATTGCTGCAATCTGGCTTGGAGTATCTGCTGCACCCTGACTATTTGCTACTATAATAGCACCGTTTGGAATGGAATTCGCATTAGAAGATGATTCCTCGTTAGAAGTTTCACTTTCAACAATATATGAGGTCGAGCCATCGCTGTTAGTTACAGGGATGAGGCGTGCGGTTACAAAAATACCACCTCTTGAATCTGTAAGAACGAGGGTATATGTACCATCATTATTTTTACTTACAGAAACGTGATCACCGCCGCTTAATTCATAGCCTTCTGGAACATTTGCAGCTACATTAAAAGCTTCGTTTCTGTTAACTGTATCAAAACCAGAAATCTTTTCTACGTTAGTTCCGCTTACTTTTATATTATAGTCCGGGTTCGAATCTGCCTTGATAATATAGTTAATTGCGTCTTTAATCTTACTGCGTATTTCAGCTTTAACATCTGCTGTGGCATCTGTTGATTTAATACCAACCGAAACGAAATTTGTGGAATATATTGTTATGTCAGGGGTTGCGGCTAAAAAATCATCAGCGGTCGCAAATCCGGATTTTTCAGTATTATCATATATATTCAAGCCTTCATGACCACTAATGATATCCCCTGTAACTAGAATAGAACCATTATTTTGATTACCAGAATAACCAACATTAACATCTAATCCATTTTCAATACTGTTAATATCACCATCAATGATGATGTTATTCTCTCCAGAACTAAAAACGCCCGTACCGAAAGTGCTTGTTCCAGCAATAACATCATCTCTAGTATAATCAGATTGCATTCCATGTGCTGTTACATTTCCTTTAACGGAAATTGTGTTTCCAGAGTATGCTGCAATTCCATGGTAACCACCAACGATATCGCCATTTATAGTTATTGTGCTATTGGATGCTTGTACAGCTGTATCTGTTGCGGAAACATTTCCATCATTAACTACTATGGTTGAATTTGAAGCATCAATGGCAGTTTGTTCTGTGCCATCATTTCCTGCTGTTATATTTCCATTAACTGTAACTGTGGCATGATTGTCAGCATCAATTGTTGGAGATGCAGTTAAATGCTCATCTCCTACATAATCCTTATAGGAATCATTTGTACCAGATGTAGTTATATCGCCATCAACGGTTATGGTTCCACCATTAGCAACTACAGCAGAAGAGCCGTCTGATATTGTTATTGCACCTACTTCGGCAGGCTCATCACTAGCGGAGACAGTTACTGTCTCTGTTAACACTTCAGCATCTTCCGCAAATGCAGTGAGACTTGGTGCAACAAGCATTGAGAAAGCAGTTGCTGTTGCAGTTAAAGTAACTAAGAATTTCTTTTGCATAACACTAATTCCCTCCATAGAATATATGTGTGTTGTTAAGCGAAGTCATTTTCGCTGCACATGAAAATAGCACTTGACCATAGTAAAAACAATCAAACGCATGTTTGGTAAAGACGGGAATATGCGGAAATACTGGGCTTGATGGCAAGCATTAAATTACAATAAAGCAAATATAACGCATCTATAAACCGATATATATAGGGGTGGAAAGGCTAATTAACATAATATAGAGACAGGTGGGTAAAAATTGACAGATTATTTTGATATTAATCAAGCAAGTTTGTACAAAATTTAGTATAATTGTATAAGTAGTATTAAGTGCTGGGATTGGCACAGTACTTTCACTATAAACAAAAATATGAAAGAAGGGTAGGAGATGGCAAGAGGTACTTTTACGGGCGGAATCCATCCTTACGAAGGTAAGGAATTATCCAAGGATAAGCCCATCAAATCAGTCCTCCCTAAAGGGGATTTGGTGTATCCGATATCACAGCATATAGGTGCACCGGCTAAACCAATCGTTGCTGTTGGGGATCATGTTCTTACAGGACAGAAGATTGCAGAAGCAGGTGGCTTTGTTTCTGCGCCCATCTATGCAACTGTTTCAGGAACAGTCAAGGCAATTGAGCCAAGGCGTCTTGCAACAGGAGCTATGTGTGACAGCATCATAGTTGAAAACGATGGTAAGTATGACGAAGTGGAATTTAAGCCATTAAAACCGTACGAAGAAATGACCGCCGAGGACAAGATTGCAGCTGTTCGAGAGGCTGGTGTCGTTGGTATGGGAGGTGCAGGATTCCCAACTGCTGTTAAATTTTCACCAAAAGAGCCGGATAAGATCGACTATGTTATCGCGAACTGCTCTGAGTGTGAGCCATATCTGACTTCCGACTACAGGCGTATGATCGAAGAGCCTGAGCTTTTGTTGGAAGGTCTTAAGATTGCGGTTAGTATTTTCCCTAATGCGAGAGGAATTCTTGCAATTGAGGACAATAAGCCTGATGCGATCGCTAAATTCAAAGAATTAACAAAAGATGAGGAAAAGATAAGCGTTAAGCCCGTCAAGACAAAGTATCCTGAGGGCGCTGAGCGTATGCTTATCTATGCAGTTACAGGAAGAGAGATCAACTCTTCAATGCTTCCGGCAGATGCTGGATGTATCGTTGACAATGTTGATACTCTTTGTGCTGTGTGCAGAGCGGTAAAAGAGGGACGTCCTCTCATGGAGAGAATTGTTACTATTACCGGTGATGCTGTCACAGATCCTAGAAACTATAAGGTAAGGATCGGAACCAATTATAAAGAGCTATTAGAGGATGCAGGCGGATTTAAGACAGAACCAGCCAAGATCATTTCTGGCGGTCCTATGATGGGATTTGCAATCTTTGATCTCGACGTTCCTACCACTAAGACAGCTTCAGCACTTACCTGCCTTACTAAGGATGAAGTTGCAGAGTTTGAGCCAAGTGCATGTATCAACTGTGCACGTTGCGTAGAGGCCTGCCCTGAAAGACTTATCCCCAAGAATCTGGCAGATGCTGTGGAACATGGTGACGAGAAGGCATTCCTTGATATGTATGGAATGGAATGCTGCGAATGTGGATGCTGTAGTTATATTTGTCCGGCAAGACGCCAGCTTACTCAGCTCATCAAGGGCATGAGAAAAATACAGCTCGGAAAAAGAAAAAAGTAAGGGGGACGAGATAAGATGAGTGATTTAAGAAGCGTATCATCCAATCCCCATGTGAGATCCAAAACCACTACTTCAAATATTATGATGTGGGTTGTGATAGCTCTTTTGCCTGCAACAGGTTTTGGTATCTATAACTTTGGCTTGGATGCACTAATTATTATTTT
>JAILAV010000105.1 GCA_024681435.1 Pseudobutyrivibrio sp. | reverse complement strand
TGAAAGAATACAATTCATAATTATAGAAGTTCCAGGTCTTAGGGTAAAAACCGTGGCTTGTACACATGCTTTTATACAATCTATTTGTCACAGACGAATCTGAATGTATCACTCCTTGACCATAGGTCAATGCAGCGTACAGTGCCACAAGAACTGCCAAAACAACTCCTATTCTCATGATTGCATTAATTTTATTGTTTTTCATTTATATTTATATCCAAACTCCCAAAATCTTATATGTTATAAATATCCACCTTATACTTATCTAAGTTTCCACGAAGGAACTCGATAGTCTCAGCAAGACCTTTCTCAAATGTATACTGAGGCTTCCAATCTGTAAGCTGAAGAATCTTCTCATTAGAGCCAAGAAGACGATTTACCTCAGACTTCTCTGGGCGAAGACGATCCTCGTCACAGATTATCTTTGCATTTGGATTAATCTGACGGATAAGCTCTTCTGCTAGCTGGCCGATAGAGATTTCCTTCTGTGTTGCGATATTGATTTCCTGACCGATAGTCTTATCACTTTCATACATAGCGATGAAACCATTTGCAGTATCTTTTACATAGTTGAAATCACGTGTTGGTGTAAGGCTACCAAGCTTGATTTCTTCCTTGCCTGCAAGAAGCTGTGTGATAATTGTAGGAATAACCGCACGTGCTGACTGACGTGGTCCGAATGTGTTAAATGGACGCACGATTGTAACAGGCAAATCAAATGAACGATAGAATGACTCTGCCAATCTATCGGCACCAATCTTTGTAGCTGAATATGGAGACTGTCCCTGGTATGGGTGCTTCTCATCAATTGGAACATACTGAGCTGTTCCATAAACCTCTGATGTAGAAGTAACAAGGACTCTTGTACCTAAGTCTCTAGCTGCCTGAAGTACATTTAAAGTACCCTTGATATTTGTGTCTACGTAAGCATCTGGGCTGTGGTAGCTGAAAGGAATAGCAATAAGGGCAGCAAGATGGAACACTGCATCTACTCCCTTCATAGACTCTCTAACGCCATTAGGATCGCGGACATCACCTGCGAATACCTCTACGTGATCCATGATTTCCTTTGGAAGAGTGTCGAGCCATCCCCAATTATTAAAGGAATTGTAATAAACGAATGCTCTTACCTCATAACCTTTTTTAACTAATTCCTCAACTAAGTGAGAACCAATAAATCCATCTGAACCTGTAACTAAAACTTTACTCATTTTACCTCCTATGGCAGCCTCCTTGCTCGCGCCTACCAACAATTTCTTGCTGCCTTATGAAAAAATTATCTACGATTTCATTTCGACGAAATACGAATACATCGACTCGGCTACGTTGGCGAGGTTTTCGTCGGATAGACGTTCCTGGCTTAGTACGTAGGTGTTGCCTTTGCGGGCATGGCTCATATAGACTGCCATGTACTGTACGATTTCTTCTCGTGTTGGGCGTTTGTATTCGGCCATCATCTTTTCGTAGTTACCAAATACTTCCTCCAGGTACATAACACCTGGGGCGCCCTTATATATAATGTCGCCACTCATGAAGACTGGATGGCGAAGCATCATTGCTTCCTGCCCTGCTGTGCCAGTCAAAGTTGCAACGCACTCGCTCTTTTCGATGAGCTTGATTGAATCTTCCCATGGGTCAATCAAAACCACATTTGGGTAAAGCTGCAACTGCTCATAAAAGCTATTTTCACGAATGCCTAAGAACGAATAATGTTCTTTTACATATAATAATGTATCTGCAGGCAACGATTTAGCCAAATTATCAATGAAATACAGCTGTTTTTCATACTTCTGTGCACATACGATTGTGGTAGCCTCCGGCTGCATGTGAAGTGGGAAGTATACAAACTTCTTGCTGTAATCAGCTTTTTTGAAATACTTCTTACCCTTTGAATATCTCAAGTAAAATACAAGCTGGTCCATTGTATGCTCGTATGCTTTGTAATAAATGTATGAACCTTTATCTCTTGTGAGCGGATTGAAGAATCTCTGTCGCAAATAGAAGAATGGCAATATAAAAAACAATGCCTTCCACTTTGGTTTCTTGCCAGAGAACTTCATGAATGCAGGCTTTGAATGCTGCTCCTCAAACTTTGTAAGGAATGCATCCGCTGCTACACGCTGCTCCTCAGTAACAGCTATATTCTGGTAATCAGCCTCCATATCATACATCTTTTCAAATGGATCATTTAAAATGTAGTGATGTGTCAAATCCATACCACAGGCTCTCATAAACATTAATGAATAATAACCTGTGTTTGTTTTCTTTCCAACCAGATATGCTGCATAAGTGAGAAGTGTAGCAATAACTTCATCATAGAAGAAATCCACATGATATGTGTTAAACACATACTCCCAAAACGCAAAAAGACCTGCAGCTGTATGCACGCAGTAGTCATAATCTCTATATATTAAATATCTGTCTGTGTAGATGTATTTCCACATAGGCTGGGCATCGTATTTCTTTTCATACTCAGCCAACTTTTCCACTGTAAACTCATCCCAGTGAGCGTTCATGAATTCTGATATTTCACAAACAGCAATATCCTTTTTTTCTTCCTCGTTAAATTTTGCCCATATATAAGCTGACTCCTGCTTATCACAGGTAATGAATACAGCTTTTACATCATCATGGTCTTCTTTTAACTTTTTATATACTGCTGGCGAAAAATCCTCGAATGGACGTCTCGCCATAAAACATATGTTATACACCTTTATGTCTCCTAATTTCTCCCTATCGTGAAAAATGTATCATTTTATGATAATTAAGATTTTAATTTATGTCAATTATAACAGGATGCCATACAGCAGCACTCCAGGCACTGTTATGGCTATTGCTGGGCCCCAGCTGTTTAGCAAGAGCTTCCACAATGAGAACTTAAATCTCTTAGATAGCTTGATACACAACAGTAGCGAATATAATGCATAGGATAACCCAGTTCCAATGGCCACCATATTAATACTTTTCTCCACAAATAATACTAATGAGCTA
>JAILAV010000064.1 GCA_024681435.1 Pseudobutyrivibrio sp. | reverse complement strand
TGGACTTGTTATAACTATTGCTTTTGGAATTTCTCCATTATTTGCTTTTATGCTTTTTTCTATTTCATCAATGGTTACTGCATTGTAAATTCCATTTTCATCACACTGAGTATATATGTATCCAATCCTTAAATGCCTAAGAATTACTCCGTTATATACACTTCTATGAGAATTCCTTTGGATTAAAACCAAATCTCCTTCATTACAACATCCGTAAATAGCTGAAAGATTTCCTACCGTTGAACCTCCAACTAGTATAAAGCTTTCTTTTGCATTATAGAGTGTGGCTAGTCGATTTTGTTCTTCTGCAATCACATCATTTGGATCATGCAAATCATCAACTCCCTCAACTTCTGTCATATCTATACCGTATGGTCCTTCAAGCATTCTTTTGTGCCCTGGCATATGAAACGGGTACATATTTGATTTGGAATATTTCTCTAGTCTTTTTGATAAACTCATTTTTCGCTTTTATTTTTTCTCTATTATCAATATAATGTTACTTATCAAATCAAGGAGGCAGTTATGAATAGGACTCTAGTAATTCTTTGCGGCGGCGACAGCTCTCGCATGGGAACCAAAAAAGCTCTATTACCATTTGAAGATAAAACTATGGTTGAATATATCTATGATAAATTCAGCCCTTTTTTTGATAAGATTTATCTTTCGGTTAATGAGAGAGGTGACCTTAGCCATCTAGGTCTTGATGCTCAAGAAATTCCTGATATTTCTAGAAATGCTGGTCCTATTGGTGCTATTCTTTCTTGCCTAACTATGATTTCTGGAGACAGAGCTTTTTTTATGTCTGTTGATACACCTTTTATGGATCCACGTACTGCAGTTTATCTTTATGAGAAGTCCAATAACTATGATATTACTTCTCTTAACTTCAACGAAGATTGTTTAGAAACTATTTGTGGTGTATTTAATAAAAAGTGCATTGGTCCTTTGTTTAAATGTATCTTTTTCAAAAAGACCACTAGAGAATACATTATGGAAAAATGTAATACTCATCTAATCGATACCAAAGATGTTTCTGATATATCTTGTATCTCCTTGGAACAGCAGTTTTATAAGGTAAATGACAGACAGTCATATTACTACGCTGTTTTTTCAATTTTGAAAAAGAATTTTATTTGTTAATCCCTAATCAAGGAATCTCTTTAGCTGAGGCATCCAATCTCCAAGGAATACCATATTTCTTTCCATGGAATTCCAAATTGGTCTCAAAAAGTTAATTAGACAATTATTAACGTCTGACCACTGAGGTTCAGACTTCTTTTTTTGTCGTAATTCAACTTTCCACTTTCTTTTCATATAGGTGTAATCACTGTAGCCTTCCAACATCTCTAATCTGCTATCATCGATTACGATGTTCTTTTCTTTAAGAGCTGCTTCTAATCGTTCCTTTACTTTTCTACCGTTTACTGGATTAGAAGTTAATATTTCGTATGCGTTGAAATAATGATCCATATTGTTAATTAGCTCTAGCTTTTCTATTATTTCAACTAAATCTTTTACAAGCTCTTCTTCCTTTGGATTAGTTAAAACAACTACTTCTCTATTTTCATAGGCAATTAGCTTTATTGTTATTTTCTCTGGTTCATTGGAAGACTTGTGCTTTTTAAAGAAAATATGTATTGGAATATACATATCATCTACAGTTATTTTGAGATTAATGCCATTTTCATCTACAGCGCCATTTACTGCGAATCCTTCTAAAGCAGCCTTTGACATAATTTCTTTTAAAATGTCCCTCATGTACAGCACTGCCATTTTGCTGTCAATATCTTTAACATACTCATAGTAGATATTACTTATACATAAATCTCTATATACCTCCTGGTCAAACTGGCTGTAATTGCAAAGATATAATTCATTACAATAATTGCCATTTGAAAGTAGCTCTACTATGATTTCGCATACTGCTGCAGACAACAGATTCTTAAATGGAATATTTAGATTTTCTGATTTTTCTTTTATGTTCAGTCTGTTAATCACTATAACCACACACCTATCATTGTTTGAACTTTTTTCAGGACTTTTCTTTTCTTAGCGTATTCCATTAACTTGGATACATCTTTGTTTTCGTCCATGATGTATGCAAGTACTCCTTGCTTAAATAGTTCTCTATCTATCTTTTCCTGGTACTTAAGCACATCGCATATTAATCTTTCTTTTGTATAGATTTTCATCTTTTTGCCTGCGAAGTCTGCCTCTGTTACACCAAGCTCTAATACTTCAGGTTCCGTATAGTATGGCTCTACAATTGGATAATCTATATTGAATCTTGATTTGCTAGTATTCTTATTGATTGCAATACTCCACTTATATGGTCTGTCCTTTAAGTAACCATATACCCAAAGTGCTGACTCTATTGTTAGAATTCCATCTTCACCAAATAATTTATAAATCCATTCCTCTTCACTACACTCGAAATATTTGGTTGTATAGTATCCACTTTTAACTCTTATAAGATATCCTTCTTCTACAAAAGCAAGGACTCTTCTGTAGTCAACTCCAAGGGCTTCTATTTCGCTAGTTTTAACTAAACCACCATTGACTTCAACTAAATCATTAATCTGTTCTAACTGATACTGTTTCTTCTCATCTCTAGAAAATAAGTTTTCCATTTTTTCCACTCCTATATCTCACAAGAGGTAATTATTTTTAATTATCCCATTATATTCATATACTGTCAATTTAAGTCCTTTATTTCTTAGATTCTTCATATATACAATATTTATCACTATATGTCTTTTTTCCTGATAATTATTGTCGTATAATTATCATATACCTATTATTTTTGTCTTTTTGGAGGTTTATATGTCTGAAGAAAGAATAAATCTTAGAAAAAACCCTTCTCGCAAGGAATGTGAGAAAGTAATCAAGAAAATCCTTATGACTGAGGTTTTAGAACGCGGAACTAATCAGCATTTTAAAACCGCTTCTGACTTCATGAACTATTTTCAATCATTATATCCTGCCAGTGACAGTCTTACTAAGCAGGTTCAGCGTGCAGTAAAGTCACTTGGCATGCCTAAGGATGAAAAAGGCTATTTCATTATTAATAAAACAGAAGAACAACTCGGCCAGGATAAAGAGATTTCATTTCTCATGAAAAAAACTAATTCCCAGTTGGTTCCTTTTGAAAATTATGAATCCTTATTTTTGAAATGTGACAGTAAACATAAAGATTATCTATATCAACTTCTTTCAGAATCAGAAACCTTTGCTGATAAAATAATTACCATGATTAACTCTTCTCACGGCATTATATTGTTTACGAACAATAAACAACAGTTGGAAATTATGATTAATAGTCTGATAGATAGATAAATTTTATATTTTTTATACAAAATTTTTTTGAGGTCTGAAAAATAGTAAACGACAGTATAGTTAAACTATACTGTCGTTTATTTATACCTTGTGTCGTTTTAATCCTGTTTTAAGACAATTATTGTCGTTTTATCGACGTCTTCTTCTTTTCTTGCTATTATCTCTAATGATTGTCATTCCTGTTTTTACTTTTTTAGGATGTCTTGTTCTAAATCTATGCTTAAACAATAATATTTCGCTAGACTTGCTCTTTATAAATAACACCAACCAAATTACAGCTAATATAATAAGAATTATTAATCCTATCTTTGGATAATTAACTTGAATATATTCTTTACCGCTTCCACCAAGCTTTGGATCTATATTATCAAAAGGATAGCTTCCTGTATCAGCATTTGTAAATATCAGATTAGCAGAGCCAACACTTCTATCAGAGTATCTAAATCTTAATTGTCCTATAACTGATTTATTGTTTTTATCGCTATATGGAACAACATCGGATTCCACATCCAATATGCTGGCTGTCTTTGGAATAACAATTATTCCTTTCTTATCTACGCATATTAATTCGCTATTTTCACTTAATATACCAGTGACATTTGTATCATCCTCAGAGATAGATGCAAAATCTGCAACTGTGTATGTACTAAAGTTATTAAAGCAGTATTCAAATAGGTTTGTTGTATCAGTATATTCATCCGTTGTAGTATCCTTCATTACAACGCATATAAGTGTCATTCCGTCCTTTTTTGCATATGTAACAAGTGTTGCTCCTGCAACAACTGTATATCCTGTTTTTCCGCCTAAGCAATAATCATACAGGTATTTGTTAGTCTTATAGTAATGAAGCATCTGGTGATGATTATTTAAAGGTGTAGGATCTGAATGCTTATTTGTAGGTGGAATAGTGTAATTCTTTGTTCCAACTATCTCTGCAAATTTTGGAATATTATAAGCAGCTCTTGATATTAAAGCCATGTCATGGGCAGTTGTATAATGCTCATCATCTGGAAGACCATTTGAGTTGTTAAAGTGAGTATTTGTACAACCAAGTTCTTTTGCTCTGGCATTCATCATATCTACAAATGATGGTAAATCACCGGCAACATGCTCTCCCAATGCATAGGCACATTCATTTGCTGATTCTAGCATCATACCGTAAAGTGTTTGCTCTACGGTCATCTCTTCGCCTACATCTCTTGCGATACTGGAAGATCCTAGCTCAGTACCGTAAACAGACTCTGCAGAAAACTTAACTATCTCATCTAAGTCACATTGCTCTAATACAATTAACGCTGTCATTATCTTTGTAATACTGGCTGGAAAGTGTACCTCATCCATATTCTTTGAATAAAGAATGGTTCCGGTTTCCTGCTCCATTACAATAGCTGATTCTGCAACCACATCCAATCCGCTAGGCCAATAATCTGCCGCCTCAGCTACTGTAGATTTTGACATAAATAAGCTGTTTAAAGCTATTATAAAGGCTAATGCCTTAGTTATTTTTCTTTTAATATTCATACTCTTCTTCCTTTACGCTTTTCTAGTATAACGTCTTCAAACTGTCACTTGCAATACTAATCTTCTTATTTTTGTGTTATAATCGTTATCGATTTTTATTAACGGAGGTTATTATGAGATTAAGGAACATCCCAGGGGCTGACGAAGTTGTATCTAACAGTCCTTATTGCATACAGGAACCAACTAAGCTTAAAGGTATTCATAAAAAAGAAATATTCGGCAATGATAATCCTTTGCATATTGAAATTGGAATGGGTAAAGGTCAATTTATCACTACTCTGGCAATGCAAAACCCTGATATTAATTTTATTGGCATCGAAAGATACACAAGTGTGCTTCTTAGAGCTATTCAAAAGGTAGAGGATTTAGAAATTCCTAATTTGAGATTTATTTGCTTTGACGCCACAGATGTTTTAGACATTTTCGCTTGTCACGAAGTTGATAGATTATATCTTAACTTCAGCGATCCCTGGCCAAAGGATAGACATGCAAAGCGTAGACTTACATCTTCTACATTTTTGAATCGATATAACTCTATTCTTTCTAAAGAAGGACATATTGAGTTCAAAACAGATAACAGGGATTTATTCGATTTTTCTGTTGATGAAATTGATAATCACCCATTATGGCACATTGATAGCATTACTTATGATTTGCATAATGATTCCACAATGAATCAAAATAATATCATGACAGAATATGAAGAGAAGTTTTCTAGTAAAGGAAATCCAATATATAAACTAATTGCTAGTAGATAATATTAAAGCCTTGATTGCTTAAATGCACATCAAGGCTTTTTCTTATATTTATAATTTATAAAAAAGAAAACGCCGAGATGATTCTCGACGTTAAATGCGCGATCAGGGGTTCGAACCCTGGACACCCTGATTAAGAGTCAGGTGCTCTGCCAGCTGAGCTAATCGCGCTCATTTATTAACTTTATTGCCTCAGCAACGAAAATAATTATATAGCCTACTTCAGATTTTTGCAACCCCTTTTTTTAATTTTTTTCGTTTTTTATCAACTTTTTTTATTATAGTTTTCTGAAAACTCCATCAATTATTTTTATCATCTATTATTGCTTATATAATATAAAATCACCTGCCTCAATAATGAGACAGGTGGCTATTTTTGCTATTATATGCTTGCAAATAATTTTTCGATTTCTTCTGGGCTCATTACTCTATTTGGATCTGTTAAATCTACACCTACATCAGGAATTACTATAGAATCTGAATCTTCCTCAGCAGGTTCTGGCTCAGCTGGAGCCTCTGGTTCAGGCTCTGGTTCTTCTTCCTCCACAGTCTCACCAATTTCTTCAAGTAATGCGTCTAAATTAGCTCCTAAATCTTCTTCAGCCTCAGGCTCAGTCTCTGCTTCGGCTATAACCTCTTCTGCTGGAGCCTCTATTGGTATTTCTTCAGCTTGCTCTTCTACGGATTCCTCTACAACAGGTATTTCTTCTACTTGCTCTTCAACAACAGGTTCTTCTACTGGAATTTCATCCATAACTGGAAGCTCTTCTGCAAGAAGCTCTTCTGCTGGTGCTTCTTCTACAACATCATCAAGATTTAATCCTAAATCATCTACTACTTCTTCTGTCTCTTCTTCCATTACAGCATCTAGATCTAAGCCAATTTCCTCTTCTGCAGATTCTTCTACTGCAGCATCCAAATCTAAGCCTAAATCATCTGATGTAGCTTCTTCCATTGCTACATCTTCTGTAGATATTACTTCTTCCTGTGGAATTTCTTCCATTGCCGGCATCTCTTCTGTTGGTGGAAGCTCGTCCATTGCTGGCATTTCGTCAACTGGTGGAAGCTCATCCATTGCTGGCATTTCATCAACTGGTGGAAGCTCGTCCATTACTGGTAATTCTTCTGTGAAAGATTCTTCAGCAACTGGAGCTTCTTGAACAACAGGTGGTGGTGTCATCTGTACAGGCTGTGCCATAACAGGTATACCACTTTGTATTCTTCCCTCGATATTTGAAATCTGAGAAGTTAATGCTGCAATCTTTTGCTGAATATCAAAGTTTGATTCCTTGATTAATGATTGCTGTTTTTCAATTATCTGTGAGTTGTTATTTTCAAGCTTTTCCTGGATATTTACAAGCTGATTAATGAGCTCATCGTTTGAATTCATTAATGCGTCTGTATTTTCTTTACTTCTAGATATTGTTACTTTAGCTACTGCCTTTTGTGCATTAATAATATCTTCAGCTGGTAATGAACTGTTTTGCTCGATTACACGAAGTCTCTGCTCCATTTCATCGAAGCTCTTTTTTATGACGAGATACGATGCCTTCTGCGCATTGTATATTTCCTCATATTTTTCCTGCTCCATATTCTTCTGCTTTAATGACATATCTAGCATCGCACTTATAAGGAAAAATAATGCGACTATCATCAGAAGAATTCCAACCGCCATTGCCATGAAGTTACTTTTAAAGTTTATCATGATATAAAATTCCATGATAATTAGTACTGCAAGAGCAATGCTGGATAGAATAATCTGAATCTTATCCTTGGCTATTTCTGTTTGAATTTTTTTTGTGTTCTCGTCCATTGTGCCCCCTAGTCATCTTTTTTTTCAAATAGAGATACCATATCCTTTGCAAACGTAATAGGATACAGTTGAACCATAACTGAATCTACTATCGTTCCTATTTTTAAATCAAATGTTATTTTGACAAAATCTATTTCTGGTGATTCAAATAATCTTTCGAAAATTTTTACACTTTCTACATCAATATTATCGGTTTTAGGTGGTGAAATATCAACTACCCTATTAAGTAATTGTGACATTGAAGATGCAGCACTTCCCATCATTTGATTCATTGCTTCTGAGACTGCTGATAATTGAATTTCTCCAATATCACCTGCTGTATTTGTACCATCACCGCCCATCATTAAATCGGCAATTATTTTTACATCGTTTTCTTTTAATATTAAAACATTACTGCCTGACAATCCCTTTATATAATTAATATGTACAAGGACACAGACATTATGATAATCGTCTAATGATTCGCTTCTTTTAATAAGCTCAATCTTTGGTGTTGTAATATCAACCTTTAAATTATTTAGAAGTGCACTTAAAGATGTTGCTGATGAACCCATGCTTATATTAGCAATTTCTCCAAGTGTATCCTGCTGTTCTTTAGTGAGATTTAAATCTGCCATACATTCCGTCCTCCTATTTTCTATTTTCCCCCTTTTAAATAATCTAACGAATGCTTTTAGTCGGCACTTTTTCATTGTCAAACTACTATAAAATAGATTATACAATATTTGCAATTTTTAGACTACTTTCACACTAAAAGTATTTTAACCTATTATTGCGAAATATTTGTGGACAAAATGTTACTTTTAGTATAAAAAAGAGTCGATAAATATCGACTCCGCCTTAGTGTTCGAGATGGGATTCGAACCCACGACCTTCCGCTTAGGAGGCGGACGCTCTATCCAGCTGAGCTACTCAAACACGCAACTATTAGATTTTAATCTAATGACTATGAAAAATCAACAGTTCCTTGTAGCCAGATAGTACCCTTAAAGCGCCTACCTATCGTTGGTTCACCGTATAAATTATTCTTGTTGATACACACTTCTAAAACAACGTCGTTACTTTCTACAGCAAGAATATAGAGCTCTTCCATTGTAAGATGATTTACTACAGTTTTAACGTCCAATATATCCCCAAGAATCTCATATTTATCATTCTCGATTCCATAAGGCATAAAGAAGCTTGTAACAACACTGAGAATATCTTCTTTTGCTACTCTTCTAGTTATACGCTGATATAAATCAATCTCGTCCATGGTAAGACTTTCTAAAGCCTCTTCATTTCCCTCTCGCGCTTGCTCAACAAGATCTATTCTCTTTTGATTATTCATTTTTTCCTTAATACGACTTTTCTCATTATCATATAAAGGTAAAATTATTTTTCCATCTAAAGACAATGCTGCAAGCTTAATATCTCTATCACTGGATTTACCATCTGTGATATTTCTTCTAAGAAACTCGCCCATGTTTTGAAGCTGAAAAATCAGATTAACACCTAATCTAATTTCATCAACCATAACCTGATAATTATCCTTATCAGATTGCTTTATAACTTCTACGTCATTTTTAATAGATATAGTATCCCCGATAAAAGTTGGATAGTAATAATCTAATTTGAATTCATCATTATCATCATATGACCCACGTAAAACTATTCCAACATTATCTGCTACCATATATCTAAGCTCAACAAACTGATTACCATCGAAATCAATTGCTGACTCCTGGTAATCAGGTCGTTTAACTATTTCCTGTATCAAGTTTGTTAATGTTTCGTTATTTAATTTGCTAAAACCAATTGCTGGTAAAAATTTATGCATTACATACCGCCTAAAGCTTGTTCTAGTGCCTGCTCTTCTTCTTCTGCAAGTTGGATTATAGAATTTCCATCAATAATCTCTTTAACATAAGTATAGCATCCTTCTCTTGAATGCATTGCATTGATGATGAAGCCTGTATTCTTTTCATTTAATAAGCAAAGAGAAAAGCTGAGCTTTCCACCCATTTCATTAAATGCATCATATTTAACAAGACCAATCTTTTGGAAGCAACCCTTCATATTTTTAAATATCATATCGATATTTCTTTCATTACTTGCGTTTGCTTCTATTAACTCATCAACCTGCTCTAATCTATATACCAATGTGTCTTCTAATGATTTTGCATCATTTCCCTGCATAAAGATTTTATAGCGCTTTTTTAATTTGCTCATTTGAACGATGAAAACAATCAAAAGTATCATCATAATTAGAACTAGTGCTGCAAGTCCAATTATCACGTAGTCTGTACTAATTCCTAAATATTGTTCTATCATTATTGATTCTCCAATCGAACATATGTTTATTTAATAGATTCTAATAATTCTACTATTCTATTTAATTCATCCTGAGAATAGTATTCAATTTCTAGCTTTCCAGATTTATTATCCTTAGCATTAATAAATACCTTCGTACCAAGAATACCCTTAAGCTTTTCCTGAGCATCCTGGTATACTGCCTGAAGCTGAGGATCAATGCCAGCTGCCTTTGATTTCTTATCAGATGTCTTTTCGTTAATTAACTTTTTAACCTCGCGCTCAACATCGCGAACTGACATCTTCTCATCAAACGCTTTTTCAGCAAACTCATACTGCTTATCTAAATCTGTAATTGCAAGCATAGCTCTAGCATGACCAGTTGAAAGTTTATCATCAACGATCATATCCTGAACTCGCTTATCAAGCTTAAGTAATCTAAGTGCATTAGTGATAGTAGTTCTGCTCTTTGAAACACGCTCAGCTACTTCATCCTGCTTTAACTTAAACTCATCAATAAGTCTTGCGAAAGCCATAGCTTCCTCAATTGGATTTAATTGCTCACGCTGGATGTTATCAATAAGAGAAATCTCAACGAATTCCTGCTCGCTAAGATTCATGATAATTACTGGAACCTCTTTAAATCCTGCAATTCTTGCAGCTCTCCAACGACGCTCACCACCGATTATTTCATAATACTTCTTACGGTCCTGAACAATGATTGGATTAACGATTCCATGTATCTTAATATTATCTGCTAATTCCTGTAACTTATCTTCATCAAAATTCTTTCTTGGCTGAAGTTTGTTAGGCTCAACTTTATCAATATCAACCTTAACAGGTGCACCATGCTGTTCTGGATTAACTGCAACTACACCTTCGCTTTTATTAACAATAAGAGAATCTAATCCCTTACCTAATCCTCCCTTTTTAGCTGCCATATCTTATATATCCTTTCGTCCTATTATTTCTTTTGCAAGATTACGATAACTCTCTGCACCAGTAGACTTTTCATCATATAAATTAATTGGAAGTCCATGTGAAGGTGCTTCTGCTAATCTAACATTTCTTGGAATAATAGTCTGATATACTGTTGCATTAAGATTATTCTTTACAGTATCAACTACATCAGAAGAAAGATTTGTTCTCTTATCATACATAGTAAATACTACACCATCAATCTTAAGCTTTGGATTCAATCTCTGCTGAACAAGGTCGATTGTATGAATTAACTGGCTAATACCTTCAAGTGCGTAGTACTCACACTGAATAGGAACAAGTACAGAATCAGCTGTTGTCATAGCATTAATAGTAAGCATATTTAATGAAGGAGGACAATCAATAATTACATAATCGAAATCATCCTTTACATAATCTACAGCATTTCTAAGAATATATTCCTTTTCATTTATTCCTAAAAGCTCGATTTCAGCACCAGCTAAATCAACATTTGATGGGATAACTGTAAGGTTAGGAATATTATCTACTTTATACATGCATTCCTTAATGCTGCACTGATCAAGAACTAAGTCGTAAACTGTATTCTCACACTCGTCTTTATCAAGGCCAAGACCACTTGTTGCATTTCCCTGTGGATCGGTATCTATTACTAATACTTTCTTTCCAGCCTCTGCTAGACATGCTGAAAGATTAATACTTGTTGTAGTCTTACCAACTCCACCTTTTTGGTTGGCAATTGCAATTACTCGTTTCATTTATATTGTCTCCCTTATATAGTTTTCTTACTTTGAACAGATTTCATTATATCATTCTGTTTTTCTCAATTCTACTAAGAAAATCTGTTTGAATTTTAATAGAATTGCTTATTTAGTACTAGATATTGTTATAATTATCACTTTAAATAATGTTTCACGTGAAACATTATTTAATACAAATAGCAATATATAGAAGTTGAATCAAAAATCTAAACACTACATTTTGTGTTTTAATATCAATCAAATAGAAAATGTTTCACGTGAAACATTTCTATATATTGATTAGGCATATTTCTAAAGAGAAGAAATAAGTTCTTCCATCTCAATTTTTGCGCGATAAGGATCTAAAACTATAAGATTCATTATTGAAGAAAGCTTATCTTTTAAAGAAGATGAATCAGTTATAACAGATTCATTATCTACAGATTCTAGGTTAGCAGTAGATTTTAAAGATGGTTGATTAATAATAAGGTTATTATTTATTAAAGAATTTATCTCTACTAATCTTCCATCATAGAATTTCATTCTGTTTTTCTTTTCATTCATCTGAATAGATAATGTATTAAGACTATTTCTTATTTCTTCTGCTTTTTCATTATTCTTTTCATTAACATCTCTAGGAGTAAACTCCTTAAAGAAAGACTCATTAGATTCTTCTAATAAAGAAAGAAACTTAGTCTCTTCTTTAATCTTTGTCTCTAATAAATCCATATCTTCCTTTAACTGTATCTTTTCAGAAATAAGTTCTTCCTGATATTTTTTTAAAAAATCATTAATCATATATTCCCCCATAATCAAATATGTTGAATGTGAAACATTACTTTAATGGTTCTTTACTTGGAGTTCCTGCTTTTCT
>JAILAV010000052.1 GCA_024681435.1 Pseudobutyrivibrio sp. | reverse complement strand
TAAAATGCCAGCTTGTAGTAAGTGTGGCGGGAAATAGAAATTGAGGATAAATAAAATGGAAGCGCTTGGATTAGTTTGTATGTATGGCCTAACAACAGTTGATGATATAAGAACACGTCAGATTAGAATGTTTCAGGTGGTTATTTTTGGAATAATTGGAATAGCTTTGGAAGTGATAAACAAGCATCATTCTTGGATCAGTATCATAGGAGGCGTTTGCGTTGGCTTAGTTATGCTGGCCTTTAGTATTTTGACAAAAGAAAAGATTGGTAAGGGCGATGCATATATTGTAATTGTCAGTGGGCTGTATCTAGGATTTATGGATACATTGATCTTGCTTTGGCTAAGTTCCATATATGCAACAGTGGTAGGATTTTTCGTGGTTCGTAAATACGATAATGGCTTGGCATATGAAATACCATTTATACCATTTTTGTTGTTGGGCTATATTACGTTAATAATTATCCATCATTTTGGAGGGATACTATGATGAAGCTAAAAGGAAGCTATACAGTTGAAGGAGCGATGATTATTTCATTTAGTTTTATCCTATTTGGAATGGCTGTATGTCTAGCCTATGAGGTGTTTCAATTATCGCTTGATTATGTCAGCAATTATAATACGGACTTTGACGCTGTTAAGGTTTTTAGGTTAAAGGAAGGAGTAATGGGTGTGTTTCATGCCCTTAAAGAATAGAGTTATGGAAATTGCTTATGAGAGAAAACATAACGAAAGTTATATGCTTTTGGAAGGAAAAATAAATCCAAATTTCTATGAAACAAAAATGATAAATGAGAATAATATTTCCACATTTCTTCCAATGAGTTGTATAGCCATAGATGGAATAAATAAGCTTAGTTATAAAATTAGTCGAAAAGAAAACCTGGAAGATTTTATTGAAAGTCATGATTTAAATCTTGATATGTTAACAAGAATAATAATTAATCTTCAGATTGCATTAAACGAAATAGCTCGCTATCTGATAGACGAGCAGCACGTTCTATTGAACAAAGAGACTATTTTTATGGAAAAAAGCGGTGACAGCTACAAAATTAGTTTATGCTACTATCCGCAAAAATCCGGTACAGTTCAAGAGCAGTTTAGAGAGCTTATGGAATATTTTATTTCAAAGCTCACTACAGGTGATAGAAATGAATCAAAGCAGGTATACCTGGCTTACGATTTGTGTTTGAAAGATGATTATACATTAGAGGAAGTATTAGATTGTCTACAAGAGGTAGAAACTAAAGATGAAATCTATGTAGAAAAGGTATCTCTAGATGACGAGGATGATAGGCCGGAGGAACCACAGAATTACGACTATATAGATTCAGGATATATGACAGATTATTACGATGAGAAGCCAAAAGAGAAAAAACGATTATTTGGCAAAGTGCGTGAATCTATGGGGATATTCTTTGGAAATCTAAGATTTAGAGATGAAGTGGATGTAAAGGAATCTGATGATTTTATCATTGAACCAGATATCGATTTGGAGGAAAGAACAGTACTTCTGTCGGAAGCTAAAGCTGTTGGACGTCTAGTGTACGACGGAAATAGCAATGAGGATGATTTTATTATCAATAAGGATATATTCAAAATCGGAACTGCAAAAAACAATGATGCTGTTTTAAAAGCACGAACTGTAAGCGGAAGTCATGCGAAAATAACCAGAGAGGGAAGTGACTATTATATCACTGATAGCAATAGTCTAAATGGAAGCTTTCTTAATAGCCTTCCACTTGCTTATAGAAAACCATATAAGCTTCACCCTATGGATGTCATCAAATTTGCTAGTGAATCGTATATATTCATGTAGGCTAGGACTAGGTTATACATGTTGAGAATGCCTCTGTTTTCTGTTAAAATGATAGAAGTTTGTGGGATTTTCCCTTAGAGTTAGGAGAAATAAAAGAATGAGCATTATCGACAAAGTATTTGGTACACATTCTGAGCGAGAGCTTAAGAGAATTAAGCCTATCGTAGATAAAATAGAATCATACAAAGATGCTATGGGGGCACTTTCAGATGATGAACTTCGAGCTAAGACTCAGGAGTTTAAGGATAGACTTGCTAATGGAGAGACACTTGATGATATTCTTCCTGAGGCCTACGCAACAGTTCGTGAAGCTGGTAAGCGTGCCCTTGGTATGGAACATTTCAGAGTGCAGTTAATCGGTGGTATTATCTTGCACCAGGGCCGTATTGCAGAGATGCGTACTGGTGAAGGTAAGACATTGGTTTCTACTCTTCCAGCATATTTGAATGCACTTACAGGTAAAGGTGTTCACATCGTTACTGTAAATGATTACTTGGCAAAGCGTGATGCTGAGTGGATGGGTGAAGTTCACCGTTTCCTTGGTCTTACAGTTGGTGTCGTTCTTAACGACATGACAAAGGAAGAGCGTCAGGCTGCATACAATTGCGATATTACATACATCACAAATAATGAGCTTGGTTTCGATTATCTTCGTGATAA
>JAILAV010000229.1 GCA_024681435.1 Pseudobutyrivibrio sp. | reverse complement strand
TGCAGAAATATTTCCGCCGCCTTTACCGAATTTATTAAAATCACGAATTGTTTCGTCAGCAATATCCTTTGCCTCCTGAAGAATAGCTGCTGCATCTTCATGAGCTTGACGAATTAATTCCTCGCGCTGATTCTTGATTTTTTCTTCTTTAGCTGTGGCATTAGCCAGCTTAGTTTCAGCCTCTTTAAGGGCAGCCGCTGCCTCCTTAGCATCCTCTTCAACCTGATGACGCTTCTGCTCCAAATCAACCATTAAATCTTCAAATGAACGGTCATCATCAGATAGACGTGTCTGGGCGTCATCAATTAAATCCTGTGGTATGCCAAGCTTACTTGAAATGGCAAAGGCGTTTGACTTTCCTGGGACGCCAATTATCAAATGATATGTTGGGCTAAGTGTTTCAAGTGAGAATTCGCATGATGCATTCTCCACTCCCTCTGTAGAAAGTGCGTAAACTTTTAGCTCACTATAGTGGGTTGTAGCCATTGTGCGCACATCTAGGGTATGTAGTCTATCTAAAATAGACTGCGCCAAAGCGGCACCTTCCTTTGGATCAGTTCCAGCACAAAGCTCATCTATCAAAATCAAAAACTGTGGCACTTCGTTTGGCGTATTAGTGCCGTGAATTACTTTTGAGTGAACAAAATCTTTTTTGTTTTTATTCACAATTTCATCTGTCTCATGGGAGTAGTTTCCACTATTTATAGCTTCCAAAATGTGGACAATATTTACCATGTGAGATGAAAATGTGGATAGTGATTGTTCAATTGACTGCTCATCACCAATATCAGCGTATACATCGTCAAATACAGCTATCTGGCTTCTATCCTTTGCTGGAATATGAAGACCTGCCTGAGCCATAAGTGTAAGTAGACCGCATGTCTTAAGTGATACTGTCTTACCACCGGTATTTGGACCAGTAACCAAAAGAAGATTGTAATCTTCACCAAGCTTAATATCTGTTGCTACAACAGTCTTAGGATCTAAAAGAGGATGTCTTGCACCTCTAAGATTAATTATTCCATCCTTATTAAACTCAGGATTGCTTGCATTTAATTCGATGGCATAACGGCCCTTAGCAAGAATAAAATCGATTTCTGTAAGCAATTCGAAATTACGAATTATTCCCTCTGATGATTCTGCGATTCTGTTTGAAATATTAGCTAGAATTCTAGCAATCTCATCCTGCTCTCTGACCTGTAATTCTCGTAATTCATTATTCAAATCAACAGCCTGCATAGGCTCGATAAAAAATGTCGAACCTGTTGATGACTGGTCGTGGACCATACCTGGTATTCTAGATTTGTAATCAGAACGAACTGGCAGACAGAATCTTCCTCCTCTAACAGTCACTACTGGCTCCTGCAAATATCCACGAGTGGTTGTGTTATTCAAAAGAGAGTTCATGACTGATTTAATCTTGTCATTAGTTCTCTTCATTCCCATACGGATATCATAAAGGGCTGTGCTGGCATCGTCAGCAATAGTCTCTTCATCAATAATACAACGACGGATTTCATTTAAAATAGCCACTTCCGGAGAAAGTCCGTTGAAATAAAATGTAAGTGCATCCTCTTCCTCCATTTGCTTTCCATAAGCTGCCACACGTTTTGTAACCTCAAGAACAGAAGCCACTGCTAATATCTCCTCAATGGTAAGGGTAGAGCCCAAATCTAGACGAGCAAGTGATGGTCTCAAATCAGTGGTTCCGCTGGCACTAACATCCGAAAACTTTACCAAACGATTAAAGGCGCAGGCAGTCTCCTGCTGCATAATTTGAATCTCTTCAATATCATTTATAGGAAGTAATTCCAGGCATCGCTTTTTTCCTGCTTCACAAGTTGCAAGTTCAGCAAGCCTAGAAATTATTTTGTCATATTCAAGTGTCTTTAAAACTTTAAGGTTCATATTACTTTAACCTTTCCTCTATGTTTACTACTTTCATCTTCTATTATTATACGTAATTCTCTATAATTATATATAAAACTGGCGGAAAAACTATACATTTATTTTAGCTTAATGTGAGGTGCACAATTTCTATGAATAAAGAGACCAAAAATAACGTTACATATATGACATTTGACCTTTTCAAAAATGCTGGTGTTAAGCACGGCTTTTCAACCCGCCTTGGTGGTGTAAGCGACGGCGTCTTTGATTCATTAAATCTCGGCTTTAATCGCGGCGACAGCGATGAAAATGTTCATGAGAATTTTAAAAGAATTGCCACCGCTCTTGATATGAATTATGAGCGCATGTGTCTTTCTAAGCAAACACATACAACTAATGTAATTATCGTAGATGAAAAAGACGCTGGAAATGGAATCATTAGACCTCTTCCATATGACGATGTTGATGGAATGATTACAAACGTAAAGGACATGCCTTTAGTAACATTCTACGCCGACTGCGTTCCTTTATATTTTTATGATCCTGTAAAAGAAGTAATAGCCATGGCTCACTCAGGCTGGAGAGGTACAGTTGGAAAAATAGGAAAAGTTACAATTAATAAAATGCAAGAAGCATTTGGTTGTAATCCTAAGGATATCTTATGTGGAATTGCCCCAAGTATCTGTAAAAATTGCTATGAAGTAAGCAAGGATGTGGCGGACGCCTTTTTAGAAACATTTGGAGATGCTCATAAGGATGAGATATTGCATCCATCAGTATTTAATCCTAATGATGCTGATAAGTATATGTTAGACCTCTGGGCTGCCTGCCGCATAGTATTCCTTGAAGCAGGCATTCCCGAGGTCCACATTGAAATCACTGATTATTGCACGCGTTGCAATCCAAAGCTTTTCTATTCACACCGAATAATGGGAGTAAACAGAGGCAGCCTGGCAGGATTTATTTCTCTTTAATCTTGATATATGCCTTCACTACTTCGATTAATTTATCATAATCCATAACACCTGTGTCTAAGCAGAAATCATAGTTTCTTGCATCATTCCAATCATGACCGGTGTAGTAGCGATAGTAATCTGCACGATGTTTATCAATGTCGTGCATTCTTTTTAGCAATTCCTCGTCAGTACCGCTAACCTGCTTACGAAGTCGCTCTAAGCAATCTTCTTCTGATGCATATAAGAAAAGCGATAGCACATATGGCCTGTCTTTCAAAATGTAGTCGGCACATCGTCCAACAAAAATACAACTTTGAGTATTGGCAATTCGCTTGATTACATCTGCCTGAAGCTCAAACAGATTATCATCTGATGTAAACGCTGAATACTCTGGGGTTAATGGCATTCCCTTATACTTGCCTTTAGCTGACATGAATATCTTTCGAACATGCTCATCTACCTGTCCAAAAAGCTCTTCGCTGATTCCGCTTTGATCTGAAGCCATTCGCAAAATCTCCCTGTCATATACAGGAATACCCAATTCTGCGCCAAGCTTCTTAGCAAGTGTCAAACCTCCGGAACCATAACTTCTGGCAACTGTAATAACTAGCTTCTTTTCTTCCATCTTCTAGCCCCCCTTGATTTGCATTTCTCACATTCACAATCCTTATATGTTTTTCGTCAACTTATGTCTCCTACAAAGCAATAAAAGATTGTTAATTAGAAATGCTTATTTTATTCTCCTAGATATGCCTTCTTAATTGAATCATCATTAAGAAGTACCTTAGCGTCACCGGAAAGTACGATATTTCCTGTTTCGAGAACATAAGCTCTATCTGCGATAGCAAGGGCTTTTTTAGCATTCTGCTCAACAAGAAGTACTGTGGTGCCCGCATCGGAAATTGACTGGATGATATTGAAAATCTCCTCTACAAAGATAGGTGAAAGTCCCATCGATGGCTCATCCATAAGAACGATACGTGGCTGGCTCATCAGTGCACGTCCCATGGCAAGCATCTGCTGCTCACCACCTGATAGTGTTCCAGCTAACTGATTTTTACGTTCTTTGAGTCGTGGAAAACTCTCATAAACTCTCTCAAATGCATCCGCAATTTCGCTTTTGTTACTTCTAGTATAAGCCCCCATTTTCAAGTTTTCAAGCACTGTTAAACCAGGGAAAACTCTACGTCCTTCGGGCACATGAGCCATTCCCATTGACACAATTTTATGACCTGGAATCTTGGTAATATCAGTGTCATCTAAAAGCACTCTACCTGAAGTTGGCTGAAGCATTCCAGATATTGTCTGAAGAGTTGTGGTCTTGCCGGCACCATTGGCACCAATCAAAGCAATAACCTCACCTTCGTTAACCTCAAAACTGATACCTTTTAGAGCCTGTATCATTCCATAATTTACTACTAAATCTTCTACTTTTAACATATTATTCCCCTAAGTATGCTTTAATAACTTCTGGATCATTTAATACGGCACTTGTCTCACCCTGCGAAAGTACACGTCCAAAATTGAGAACTGTAAGCTTCTCACAGATTCCTGATACAAGTTTCATATCATGCTCAATCAAAAGAATTGTCACCCCAAATTCCTTACGGATAAGGGCAATTGTATTCATCAAATCTCTAGTCTCATTTGGATTCATTCCAGCTGCAGGCTCATCCAATAAAAGAAGCTGTGGTTCTGTTGCAAGAGCTCTAGCGATTTCCAACTCTCTTTGCTTTCCATATGGAAGATTAGATGCAAGTATATCTGCTTCCTTATCAAGTCCAAATACTGAAAGAATCTCTAAAGCCTTTTTATCCATTTCCTTTTCTGTTGCAAAGAATTTTGGCAATCTGAAGATTCCCGAAAATGTGCTGTACTCAAAGGAATTGTGAAGTCCGATTTTTACATTATCGAGAACTGACTGGTCTCCGAATAATCGAATATTTTGGAATGTTCTTGCCACACCTGATTTATTAATATCAGCTGTTTTCTTTCCTGTAATATCATTTCCATCAAGGAAAATCTTTCCATCTGTAGGCTTGTAGATTCCAGTCAACATATTGAAAACTGTAGTCTTACCAGCTCCGTTAGGTCCGATAAGTCCGTAAAGCTCACCCTTTTCAATCTGAAGATTAAACTCATCTACGGCTCTAAGACCACCAAAGGAAATGCCTAAATTTGTAACCTCTAATAATGCCATTACTGCACCTCCTTAGTCTTTTTTATTTTTCCTAAAATTGTTTTCGATGTAAGACCATGGTCTGCTCTGAATTTCAAAATATCTGGAGCCCAGTTAAATAACATCAATGCGATTAATACGATTGAGTAAATGAGCATTCGGTAGTTTGAAAGACCTCTAAGCATTTCTGGAAGCATTGTAAGTACGACTGTTGCAATTAATGAACCAGAGAAGTTGCCGATTCCGCCTAAAACAACATAAACCAAAATCATGATGGACATGTTATAACCAAAGTTGTTTGTAGTAGCAGTAAGTGAGTTGATGTTGTGAGCGTAAAGTACACCACCGACTCCAGCGATAGCTGCTGATATCGTAAATGCGATAAGCTTATATTTTGTAATTGGAAGACCTACTGTCTCAGCTGCAATCTGGTTATCACGAATAGCCTTTACAGCTCTACCTGTTCTTGAATTTACGAAGTTGAATGTAACTACAAGCGCAAATATTACAAGCAAAACACCAATCAAAAATGTCGCCTGTCTAGGTGTGCCTGTGATACCCTGCGCACCGTTTACTAACAATGTTCCATCAGGCTCAAGTCCAAGAGACATCATATCCTTCATTGAAACATGTAGTCCATTTGAGTCGATTCCAACATATAATACGTTAATTACATTTTTAATAATCTCGCCAAATGCAAGTGTAACAATGGCAAGGTAGTCACCACTTAATCTAAGTACTGGAATTGCAATCAAGAATCCAAATAATGCAGCAAAGAATGTTCCAATCAAAAGTGCAAGAATGAATCTTGGCACATCAGGAATAGTATTTGCATATGCCTTAGAAAAGAATGCTGATGTAAAAGCTCCAACACACATAAAACCTGCATGTCCCAAAGATAATTCACCTAAATATCCAACGCAAAGGTTAAGGCCGATTGCAACAAGTGAATATGCACAAACAGGAACTAAAAGTCCGCTCATTAATGAACTAAGATTTCCTGTGGACTCCATTACCGCCATTACGATATATAGCACAACAATAACTAAAATTGATATTATTAATTTCTGTGTAGACTTATTTAAATTTTTCATTTTATCACCTACACTTTCTCTTTAATCTGCTTGCCTAAAATACCTGTAGGCTTAACTAATAACACAATAATCAATACCGCAAATACGATAGCATCTGCTAACTGGCTTGAAATATATGCCTTTGCAAGTATTTCAATTATTCCTAGTAATAATCCACCAATAAGAGCTCCAGGAATAGAACCTATTCCACCAAATACCGCAGCTGTAAAAGCCTTGATACCTGGCATTGAACCAGTATATGGATTTAAGTTTGGATAAGAGCTACAAAGCAATGCACCTGCTATAGCTGCGAGACCTGAACCAATGGCAAATGTAAGGGATATTGTTGCATTTACATTAATTCCCATAAGTGTTGCTGCATCTTTATCCTCTGAAACTGCGCGCATTGCCTGTCCAGGCTTTGTGTTTTTAACAAACCACATAAGACCAAACATAATTACCAAGCAAGTAATGATAGTAACAATTGCGTTTCCAGTTATTTTTAGCTGACCACCTGCAAGAGATAATCCTTCCCAGTTAATTACTGATGTGAAAGATACAGGGTTTGAACCAAAAATCAAAAGAGCCATATTCTGCAGGAAATAGCTAACACCAATAGCTGTGATTAACACTGCGAGGTTAGTCGCCTTTCTTAGTGGCTTATATGCTATTTTTTCTATAATTATTCCCAGCACTGTGCAGCATGCTATTGCAATAACAATAGAAACAACAGCAGGTAAACCAGAATTGGACATGCACATAAATACTAAATATGCGCCAATCATAATTACATCACCGTGGGCAAAATTAAGCATCTTTGCAATACCATAAACCATGGTATATCCAAGAGCTATTATCGCGTATACACTTCCTAAGCTTAAACCATTGATTAAATAGGTTAAAAATCCCATATTTTTTCTCTCTTTCAAAAAAATTTAAATGCAAGGCAGCCCTATGGCCGCCTTGCACTCCATTGTGCTATGCCCTAAAGGAATAATTGCCAAGGCAATCAACTTTTTAGAGCCAGTATTTTATTGAACTGATACGTATCCGCCGTCTTTAATAACAACAGCCTTAGGGTCCTTAGAAACCTCACCCTTGTCGTTCCATGTCATGCCTTCGCCTGTAAGTCCGTTATAGTTAACATTCTGAATTTCTGAAATCAATGCGTCGCAGATTTCCTCGTTTGATGCCTCTGGTGTAAGATTTGCTGCCTCAAGAGCTTCCTTGATGATGTAAACTCCATCATAAGCATCTGCTGCGAACTGGTTTGGTGTATCCTTGTAGCTTTCCTCATATGTAGCAACAAATTTCTTTGTAGCTTCGTCATCAGCATCTGCTGCGAATGGTGTAAGAAGATATACACCTTCAGCTAAGCTAACGTCAAAGTTCTCAACACCAAGAAGTCCGTCAAAACCGTCTACACCAAACATTGTAGGAGCATATCCCATCTTGTTTGCCTGTGTAAGAACGATTGAACCTTCTGTATAGTAGAATGGAAGGAATAAAAGATCTGCTCCTGCATCCTTACATTTCTGAAGCTGTGTTGTAAAGTCTGTCTTTGAATCTGATGTGAATGCCTCAGTTGCTACAACATCAAGTCCAACATTTGCTGCCTCTGTAGCGAAGTTCTGATATACACCTGATGAATATGGATCAGAACTATCATAGATAACACCAATCTTTGTTCCAAGGCCATTCTCAGCAATATAGTCAGCTGAAACTGTTCCCTGGTTAGGGTCTGAGAAACAAATCTGGAATGTATTGTCATTTCCCTCAATTACACTTGTTGAAGAAGCTGATGGTGTAATCTGGAAAATTCTGTCATTGTATGTCTCTGCTGATACAGCTGCGCATGCACCTGATGTAACTGTACCTTCAAGAATCTGCATTCCCCAATCCTTAAGTGTATTATAAGCATTTACAGATTTTTGTGGATCAGCCTCATCATCCTGGAAATTAAATGAAATCTGATATCCGTTAATACCACCTGCTGCATTTACTTCATCTACAGCAATCTGTATAGCATTCATAACTCCCTGTCCGTATTGTGCAGCACCGCCTGTTGTAGGTCCGATACCACCAATTCTCCATGTGAGCTCTCCTGATGTCTCTACATTCTCAGCTGAACCTTCAGTATTACCGCTTCCGCAACCAACTAATAATGAAGCTGTCATCATTGCGCAAAGCCCCAAGCTAAGCATCTTTCTCTTCATCTTCTATCCCTCCTAGTCTCTCGGAAAATTGTCGTCCCCACACAACATTTTTCACTTTCATTCTTTAATACTTTAAAGGCTAAAACCCCTCTGTTTCCAATTATAATAAAACTTGTTTATTAAATCGTCAATAAAAACTTTCACACTTTAGTTTACTGATGTGACCAGAGGGTAGTTTTTCCTCGTCAAGGGATAGTGGCCCAAAGCCCGTTCTTTTAAGCTCTAGCACCTGTTTTCCTACTGCAAAAAACATTCTTTTTACCTGGTGAAATTTTCCTTCGTGGATGGTAATATAGCAGGTATTTCCACCTTCATATTCCACTTTTGCCGGCTCTGTTAAATCGCCTTCACCAATATGAACGCCTGATTCTAATTCTTTAATGTTTTCTTCTGCAAGTTCACCATCTAGGGTGACAAAATAAGTTTTATCTACATGTTTTTTAGGGGATAGAAGTTCGTGAGCCAACTTGCCATCATTTGTAATTAGCAAAAGGCCTGTGGTGTCTTTATCCAACCTTCCCACTGGACTAAGACCCTTTGGTGCATCTGGGCACTTCTGATAGAACAAATCCATAACTGTTAAATCTTTTGCATCCTCTGTGGCTGTAATGACTCCCTTTGGTTTATTCATGATGTAATAATAATATTGCTGGTAAGAGTAATCCTTTCCGCCATATGTTATTACAACACTGTTCTCATCTACTTTTTGTTCTGGCTTTAAAGCTTTTTGCCCGTCAACTAAAATAAGGCCCTTCTTTAGAAGAGCCTTTACTTCAGATCTGGTTCCAATATTAAGTTCAACCAGTAATTTATCTAATCGCATCAATATGAAATTACCTCGTATCCTGTCTCTGTTACAAGTACCTGATATTCCCACTGTGCCGATGGCTTACCATCAAGTGTGGAAACTTCCCAACCATTATTTGGATCCGTTTTTATCTTCTGTGTGCCCATATTAATCATAGGCTCAATTGTAAACATGAATCCTGGAACTAAAAGAAGCTCTGTGCCAGGAAGTGTATTATAGCCAACCCAAGGCTCCTCGTGGAACTCAAGACCAACTCCATGGCCTCCGATTTCGCGTACTACCTGATATCCGTTTGCATGAGCATGCTCACAAATTGCAGCGCCTACATCTCCTAAGAAGCCCCATGGCTTAACCTGTTCAAGACCTAAGTCGCAGCACTCCTTCGTAACCTCAACAAGCTTTTTTGTCTCAGGGTCCACATCACCAATCATAAACATTCTTGATGAGTCAGAGAAATAGCCATCGAGAATTGTTGAGCAGTCTACGTTTACAATATCACCGCTCTTTAAAATTACATCCTTTGATGGATATCCGTGACACACCTGATCGTTTACTGATGTACAAACACTAAATGGGAATCCCTCATAGTTAAGTGGTGCAGGAATTCCGCCCATCTTTGTTGTAGTCTCATAAACAATTTTATCTATATCTGATGTTGGCATTCCTTCGCCAATTGCTGCTGCAACCGCATCAAGACATGCCATATTAATAACTGCTGATTTTTTAATCTTTTCAACCTGTTCAGGAGTCTTAAGCATATCATGTGTTGGAACCTTATGTCCCTTAACTGCAAAACTTTCAATTTTTCTGTCCATTGCCTCATGGCACTGCTTGTACTTACGACCGCTGCCGCACCAGCATGGGTCGTTTCTGTTTAACTTTACCATCTGTATTGCCTTTCTATTCTTTGCTCGTTTTCTTGTCCGCATCAGTCAATCCATTAATGTAATTTAGCTTACTATGCTGTAATGTAATATCTCCCATAACCAGCTTATCCCAAAGCTTATTATTAATCTTTATGTCGTGCTCAGCAAGAATCTGCCCGTAGTAATATCCGTCATACTTATATGCCGCCTGACTAGGGCCATAGGTTTTTGCAAGATAGTTTTGATATTTCTCAGCGATAGCAGCTATACGAATCTGATTATTAATTATCTCTTCATCGCAAGGAAGCTTCTCTCTTTGAATATCCAGCATGTCTTCCCAGAAATCTGTGATAGAACATTCTAAGTCATGCTCTTCTGCTTCTGTCAAGGAATCCATTCCATCCTCAACCGCAAGCTGATAAAGGAGATGGTCGTGAATCGCCATCCCCATAACTACATCTTTTGCCTCTAATTGTATAAAAGTATCGTTAGTGTGAAGGTTCCAATAATCCTTCGGATAATCTGGATTGTAGATTCTGGCCTGCTCCTCTACCTTTCTTTCTTCAAATAGGATGTAGAAAGCAAGATCCCTAAAGGTAACATCCTTGGAATCTACAGTGACAGCAGTGTCATCTAAATGAGCTGCATAATCTAGAGGCCCTCTACCTGTACTCATTGTAAGAAGTGCATAAAGCATCACGCCTACGCAGATGACAAGCACTGCTGGTTTAAGAAGCTTTTTAATTATCATAGTACCCTTCGTATTGTAATAATTGAGTGACAATTGACTGATCGGTAATTAGTAATACCAGTAGCTGTACTTTGTGCCTCCACAATAGTACCTCCGCCCTGGTAAATTGCTACGTGTCCTGGGTAGCAAACTATATCACCGGGTTGCATATAATTATAGCTAACTTCTTGGCCTACTCCTCTAAAGCTTCCTGAAGTCATTCTTGAGCCATAACTAATTCCAAAATTCGCCAATACCTGCTGCACGAAACCTGAACAATCCGCTCCTTCTGTAAGAGAGTTACCTCCCCATACATAACGGTTTCCAACAAATTGATTAGCAAAAGAAACTACACTTGAACCACTGACGCCAGTTCTATATCCAGGGTTCAAATCACCATTTACATTGTAACTTGAGCTTGCAGAAACATTTGCTCCACCGGAATTATTTCCGTTAGCTGCTGCAGCTGCTGCCGCCCTTGCCGCTGCCAAGGCTGCCTCTCTTGCAGCAATTTCCTTAGCCTCTTTAAGCTCGGCATCCAAATCATCCATCTCACCACGTTTTTCATCAACCATGGCTTCCAATTCTGATTCCTGCACTGCTAATTCCTTCTTAGAAGATTCCAGCCCAGCCTTTTCCTCGGCTAGTGCTGAGGCTAATTCTTCGATTTCAGCCTGCGTAGCCTCAAACTGTTGAAGCTTATCTCTATCATAGTCGTATACGCTATTTGCATATTCAAGTCTATTAAGAAACTGACTGATTGAGCCAGAAGAAAGAAGCATCTCAAAAACGCTAGGATCTTCTGTTTCATACATATATTTAATTCTAAGCTTCATTGCTTCATACTGAGCCTCTCTAGCGGCCTTTGCCTCTTCTAAGGCAGCCTCTGTCTCAACAATCTCTGCCTCTGTCTCAGTAATAGCAGTTTCAATCTCAGTAATCTGACTAACCAACGCATACAAATCAGCATCTAAGGCATCGATTTCATCCTGCAACGAATTCTGCTCTGCCTCAATCTCTGAAATTGAACGCACGGCATTTACCACAGTTGAATCTGATGCAAAAACGCAACATGCTACTGCAATGCATATCACGGGCTTAAGTAATTTCTTGTATTTCATAAACACTATCTCCAAACTTCAGGTAAAACCCAATATCTAGTGCAAATTCTCATAATCTCTCAAT
>JAILAV010000205.1 GCA_024681435.1 Pseudobutyrivibrio sp. | reverse complement strand
ACTTGCTGTAGGTACAAAGGCAGTTGCTCAGGCACTTGCTGATACAGATGCTACAACAATCATCGGTGGTGGTGATTCAGCAGCAGCTGTTAACCAGATGGGATTCGCTGACAAGATGAGCCACATCTCTACAGGTGGTGGTGCTTCACTTGAGTTCCTTGAGGGTAAGGAGCTTCCTGGCGTTTACGCAGCAGACGATAAGTAAATTTTTCCATATTAGTTTAATTTCTGCGTAAGTAGATGACTCGCAGTAGGTTTACTACAGCTTCGCATCTACTGCCTTGAAATAAAACAAATATGAAAAAATTATCTCGTAAAGGCGATATATTTTTATTATTTAATATTTTTTAAGTAGCCATAGACCAGAAATTTAGCAAATACTCTCGAAAGACCTTGATGAGCCATCCCTACTTAGATGGCACGAAGTGGCATCTTATGTAGGGCAATGAGCGAATAAGAGCGCAAGCGTGTCTTAGAGAGTGTTTGATAAATTGATGGGATAATGGCGAGAAAGGAATTAAAAATGGCAAGAAGAAGAATTATTGCCGGCAACTGGAAGATGAATATGACACCTTCTGAGGCTGTAAAGCTTGTTGCTGAGCTTAAGGATTTAGTAAAGAACGATGATGTAGACGTAGTTTACTGCGTACCTGCAATCGATATCGTTCCTGTAGTAGAAGCTGTAAAGGGTACAAACGTAAACGTTGGTGCTGAGAACTTCTACATCGAGGATAAGGGTGCTTTTACAGGCGAGATTTCAGCTCCTATGCTTGTTGACGCTGGTGTTAAGTACGTTATCATGGGACACTCTGAGAGAAGAGATATCTTTGGTGAGAATGATATTCTTATCAATGCAAAGGTTAAGAAGGCATTCGCTGCTGGTCTTACACCAATTCTTTGCTGTGGCGAGTCTCTTGCACTTCGCAAGGCTGGCACATACAAAGAGTGGATCGAGAGACAGATTACTTGGGATCTTTCAGGCGTAACAGCTGACCAGGTTAAGAATCTTGTTATCGCTTACGAGCCAATCTGGGCTATTGGTACAGGCGAGACAGCTACAGCTGATCAGGCTGAAGAAGTTTGTGCATTCATCCGTGAGCTTATCGCTAAGCTTTATGATGGTGCTACAGCAGAGGCTGTTCGTATTCAGTACGGCGGTTCTATGAACGCTTCAAACGCTGCTGAGCTTCTCAGCAAGCCAAACATCGATGGTGGTCTTATCGGTGGCGCTTCACTTAAGCCAGACTTTGGTAAAATTGTAAACGCATAGAACAATATCTCCTAAAGTTTTTAAAAATGCATCAGTTTTCTGATGCATTTTTCTTATTTAAAAGACCTTGTGTTTATGATATAATTTCCGCTGATGGACATTCTTTGTCTGTGGAGGAAATTTATGAAACGAAATTTTCGTTTATTTTGGATATTAGCTATTGGTTCTCTTGTTATTGTTTCTTGTGGTAAAAAGGACGAGGAAGAGATTGTTGAGACAGGCGATACTACCGAGCAGGTAGCATTTGATGATGTTGAAGTCGAAGACTACACAGTACTTAAGTACAATGAGCTTGAAGTACTTGCATATGAAGATGACACAGAAGCTCAGGTTATGTTAGGCCGAATGCTTGAGTATGGCACCGAGGAAGCTAAGCAGGATTTTACAGAAGCGATTTCTTGGTATCAGATGGCATCTGATTCAGGAAATATAGATGGAACATGTGCCCTTGGTTATTTCTATTTGACAGGCACAGGTGTTGATAAAGATTTAGAAAAGGCTGCTGAGCTTTTTGATATGGCAATCGAAGGCGGTTGCGCCAATGCTAATGTTGGTAAAGCCAGAGTCTTATTAGCAGGTCTATCAGAAGAAGATCTTAAATCTGTGTGTAATCCACCAGTTTCAGCAACAGAAGACGAATCTAAAATAGAAACTGAAGAAGAGGAAGAAACTACAGAAGAAGACAGCGAGCTTACAGATAGTGAGTTGTCTGAAACAGTAGATGAAATATATAATCTAATCTATAAGGCTCAGATTGATGGCGATATAGATGGATCATATTATTTAGGTTATGCATACGAGAATGGCATTGGTGTTAAGGGCGATTTCAAGAAAGCCTTTGATTATTATTCTCGTGCAGCTAAATCAGAAAGCGTTGATTTGGCTGACCAGTATGCAAAAAATAAGGCAAACACAGCTCTCGGCCTTCTATATTTAAATGGAAATGGCGTTGAGGCTGATTCAGAAAAGGCTATCGAATATCTCAAGATAGCTTCTGATAATGGTTATGCAAAGGCTAGTTATTACTTGGGGCAGATTTGTGAAAACGGTCTAGGTGTTGATAAGAATTACGAGCAGGCTATGGAGTATTATCTCATTGCTGCTGACTTAGACTATGCACCAGCTCTGAATCAAGTTGGCTATATGTATTACAATGGATATGGCGTTGATGTTGATTTCGCATCAGCGGTTTATTATCAAAAGCTTGCAGCATTGCAGGGTTATGCAATTGCTCAGGTTAATCTAGGTTTTCTTTATGAAAACGGATACGGGGTTGAGAGGAATTTGGAAACAGCTTTATCGTATTACGAAATGGCTGCTGATTCAGGTTATGAGGGAGCCACGGAGGCTGTTGTCCGAGTAAAGGCACAGATTAATGAAGAAATGTAACTTTTGCGTTGCAGGGGTTTGCATTATCATCTCTTTACTCGCAGGATGCGGCAGAATCACTACAGAGGTGGATACTGTAAATCTTGAGGCTAATGAGCCACAGAAAATCGAGATAGTCGATTTAACTGATGCTTGGGACACAATCTTAAATAATAGTACACTAGAGTTTATTGGAGGCCATCCGATAGACGAATCTTTTCTTGCAATGGTCACATCAACTTATGGTGATGACATAATAGAAGAGATTGCGAGTTATGCAAATTTTGAGACACCAGAAATATGGTATCAGCTTACAGGCAAAAGTATTCATGTTCTTTGGTATGAATACTGTGAAATGACTGGTGTACAGAGTTATGCCTATGACAAAACATATATAATTAATAAGGACACAGCTGGGGATATTGTCATAGACTTTACAGGAGATGTTTCCTTCGCAGATGGCATTGCCACTACTGATTATATGGATCATCAGATTAATGGAATATATGATTGCTTCTCGGAACCTTTACTTGAGGAAATGAGATCAGCAGACATTCTTATGATAAATAACGAGTTTGCTTACACAGAACGGGGGACACCTCTTGCTGGTAAAGCATACACCTTCCGCGGAAATCCTAGCAGAGCACATTTGCTTAAAGAGATAGGAGCCGATGTTGTTAGCGTGGCCAACAATCATGTCTTTGACTATGATGAAGTTGGATTTTTAGATACAATTAATACCCTTTCCGATGAGGAAATACCTTATGTAGGGGCGGGAGTTAATTTGGATGAGGCCAGAAAGCCTGTATATTTTATTGTTGCTGGTAGAAAGATTGCCATTGTGGCAGCTACGCAGATTGAGCGTACTTTGAGTTTTACCAGAGAGGCAACTGGAGTTTTGCCAGGAGTTATGAAGTGCCTTCATCCAGAAGCATTTTGCAATACGATTCGTGAAGCAAAAGCAAATGCAGATTATGTACTTGTTGTTCCGCACTGGGGCACCGAGGGAACTGCTCATTATGGAGCCGATCAAATTGGTTTGGCTAGAGCTTTTGTAGAAGCAGGGGCTGATGCAGTTATAGGAGGTCATACTCATTGTCTACAGACAGTGGAGTATATGGATGATGTTCCTATTTTTTACAGCCTTGGAAATTACTGGTTTTCAACCTCAGGAAATATGCCAGCGGATTATGATACCGGAATTGCTCAGATTCGTATTAAATCAGATGGAAGTATCGACTCATATTTTATACCATGCAAATTTAGTGGTGGTGTTACTTCCAAATTACACACGGGAGATATAGCATATAGCAATATCATAGATGGTCTTAACGATTTGTCATCAACGGCAAATATTGATAAGGCCGGATACATTAGTAAAAAAAATAAATAGTTTTTCTAGCGTAGCTAGATATAAGGAGGATTTACTATGAGTAAAAAACCTGTAGTACTTATGGTTCTCGACGGTTATGGTCTTAATGAGAATCCAAAGGGTAATGCCATCGCGATGGCAAAGACACCGGTTATGGACAAGCTTATGGCTGAGTGTCCATATGTTCCAGGACAGGCATCAGGAATGTTTGTTGGACTTCCAGATGGCCAGATGGGAAATTCAGAAGTTGGACATATGAATATCGGCGCAGGCCGTATTATATACCAGGATTTAACTCGTATCACTAAGGCTATTACTGATGGCGAGTTCTTCAAGAATAAAGTTCTTCTTGAAGCAATTGAGAATGCAAAGAAGTCAGGCGGAGATATTCATCTCTGGGGTCTTCTTTCTGATGGTGGTGTACACAGCCACATCGAGCACCTTTATGGTATGCTTGAAATGTGCAAGAAGAATGGTCTTTCAAATGTATTCGTTCACGCTTTCCTTGATGGACGTGATACTCCACCTGCTTCAGGTAAGGATTTCTTAGCACAGCTTCAGTCTAAGATGGATGAGATTGGCGTTGGTGCTATTGCATCTATTTCTGGTCGTTATTACGCAATGGACCGTGATAACAACTGGGATCGTGTAGAAAAGGCATACAATTCATTAGTTAAGGGCGAAGGCGTTCTTGCAACTTCTGTTCAGGATGCTATGCAGGCTTCATATGATGCAGGCGTTACTGATGAGTTCGTTCTTCCAACAGTTATTACAGATGCTGCTGGAAAGCCACTTTCAATTGTAAAGAATGGCGACTCTGTTGTATTCTTCAACTTCCGTCCAGACCGTGCTCGCGAAATTACTAGAGCGTTCTGCGATGATAAGTTTACAGGATTCGATAGAGAGTTCCTTGATTTATATTACGCTTGTTTCAAGGATTATGATGAGACAATCCCTAACAAGCACATTGCATTCGAAAAGGAATCAATTACAAATACATTTGGCGAGTTCTTAGCTAACAATGGTTTGAAGCAGCTTAGACTTGCTGAGACAGAAAAATACGCACACGTTACATTCTTCTTCAACGGTGGTGTTGAGGAGCCTAACAAGGACGAAGAAAGAATCCTTGTTAACTCACCTAAGGATGTAGCTACATATGACCTTAAGCCTGAAATGTCGGCACCAGAGGTTGGAGCAAAGCTTGTAGACGCTATTAAGTCTAACAACTACGATGTTATCGTTATCAACTTTGCTAACCCAGATATGGTTGGTCATACTGGCGTCATAGAAGCAGCTGTTGCAGCTGTAGAGCGTGTTGACTCACTTGTAGGAGAAGCCGTAGAGGCAGTTAAGGAGATGGATGGAGCATTATTCATCTGTGCTGACCACGGTAATGCTGAGAAGATGATTGATTATGAGACAGGAGAGCCACACACAGCTCACACAACAAATCCTGTTCCATTTATCTTAGTTAATTATGATAGTGAGTACACACTTCGCGAGGGCGGAGCTCTATGCGATATCGCTCCTACACTTATCGAGATCATGGGTCTTGAACAGCCTAAGGAGATGACTGGAAAGTCACTATTAATTAAGAAATAATTATTAGCCCCCTCAATAGGGGGCAGGATAATTAAAATAAACTAAATATAAAAGAGAGAGGATTTGATTATGAAACCAATTAAAGAGGGAAAAGTAAGAGAAGTATACGATAACGGAGACAGCATTATTATGGTTGCTACCGACCGTATATCTGCATTCGACGTAATTTTAAAGAACAAGATTGTTAATAAGGGTGCAGTTCTTACCCAGATGTCTAAGTTCTGGTTTGATTTAACTAAGGACATCGTTCCAAATCACATGCTTTCAACTGATGTAAAAGATATGCCAGAGTTCTTCCAGAACGACGAGTACAAAGGCAAATCAATGATGTGCAAGAAGCTTACAATGCTTCCAATCGAGTGCATCGTACGAGGTTACATCACAGGTTCTGGTTGGGCAAGCTACAAGGAGAATGGTACTGTTTGTGGCATCGAGCTTCCAGCAGGACTTAAGGAATCAGATAAGCTTCCTGAGCCTATCTACACTCCATCTACTAAGGCAGAAATTGGTGATCATGATGAAAATATCTCTTTCGAACGTTCCATTGAAGTTCTTGAAAAGGAATTCCCAGGTCATGGAGAGGAGTACGCAACTGCTCTTCGCGACAATACAATTGCTCTTTACAAGAAGTGTGCTGATTATGCTCTTACAAAGGGAATAATCATTGCGGATACAAAGTTCGAGTTTGGTCTTGACGAGGATGGAAATATCGTTCTCGCAGACGAAATGCTTACACCAGATAGCTCACGCTTCTGGCCACTAGAGGGTTATGAGGCAGGACATGGTCAGCCATCATTTGATAAGCAGTTTGTTCGTGATTGGCTTAAGGCTAATCCAGAGTCAGATTACCTCCTTCCACAGGATGTAATTGATAAGACTATTGATAAGTACCTTGAAGCATATAGATTGCTTACTGGCAAGGAACTTAGTATCTAGTAATTATTTATGGGATATATTAAACCAGAGTTTTGATAGATTCTGGTTTAATATGTCAAATCAAAGTAATAGGAGTAATTAATGGGAGATTTTAACTTTAAGGACATGCCATGGGACGATTTGCATGAGGAGTGCGGCGTCTTTGCTATGTACGATTTTGACGGTGGAGATGTTGCCTCCTCTATTTATTATGGCCTTTTTGCTCTCCAGCACAGAGGTCAGGAGAGCTGCGGTATCGCCGTATCAGACACAAATGGTCCTAAGCGTAATTACGCGCTTCATAAAGACATGGGGCTAGTTAACGAGGTATTCAATCAGGAGATTCTTGATGGAATGCACGGTGACATCGGTGTTGGTCACACCAGATATTCTACAGCTGGTTCATCAACTCGAGAGAATGCGCAGCCACTTGTTTTATCTTATGTTAAGGGACTTCTTGGAATGGCCCACAATGGAAATCTTATCAATGCGGAAGAGCTTCGCGATGAGCTTTCTATGACAGGTGCTATTTTCCAGACTACTATCGATTCTGAAACAATAGCATACATCATTGCAAGAGAGCGTCTTAATAGCGCAACAGTTGAAGAAGCTGTAGCTAGAGCATGCGATAGAATAAAGGGTGCTTATTCACTTGTTGTAATGTCACCTCGAAAGCTTATTGCAGCAAGAGACCCACATGGCTTTAGACCTCTTTGCATTGGAAAGCGTGATAACGCTTATGTTATTGCATCTGAGACATGTGCTCTTGATACTATTGGAGCTGAATTCGTTCGCGATGTAGAGCCAGGCGAAATAGTAACTATTTCACCAGACTTTGGAATCAAATCAGACAAGAGCAGATGTATTCCAAAGAAAAATCATGCACGTTGTATATTTGAATATATTTATTTTGCTAGAACAGATAGTACTTTCGATGGTAAATCCGTTTACGATGCACGTATAAAGGCAGGGCGTTTCCTTGCGCAGGATTCACCTGTTGAGGCCGACTTGGTTGTTGGTGTACCAGAATCTGGTAACGCAGCAGCACTTGGTTACTCTATGGAATCTGGTATTCCATATGGCACAGCCTTCGTTAAGAATAGCTACGTAGGACGTACATTCATTAAACCTAAGCAAAAGAGTCGTGAGTCATCGGTTCAGGTTAAGCTTAATGCCCTTCGCGAGGTTGTAGCAGGCAAGCGAATCATTATGATTGACGATTCAATTGTTCGTGGTACCACATCGGACCGCATCGTAAAGATGCTTCGTGATGCAGGCGCTACAGAAGTACACGTTAGAATTTCATCGCCACCATTCTTATGGCCATGTTACTTCGGTACTGATGTACCTTGCCGTGAGCAGCTCATCGCTTACAACCGTTCAGTAGAGGAAATTCGCGATATCATCGGAGCTGATTCACTTGGCTATCTTAAGTTCGACCGTCTCAGCCAGATGGT
>JAILAV010000196.1 GCA_024681435.1 Pseudobutyrivibrio sp. | reverse complement strand
TAAAAGCTGACCAGAGTCAGCAGTGATGTCAAATGAATGTCCTGTCTCCAAATCCATGATGTGGATTGAATCTGACATAGTGTCCTGATCCATCCAAGCTAAATATCTACGGGAACCAGAAACAGCATATTGAGCATCATCCAGCCCAGTCATAAGCTCCTTAGTAGTAAGCTCATTAAGTGACATGTAAAGCAATGTGCCGTTGACCATGATGTAGAACTCGTTGTCAGCAGTCTCATATAAAAGCTCAGAGAAATTAGCATTCAGAATCTGGTATGAGCTTGTTGAGGTGATAAATACCTGCTCAGTGGAAATATCTTCAATGGCATCGTAATGATATAGATTAATACCGCACTCGCCTTCGTGGCTGCCGGAATTCATGTATCCATAAACAACGTAATCCATAGTTCCGGACTCATCTATATTTAATAGAAGAATCTGGTGCTGGTCGTAGATGGAACGAGAATCATTTGGGTCGTCGATAAAGCTGAAAATTTGCTTTAACTGGCGGTCTGTTTGATTGTATTCATAAAGTGAACCATTCTGAACAAATGAAACAATGGTACCAGTCTCGTTTGACATGTATTGCAAATCTGAATCAGTGATACCGATAGTAAGCACATTTTCCTTAAATGAAACAGACTCAGCGTCTAGAATCTGTTCCATAGATCTGTCATAAGCCAGCAGATAAATTCTGTCAGATGTATATCGAATACGGAAATTCTCAACACATGTGTAATACTCAGTCTTTTTCTTATTCTCTCTAGACATGAGATAGTAGAGATTAAGGTTGATATAGTTGGTATTGATATCTGTCAAAGCAACCTTAGTTTCCCCGACCTGTTTACCGTCAAATGTACCGTAGGAAATCTGAGAGAGATTTGAATTTATAGTCACATGGCTAAGGTCAACACTTTCAGATGATTTAGGCTCGATGTAAGTAGCCAAATCAGTTGTATCCTCTGAAAGAGCAGTGTTGTGGAAATACTGGGCAAAATCAAGAATCTCTTCCTCGTGACATCCATCAGGCTGCATAATTCTTGTGTAATAATAGATTTCCTTTTCGCCGCTGGTAAGAATGATTACAAGTAGGTATTCCTCATTTTTGTCGATAAGGTTTTCAGCCTGGAAGCTAGCCTCAAGGATTCCATTATTATCAACATAGTCCAAATCGTTGTTAGAGATGTTTCTTTGAGTATCAAGAGAACGAATCTCATATGATAAAGAATCTACCTTATATTTTTTAGTGTCTATTGATAAGGAAACTGTACGCTCCAAATCCAAAGGAATGATGGCATCTCGCATGTAGGCTGGGTCCATCTCTGTTACATATCCGTGAAGCTCTGTATTGGCATCACCTAGGTAATTAATAGTAACAATAGGAAGTGTAGGTGTTGCCTGAGCGGAAACTTCCTTTGATTCAGATATATTTGTAATTATTTCAAAGAAAACCACAGCTGCAATAAAAATAGTGAAAAGAATGCCTGCACGTCTAAGAATTTTGGTGGGAATTCCCTTTTTGTAGAACTGTAATTTCATAAAATCTCGCTTTCTTGCTTAAAAAAAAATAAAGTGTTATAATCCGTAAGATATTTTGATTAAGATAATCAGAATAGATATTATTTTAACACTATTTTTTCATACTGTCTTAGGTTTTGCGGAGGATTCATGAAAAAATTATTTTCACGAGTAAAGTCGGGCTTTTGCCTGGTGATAAATATAATAAAACAGCAATTTACAAAGTTATTAAATTCCAAGTTAATACAAGGATTTCTCAATAGTAAGTTCTATAAGACATGGTTGATGCTTTGGGATAAGTATTCATTCTGGATGCACATCCCACTTTCCATGGGAATGATTTTCCTTATGGAATGGCTTTCGAGACATTCATTTACTGCAGCTTGGGGATTTGTAGTTGACCATACAGGTCCTTACTTATTTAATTCGTATTGTGTATTTGTTGCTTTATCAATTGTATTTATCAGTAGAAGACGTGGATGGTGGCGAGTATTCATCTCCATGTTCTTTATCATTTTAGGAATAATAAATAGCGTAATATTGTTGAATCGTGTTTCACCATTTGGATACACTGATTTATATATGATTAGCGATTTGCTTACAATGCAGGATTCTAATTACTTCTCTGCAGAGCAGGCGTTGATGGCAATTATAGCCTTAATCTTATATATCATAATCATGGTGTTATACTTTGCAAAAGGTCCAAAGAAGCAGAATCCAAAGCCATTCTGGCAAAGATTGATTCTTGTGGTTGGCTTGGTTGCATCTTTATATCCATCAACAGTTATGCTTAGAAATGCTGGAATTATGACATCATATTTCGGCAATCTTTCTCAGGGATATTTTGACTATGGATATCTTTATGGTTTCTCTACTTCAGTGTTAGATAGAGGTATGAACAGACCATTTGGATATTCAAAGAATAAGATAGACAGCATTTTGGAAAAAGATGCTTCCTATGTAAATACATTGGAGATTCCATCAGAAGACCCATCACAACCTAATATTGTAGTTATGCTTTTGGAGTCATTCTATGATGTGTCAGAATCAGATTTTCTTGAAACAAGTGAAGATCCAATCCCATTCATCCATTCATTGGAGCAGAATTATTCAACAGGTCACTGCATCGTGCCTGTTGTTGGTGCCGGAACATGTAACTCAGAGTTCGAAGTTCTTACAGGTATGAGCTGTAGTTTCTTCGGACCTGGTGAATACCCACAAAAGACTATTATCAAAGAAACAGACTGCGAGAGTTATGC
>JAILAV010000164.1 GCA_024681435.1 Pseudobutyrivibrio sp. | reverse complement strand
TATATTAAATGCAGCTATACAAAATGAGAATTTCTACAATATATTTACCGCCAGCAATTATACAGCAAGTTACACCACAGGCGGAGCTGCAAAGACTGTTGAATGGAAAACTACAAATCAATATGTAACAGGAAAAGTTAGCACACCTACTGGTTTCACTATATTAGGAGGCAAAACTGGCACTACCGGAGCGGCTGGATATTGTCTTGTACTTCTATCTGAAAATGAAGAGCATGATAAGATAATATCTATTGTATTTAACGCCGATTGTCGTTCAAATTTATACCTACTTATGAATCAAATTCTAAGTAATTATTGCTTATAATTAACTATTTAGGTTTTTATAGCGTTATGCTATGATAAATATAAATAATAATTTAAGGGAGGTATTTTGACATGGTGGAAATTATTTCAGGCGAAAAGGGTAAAGGTAAGACAAAATATCTGTTAGACAAGGTTAACAGCGACATCCAAAAAGTTGATGGTGCCATTGTCTATATCGACAAAAACACAAAGCACATGTATGAGCTTGATTCAAAGATTCGTTTGATTAATATGGGGGATTATCCAATCGAGTCTTCTGAAGAATTCTTAGGTTTTCTAAGCGGTGTTTTATCTCAAAACTCAGATATTCAAGAAGTTTTTCTTGATAGCTTCCTTACAGTTTCTAATATTGACAATAACGACGAGTTTACAGATGCTCTGACTAAACTTGATAAAGTTTGCAATATGTTTGATGTAAAATTCGTCTTATCAGTTAGTAAAAACGAAAAAGATTTGCCTGAAAACGCCAAGAGCAAAATCATCGTTTCTTTATAAAAAAGTAATCATTAGGGCACGATAACGTGCCCTATAATTATGTAATACACGGCTTAAATATGGGTAAGAAAAAGAAAAAAAAGCAAAATGAAAAAATAATTAAATATCCTAAGCAATACCATTTTTCAATTGGATTTATCATTATTGGCGTAATGTTTATATATATGTTGTATCACCTATTTACATACATTACAGCCAATAATATTACTATATACGAAGTATCACAGGGCTCTATTTCATCTAATTTAGAGTACAATGCTTTAGCTATAAGACAAGAACAAATAGTAACTGCTGAAACAAGTGGTGATGTTCTATACTTAGCTGAGAACTTTGGCAAAGTCGGTGCTAAGACATCTGTATACGCTTTAGATACCACTGGTGAAATACTTTCATCCATAGAGGAATCTAGCGAGAAGTCTGAAATCTCTCTAGATGAGAGTGCATATGCGAAGCTCCAATCTATTGTTTCAACTTATGTCTTAGATTATGATCCAATATCATTCAATAAGACATATTCATTTAAGAATGAGTTAGAGTCGCAAGTAGAGCAGTTATATACAGTTTCAGCTATGGAATCAATGGGAGACTCTTTATCTTCAGCGATAGCCTCTGGTTCATTTGCAATTTATAATAGCCCTGTTCCAGGTCTAGTTGTGTATTCAATAGATGGACTTGAGAATATTACAATAGATACATTTGCTTCAGAATCCTTTGATATATCAAGCTATTCATCACAAAATCTTAAAGCTCAGGAATCTGTTGTTGCAGGACAGGCTGTTTATAAAGTAATAACTTCTGATCATTGGAATTTGGTTCTTGAGGTTGATAAAGCTTTATATGACTCACTTCAAGGCGAAAGTTATCTCCAGATTGAATTTCTTGAAGATGAAGCAACCACCTGGACTAATTTAGATTTTGCTGAGAAAGCAGGAAAATATTATCTAGTTTTAACTTTAGACGATTCTATGGATAGATACGCTGATTCACGATTTGTTCATGTAAAAATAATTAATAACAATATTTCTGGTTTAAAAATTCCAAATTCTTCTATTGTTAAAAAGAATTTTTATACCATACCTAAGGGCTATATGATTCAGGGCAATAATGACGACGAGGCAGGATTTCTTCTTCAATCAGGCGCTGATAATATGTATGTTACTCCCACAATTTATTATGAAACAGATGATTTCTATTATGTTGATGACGAGATATTATCCAGAGGTGATAAACTTGTAAAACCTAATTCAAATGAGCTCTATGTTGTTGGAGCTGATATGGGTTCTTTAGAGGGTGTTTACAATGTCAATAAGGGTTATGCGGTATTTAAGCAAATAGAAATACTTTATCAAAACGATGATTACTCCATCATAAAAACTGGGACCAATTATGGAATATCAATGTATGATCACATAGTTTTACAGGGTGATGAAGTTCAAGAAAATACAATTATCAATTAAGCAATAAGGAGAATTACAATGCGTGAGACTGAATTAAAGAATAATTTAGCTGATGTTGAAAGAAGAGTAGCTGAGGCATGTAAGAGAGCTGGACGTGATAGAAGCGAAGTTACTCTTATAGCTGTTAGCAAAACTAAGCCTGTTGAGGATTTAAATGTTATCTATAACGAAGGTATTCGTAGCTTTGGCGAAAATAAAGTTCAAGAGCTTACATCTAAAATCCCAGAGATGCCAAATGATATTGAATGGCATTTAATTGGTCATCTTCAACGTAATAAGGTTAAATACATTGTAGATAAGGTTAAATTAATTCATTCTGTTGACAGCTATAGACTTGCTGAGGAAATTAATATCCAGGCAAAAAAGCATGGTGTTATTGTTCCAATTCTTATTGAAGTCAATGCAGCAAATGAAGCTTCTAAGTTTGGCGTTAAAATCGAAGAGACAAAACAGCTTTGCCAGGAAATATCTCATTTAGATGCCGTTCACATTATGGGATTAATGACTATAGCACCAAATGTTGTGGTACCAGAAGAAAATAGACGATTTTTTAACAAAATAAAGGATTTATCGGTTGACATAGCGAATGAAAACATTGATAATGTAGATATGAGAATTTTATCTATGGGAATGACTAATGATTTTGAAGTAGCCATAGAAGAAGGAGCCACTCATGTTAGAGTTGGCACAGCAATTTTCGGTGAGAGAAACTACAATATATAATTAAAAGAGGAGTAGTGTTATGTTTGAGAGAATGCTTGACGCAATGCATCTTAGTGACGACTATGATTACGACGATGATGACGAATTATATGATGAAGAGGAAGATAAATCTTTCTTTAATAAGTTCTCAAAGAACAATGATGAAGACAGACGTTCAGTTTTAAATAAGCCTTCAGAGAAAGAGCCCCGAGCTTCTAGGCCGGCACCAAAGATCACACCTATGAGAAACAAAGGGAAAGGAACCGTTATGGAGGTTTGTGTAATTAAGCCATCTTCATTTGAGGATGCTAGAGAGATTTCGGAAACACTTTTAGCAGACCGAACAGTTTTACTTAATATGAAGGGCTTAGATTTAGGCGTAGCCCAGCGTATTATTGATTTCACTTGTGGAACTTGCTACGCAATAGATGGTAATCTACAGAGAATTGAGGATTACATCTTTATTATTACACCTGCAGGAGTTGAATTATCTGGTGATTTAGCAGGAATCGTAGATGCATTTGACTTCACAGGAATTCAAACAGGATTTTAATTTAAAGCACCAGTATATCTGGTGCTTTTCTAAATACTACGCATGTTACATTAACAAATAATATTATTTTTAGTTCAAAGATTGTTCACTAAAAACAATATTATTTGTTAAATACATGCTTATTCTAATAAAAGCTCATAGGCTTTGTATTAACATATTTTCAACTGTATATCGTGCTTGAATAATGGAGAGACAAAAATGAATGAAGAATTGCTGATTAACTATGAGAATCAACCTTGCTATAAGATTGTTTTCAGACCAGACTTTAATGATTTAATTACTGTTTTTAATCAAGAAGTAGGTCATACATATGACAATATTTGCATTGTCACAGATTCTAACGTAGCTGAGCTATATCTTTCAGATGTTATATCTACATTTAAAAAACTAGATGTAAATGTTTCATCTTTCAGTTTTCCTGCCGGAGAAAAATCTAAGAATTTAGATATGGTAAAGTTATTATATGAGCATTTAATTATTAAGAGATTTACTAGAAATTCCCTACTTGTAGCCTTAGGTGGTGGCGTTGTGGGGGATCTCACTGGATTTGCTGCAGCCACATTCTTAAGAGGTATTGATTTCATTCAAATTCCTACCACTTTATTATCTCAGGTAGATAGTTCTGTAGGTGGTAAGACAGGTGTTGATTTTAATAAGTATAAAAATATGGTTGGCGCATTCTATATGCCTCGACTTGTATATATGAATCTAAATACCATTAAATCCTTGGATGATGATAATTTTGCATGCGGCATGGCAGAAGTTATTAAAAGTGCTTTGATTGCTGATTCTAATTTCTATAAGTGGTTAAAGGACAATGCGGCGATTATATCATCAAAAGATTATGAAGCATTAAAATACACTGTTTCAAAATGCTGTGAAATCAAAGGACATGTGGTTGAAATAGATCCAAAAGAAAAAGGTATCAGAGCTTATCTTAATTTTGGGCACAGCTTAGGACATGCTATTGAAAAGCTTTCTAATTTTAAATTAGGTCATGGTCAGTGTGTATCACTTGGAATGGTTTGTGCTATGCATTTATCTAATAGACTAGGATATGTTAGCAATATTGATGTAACTGACGTAATTAGTACTTTATCTGCCTATAATTTACCTATTACAATTTCAGATTTATCAGCAACAGATATTCTAGAAGCATCTAAATCTGATAAAAAAATGAAGGGCAACAAGATAAAATTTATTATATTAAAGGCGCTAGGTGAAGCTGATTCTTATATGGACTTTTCAGATGAAGATTTACTTTGGGCTATAGAGAAGGTGTTGGGATAATGTTTCACAGATTAAATAAGGTAGTTTCAATTATTTTTAGCTTAGCTTTAATTATTGCATTAGTTCTTTTAGATCAGTTTACAAAAATAGCTGCGATTAAACATTTAATGAATCAGGATGACTATATATTGATTCCTGGGGTTTTACAATTACATTATTTAGAGAATACAGGGGCGGCCTTTTCAATTTTAGAAGGTAAGCAGATTATATTTGCAATAATCACACCAATACTTCTTATTGCTTTGCTTTACATATTGATTAGAATGCCTCAAAACAAAAAATATACAGCTCTAAATTACATTATCGTATTTATAATTGCAGGGGCCATTGGAAATTATATTGATAGAATAACAAATAATTACGTTGTAGATTTTATCTATTTTTCGCTTATTAATTTCCCAGTGTTTAATGTGGCAGATTGCTATGTTACAGTGTCAGTTATACTGTTATTTATTCTAATTATATTCTATTATAAAGATGAAGATTTAGAGGAGATTAAGCAACGCTTAAAAATCAAGAAATAATGGATGAATTTTACCTTTCAATTGAAGATATATCAGATGCTGGTATTAGAATAGATAAATTTTTAGCAGCATCTTTACCAGACAAATCTAGAAGCTACTATCAAAAAGCAATTGATAGTGGCTTTGTTTTAGTTAACGGAAAACAAATTAAATCTAAATATCAAACAAAGCTGGGCGATGAAATAGTTGTAAGCATTGAGCCTGTAAAAGAAATTGATATACAGCCAGAAGATATTCCTATAGAAATTCTATATGAGGATAATGATGTTATTGTAGTAAATAAGCCAAAAGGAATGGTTGTGCATCCTGCTCCTGGCCATTATTCTGGGACACTTGTAAACGCACTCATGTATCATTGTAAGGACTCTTTGTCAGGGATTAATGGCGAAATTAGACCTGGTATCGTTCATCGTATTGATATGAACACGACAGGCTCCCTTTTGGTATGCAAAAATGATAAAGCTCACAATGACATTGCAGCTCAAATCAAGGTTCATTCTGTTAATCGAATCTATAAAGGTATTGTAATTGGAAATTTTAAAGATGAAGAAGGCACAATAAATGCTCCAATAGGCCGAAATCCTAAAGATAGGAAGAAGATGGCTGTTGTTTCTGATGGAAGAGAAGCTATCACTCATTACACTGTTTTAGAGCAATTTAAAGGCTATTCATATGTACAATTTAAACTAGAGACAGGAAGAACTCATCAAATCAGAGTTCATATGGCTCATATAGGGCATCCACTTTTAGGTGATGATGTATACGGAAAATCTGTAGGTAAACTGCAGGGGCAAACCTTACATGCTCAGACCATTGGCTTTATTCAGCCATCCACAGGCCAATATGTTGAAGTAAACGCCCCTCTACCTGAATATTTTGAAGCACTATTAAAGAAATACAGGAATATGCATTAAGTATCCTTACGCCTGAAATCTACTGCATTTCTGGCCTGTTTCTTGTGTTCATCCTCAATAGCTGCATAATAGTCAATTGTTGTATTGATATTTTCGTGGCCCAGAACATCTGCTACAAGTCTTATGTCGCCTGTTTCACGATAAAGAGCTGTGCCATAAGTACTTCTTAGCTTATGAGGAGTAATTTTCTTGTTAGGAATTACGATTTTAGCGTATTTCTTAACTAAATTCTCAATAGCATCAACACTAATGCGCTTTCCCTGTAAGGAGTAGAAGAGTGCAGCCTCATGGCCATCTACAGGATTGATATATTCCCTTTCGCCGTTAATATAGTCTTTTAAGGTAGCAGCAACGTCGTCATTAAAGTAAATAATGTCCTGTCCGCCTCCCTTTCGAACAATTGTTAAAGAATTAACATTGAAATCAACATCAGCTACATCTAAGCCATTACATTCACTGACACGAATTCCAGTATTGAGCATTAAGGTTAAAATTGCTAAATCACGGCATCGAGTCTTTTGATTATATATACGTTGACGTTCTGATGTAAAGGCATTTCCCTGGTCAATTGCATCTAGAATTGCCTGGACCTCATAATTGTTCATTCTAACGATGTTTTTGTCTTTTTTTAGCTTTGGCAATGCAACTAATTGAGTTGGGTCCTCATCAATATTGTGTCTAACATGATGATATTTAAACATTCCACGCAGTGGTGACATTTTTCTTGCAATTGCTTTTTTGTCATTTTCATGTTGCTCGCCAATTACATTTAATTCAAGATAACGTTGGTATTCA
>JAILAV010000041.1 GCA_024681435.1 Pseudobutyrivibrio sp. | reverse complement strand
TCCAAAGATCAATACCAGCCTCTGGCTCATCAAAGATTGAAAGCTTTGTTCCTCGGGCAAGAACTGTAGCAATTTCGATACGCTTAAGCTCACCACCTGAAAGTGATGCATTGACCTCGCGCTCAACATAATCCTTAGCGCAAAGGCCTACCTTTGAAAGGTACTCACAGGCTGCTGCAACAGAAATATTCTCCCCTGCTGCAAGTCTAAGTAAATCAATAACTCGAATTCCTTTGAAATGAACTGGTGCCTGGAATGCAAAGCTGATTCCCATTTTTGCACGTTCAGTAATATTTTTATCTGAGATATCCACACCATCCATAATAATCTGGCCTGATGTAAGTTGATTAACTCCCATGATAAGCTTGGCAAGTGTAGACTTTCCACCACCATTAGGGCCTGTAATAACAATAAATTTTCCGTCTTCTACAGTAAGGTTAAGACCATCAATGATTTCTTTAGTAGAATCATTTTCATCATCAACCCTGTAGGTAAGGTTTTTGATTTCTAACATTTTTAGTACTCCTCTATCTATAACAACATTATTTAACTATACAAGTGATTACCCTGCCAGAGATATTCACCCTATAAACATTAGGTTAATTCATGATGCCAAAATATAATACCACGAAAGTTCTATTTGTCTAAGCTTTTTTTCAAAATAAAAAGTCTACTGAGAAATGTTCTCAGTAGACCTAAAATCAACAATTAATTTTTATTTAGCCTTCTCGTTCTTAGCAATCATAGGCAAGATAACGCCAAGTGCTGCAAGAACAATTGGTGTAATTACGTTAAGGAATGTATTGAATAAATCTCCCTCTACGTACATACCAAGTAAGCAGCTAGCTGCTGTAAGGAAGAAGCACCAGCATCCGAAGAAGAGTGCAACAACCTGATTCTTAACGAACTTGTACTCTGGATTGAACTTCTCACCAGCCTTACGAAGCATGATATATGCGAAGAATACCCATAGGTAACGAAGTGGCATACATACTGAGTTAAGCTTTGTAAGCTGCTTAAGAACTACAGCTGCACCAGGAACGAATGACTGGATAAGAATAATTGCACCTGAAAGGATTGCAACCATCTTAATACCATTTACGTAAGCACCTGCATCATTCTTCTTAAGAAGACCTGATGGGATAAACTCACGAGCATCCTCGTTATCAAGAAGCATACGAAGTGGTGCATCAATTGAAATAACAAGTGTTGAAAGCTGACCAATTGCATTGCAAAGAGCATAAATAATCATGATTGCATTTCCAACATGATAGTACTGACCAAGCTTCTGGAAAGCCCAATAAGAACCATTTGAGTTGTATGCATCAAAATTAGCATTGATATCTGCTGGGTCAAACATCATACCCATAGCGATTGTACCAAGGATAGCGCAAACCATAACCATGATAGCAAGAGTAATCATTGCCTTAGGGAATCCCTTTGACGGATTCTCCACTTTGTTAACGTATGGAGAAATCTTCTCACATCCACCTACTGCAAATACAAGGATTGAAAGTGATGTGAAGTACTTAACGTTAAATGTAGGAATAAGAGTCTGCTTTGTGAACTCCATTGATACAAATCCAGCATGTGGATTAATAGCAGGTGCTGCAAACATCATAAGGATGTAAAGAATAGACATTACAAACATTGATGTACCAGCGATAGTAGCAAGCTTCTTAAGTGGGTTAAGACCACGAGATGCTACATAGCAGAATACAAGTAAAATTACAAAAGTAACAAGCTGTACAGCAAGTGTTGGGAAACTATCATATGTCTCACCGTTTCTAAAAATAGCCCAGCTGAGAGCCTTTAATCCGCCTGAAGACTTTGAAGCGATGTATGTGATATGACATGCCCAATATGTCCAACCAGCATAATAAGCAGCCTTTGCTCCAGTAGTATTGTGAATCCATGAACTAACACCACCACCAGATGTCTTAAATGCTGAACCAAGCTCACCAACCATAAGAGCGTATGGTACGAAGTAAAGTGCAAACATAAGAATCCAACTGAAGATACTCTGAATGCCGTTGAAATAAATAAAACCGTTTAGTACGTTACCAAAGCCCCAGACTGTGGAGAACGCCATAAACGCAAGTGTCGACCACTTGATTTTCTTAGAATCCATTAATTAATTCCTCCCTTTTATTGTTTATCTGTTTAAAGCGAATATAAGTATTATACAGTATCCCTTTAAAGAATTAAATCAAGAATTAAAAATTCAGACAATTCACTTCAGCACAGTAAACCCATAAACTACACATTATGTGTTAAAATATAAGAAATTGGAGGTATTATATGCTTGCGAATTATCATACACACACACCTAGATGCAATCACGCTGTTGGTTCAGAGCGAGAATACATAGAAAACGCTATTAAAAAGGGGTTTAAAATCTTAGGCTTTTCTGATCACACTCCTCAGCCTTATCCACCAGAATTCCACTCTAATATTAGAATGGAGATGAATGAGGTAGAAGATTACACAAATACTCTGGAAAAACTTCGTGATGAATATAAAAAAGATATTGAGATTTTGATTGGATATGAAGTGGAATACACTAGGGAATATTTTAGCTATCTTTTGGATTACCTTAACCAGTATCCTCTTGATTACATTATTCAAGGACAGCATTTTGTGCCAAATGAAGTTCATGGATTTTATTCAGGTGCTGAGACATTAGATGAAAATAAGCTTAAAGCTTATGTAGATTGTACTATCGAAGGGATGAAAACAGGTTATTTCACTTACTTGGCTCATCCAGATTTAATTAACTATGCTGGTCCAACTAAAATTTATCGTCAGCATATGAAGCGTATTGTTCAGGCTTCTGTAGATTTAAATATTCCTCTTGAAATAAATATGCAAGGCTTCTTCTTAAATAGAAATTATCCTAGTGACACATTTTTTTCTCTTGCATCATCAATGGGTGCTAAATTTGTTTTAGGTTGCGATTCCCACAACCCTAAAGACGTACTTCAACCTGAGGATATTCCAGATTTTGTTGAATTTCTTGAAAGAAACAATATCACATATGGGGACAATATAATAGATCTAAGACCTATATAGGCCTTAGATCCTTTTTTACGTTTTTTATATTGTTTTTGTAGTCCACTGGCTGCAATCCCACACATCTGTGGCAAGGCCTTCATAGAACTCAGGCTCATGGCAAACCATAAGAATGCTGCCATTATACTCTTTAAGAGCTCTCTTCAACTCATCTTTAGCATCAACATCCAAGTGGTTTGTAGGCTCATCTAATAATAGAAGATTTGTCTCTCTATTAAGGAGCTTACAAAGTCTAACCTTTGCCTGCTCACCACCAGAAAGAACTCTACATAAGCTTTCAATATGCTTTGTTGTAAGACCACACTTTGCAAGAGCTGAACGAACTTCATTCTGGTTATAGGAAGGAAACTCGTTCCAGATTTCTTCAATACAAGTTGTTGAAATATGCTGGTCCATCTCCTGCTCAAAATATCCAATCTCAAGGAACTCTCCCTGATAAACTGTACCAAAAAGAGGTGGGATAAGACCTAAGATACTCTTTAAAAGAGTTGTCTTTCCGATACCGTTAGCACCAGTAAGAACAATCTTTTGCTTACGCTGCATCTCTAAATTAAGAGGTTTTGAAAGAGGTTCATTCTTGTCGTATCCAATAACAAGGTCCTTAGTAGAGAAAATTACTCGACTAGGTGTGCGGGCTTCCTTGAAGTAAAACTCTGGCTTTGGCTTCTCTGCTGCAAGTTCGATTACATCCATCTTATCAAGCTTCTTCTGACGAGACATAGCCATGTTTCTTGTGGCAACGTTTGCTTTATTTCTGGCCACAAAATCCTTAAGCTCTGCAATCTCTTTCTGCTGTCTATTATATGCAGCCTGAAGCTGACTTTGCTTCATTGCATATACTTCCTGGAACTTATCATAATCACCAACATAGCGGTTAAGCTGCTTGTTATCCATGTGATAGATAAGATTGATAACTGAATTAAGGAAAGGCACGTCATGGGATATTAAAATAAATGCATTCTCGTAATCATTCAAATATCTCTTAAGCCATTCAATATGCTCTACATCCAAATAGTTGGTAGGCTCGTCCAATAGAAGGATATCAGGCTTCTCCAAAAGAAGCTTTGCCATAAGGACCTTTGTACGCTGCCCACCTGAAAGCTCTGTAACATCTTTATCTAATCCAAGCTCCAATACTCCAAGTGCTCTGGCAACTTCCTCTACCTTGGCATCTATCATATAAAAATCGTGCATGGTAAGAAGATCTGCGATTGTACCTGCCTCTTCCATGCGCTTATTCATTTCCTCATCGTCAGTGACATCTCCAAGGCTGGCATAGATGTCGTTCATCTCCTGCTCCATCTCGTACAAAAAATCGAAAGCAGAATGAAGCACGCTACCGATTGTCATGCCCTTTTCCAATACTGTATGCTGATCCAAATAACCAACACGAACCTTTTTAGACCACTCAATCTTACCTTCGTCAGGCTGTAGCTTTCCTGTGATGATATTCATAAATGTAGACTTACCTTCGCCGTTAGCTCCAACAAGTCCGATATGCTCTCCCTTTAAAAGTCTAAAGGACACATCCTCAAATATTGCTCTGTCACCAAAACCATGGGATAAATGTTCTACGTTTAAAATACTCATTAAAAACCTCAAAAAAATAGTGGCCCCACATCGGAGCCACTAAAAATTTCATTACTCAAAATAAAAATCAATAGTACCTAATCCATTGTCAACTTTTACATTAACAAGTGGTTGATTAGTATCCTGTGAGCACTCACCATGCATAGTAATTTTGCCTAGGCCATTGTCACAGTTAAATGATACTCTGAACTCCTTAGGAAAATATATTGCCATGGTTCCTAGCCCATTGTCAATATCTAAGAACGCACCATCTTCAGCAACTGTAGTGCCGCTGAAATATGCTGTGAGATTCCCAAAGCCGTTATCAATGGAACCTCTTTTCAAGTTATTGATTTTCACATAATGAGACTTTGAACCAAAACAGTTATCTAAATCAAATCTGCCATCATCTTCGACGTATTCAGATACTTCATGTCCATAAATATAATCTTTGCCCCAGTGCTCATAAAATTTCCTTGGCTTTTTACCAAAAATAAATGATAAGCCAATTCCAATAAGCAAAAATGCAAGGATAATAACAGCGTAATGAACACTGCCAAGGCCTAATTCCTTTTGGAACAAGCAAGCTGCTATTCCAAGAGGAAAACAAACACCTATAATGCTCTTTTCAATAAGCTGCTCAATTAGGATTAATCCTAAAATGATACACATTCCAATCTTAATAAGTGGATACGCTGAAAATGCTGCTGTTTTGCTAAGTAATAAACATACTGCAAATGCAATAATGGCAAGACCTCTTACTATTGATTTTATTCTATAATCTTTCATTTTTTTAACCTCTTTTCATCCATTGTTTCTATTAGTACTTTAATATAATTTCTTGATGCATAAGCTGTTTTGGTGCTGTTCCTGAATGAAATTTCGCTAGCTCCCGTAATATTTTTCCTAATTGATGTTATCAGGTCCGTATTAACAATAGTCGATTTGGAAACTCGCATAAAATTTCTCGGCAACATTTCCTCAAGCTCATATAATTTTTGCCTAGCCTTGTAGATGGACTTCCCAGTGTGTATAGATATGTAATTGCCGTCCGCTTCCATAAAGATGATTGATTTTATTTCTACATAATATTCTGTATCATCTATAAAAGCAGACATTTTGCTACAACCACTTTGCTTTTCCGATAACATTCGCTGCAGTTCCAAAATTTCATCTGTTATCTGGCGGCAATGGATTGTTATCACATCCTGCTCTAAGGAATCATCTACGTCAATATTTATCTTCATAACTATTGGCGCCTCCTATGATTTATATTTTACATATCTATTTTTTATCCACAACACTTTGGGATAAGAGGTTAATATTTAATTGTAAAAGGTAAAAATTCCGTAGTTTTTAGTAATTCTCAGCTCTTACTTCAAAGAATGCCTTATGATGCTTGCAAACTGGGCAAACCTCTGGTGCTTCTGTACCAACAACGATATGTCCACAGTTGCGGCATTCCCACATAGTTACGCCGCTCTTCTTGAAGACTTCCATTGCCTCAACATTGTGGAGAAGCTTACGATATCTTTCTTCGTGCTCTTTCTCAATGGCAGCTACACCTCTAAACTGCTCTGCAAGGTCGTGGAAACCTTCCTCATCAGCTTCCTTGGCCATCTTGTCATACATGTCTGTCCACTCGTAGTTTTCGCCTTCTGCTGCATGAAGGAGATTTGTTGGTGTATCGCCAACTTCTCCAAGTGCTTTGAACCAGAGCTTTGCGTGCTCTTTCTCGTTATCAGCAGTCTTTAAAAATAGTGCTGCAATCTGCTCATAACCAGCCTTCTTTGCCACTGATGCGAAATAAGTATACTTATTTCTAGCCATTGACTCTCCTGCGAAAGCCTCCCATAGGTTCTTTTCAGTCTTAGTACCAGCGTATTTGTTCTCTGCCATAGAAAAATCCTCCTTTTACATGATTTTTCTTCATAATAACATATTTTGTTGATTAAATCTCCAACTCTTTTATAAAGGCAGATGTTCTTTCTTTGTATTTTAATATGGTTAGATGCTCTTTTGCTCTAGTCATTCCCACGTAAAAGATTCGTCGCTCTTCTTCGTATTCTTTCTTTTCCTGGACAGTGGCTTTTTTCATATCTCTCACCACTTTATTTGGAAATACTCCGTTTAACACATCCATTAGAATTACAGAGTCATATTCTAAGCCCTTGCTGGAATGAATTGTTGATAATATGATTTTCGAGCCTCTCACATTTTCCTTTTCAAGAATAATCTGCCTAAGGTCAGTTAGTCTGGTTAAGAAGGATGGAATATCCTTTTCCTTCTTTGCTAACATCTTCAATATGAAAAGCTTATTGGTATCGATATTATTTGCCCCTAGATAATCGCCATAGCCCATATAGTTTTCAATTCTTATTAAGGCTTTATATGGCGATTCGTTTACCATGCTTTTAAAATGGGTTCTAAGAGACCTGCAATTACCTAGCACATGAGGATTCAGATGAACATGCTCTGCTGCATCCAAAATATCCCATCGATTAATTGCAGCCATATCACACATTTCCATTGCATCTTTTTTGCTGAGATATAGCTGGAATTTGAAATAAATCTTCATGAATATTTCTTCATCCATTGGCACATAGGCAAATCTAAGAATATTTACAATATCCATGACCACCTTGCTGGTGAAAAATGTCATATCTGCATTTTTAATGCTGTAGTCGATGTTACGTCTTTCAAATATGTCTACCAGCGGTAAAATGCTTTCGTTATCCCTATATAATATGGCTGTGTTTCGAGCTAGATTTTTGGCAAGCTCCAGCAAATAGTTATATTGGCTATCTCGCGACAGCGTAACCAATTCAATTTCAGCATCTGCATCTTTGGTAGGACAAATGTGTTTCTTGTGCCTGTCTTTATTATGTTGAATAAAAACATCTGCAGCCTCTACGATTTTTGCATTGGAGCGATAATTCTTATCCATTACAAGCACCTTGGCTCCCGGATGCTCCTTTTCAAAATTTAATAAGGCATCTGGATATGCAGCTCTAAAACCGTAAATACTTTGATCCTCATCTCCAACCATAAATAGATTCCCACTTGTACCAGCCAGCAGTGATATTATCATGTGCTGTATCTTTGATGTGTCCTGAGCCTCGTCCACACAGATATATTTATACATTTCCTGAAAATGCTTAAGCACTGCTGGTGCGCCCTTCAACATCCTATAGGCATATATCATCTGGTCATCATAGTCCATGAGGTTTCTGTTTTTCAGCTCGTTGTTATAGGCTTTTAATATTCTAAGAAGCTCAATATCATTTTCCTTACCTAGCTTTTTAATTTCCTCATCCTCAAGATACATATTTTTACAATATGTAATCAGGGTTCTAAGACCTTTGATGTCACTTTCTGTTGGATATTCTCCCACCACATTTACATATATATTAGATATAAGCTGCGCTGTGTACTTTTCATCGGTGCATAATTCAAATGGAGTCTTACCTATCATTTGCCCGTAGAAAGCTATAACCTTTGCGCATATTCCATTGATGGTTCTAAATTCGATTCTTTCAGAAAGCTCATCCCCAAATATCTGCGTGAATCTATTTGCCATATCTTTAGTGGCCGCTACAGTATAGGTCAGGGTGAGGATATTCTCTGGCAGTATTTTCTTGCAGAAAATCATATACCCGAGCCTGTTTACAAGTACTGTTGTTTTACCACTTCCCGGCACAGCAAGAAGCAGTACAGGCCCTTCAACGGTCTGTACTGCTTCTAATTGTTCCTTATTTAATTTAATAGTATATAAATCTAAAAACTCATCTTCTGTCATAAATTATAAATCTATCATTTCTATATCAATATCTATTTCTTCATCAACCACTTCTCTAGGTCGTCTTGGTTTTGAAGATTTCTTTTTACATTTTGACCGCCTGTGGTCATTTCTGTCATCATATTTCTTGCCCTTGAAATGTATCTCCGGCACAAAGTGCATTATAAATATTGCAACTATCATATATAGATGACTAAAGAAAATATTTGTGATGACACCGTTGTGCTTTAAGAGATAGCTTGTAGAATATCCATAGGCACAAAGAATTCCAAGGTGTGACAATCCAAGAAGCATAATTGGGATATTGTACGCAGCTTGCTTTATGCAATGAATAAAATCTTTAAAGCTGGCATCAAAATAAACAAATCTACCTATCATTAATGTCAAGAAATAGGTGATGAACATGTCATAATTATTATCTTCGTAAATAAATTTTATATAGCAGAAGATAATTATCATGTAAAGCATTCCTGTTAATCTTATGGAAGCCATCTCATCTTTATCTAATCTCTTTAATCTAATTAAAATATGGTCGCACAAAGAATTAAACAAGATTGAGATAATCATAAACACAAGCAATAGGTAATCCTTGTAGGAATCCCAAAATCTAAAGAATGGGCCTGATGTTACGAATCTATTTATCAAGTAATATACAGCCATAAATCCGATAATACTTCCACCAGAAAATATCAGTTCATAATATCTTTCTGACAATGAGAAAAACTCATGCTGCACTTCCCTTGGGGCTTCAAACTTGCATTTCGCATATAAGTGGAAAATGAAGTAAATAGCAGCTAACACTGCAATATTTAGAATCAGAAAAATAATACAATCTGGAAAAGTAAAATAATGCTGTATATATTCTGAATAACTCATGGTTTTTAGTTCCTTTTACTCACTCTGTATCTATATTCTAGCAACTCCTGTGCGTCTAGCAGCATCTGCTGTTGCCTTGGCTACGGCATCCTTTACCCTTGGATCAAATGCCTTTGGAATGATGTACTCAGGATTAAGCTCTTCATCAGATACAAGTCCTGCAATAGCGTATGCTGCAGCCTCTTTCATGGCATCATTGATATCTGTTGCTCTAACATCAAGAGCTCCTCTGAAGATACCAGGGAATACTAATACATTGTTGATTTGGTTAGGAAAATCAGATCTTCCTGAACCAACAACTGCTGCACCAGCTGCCTTGCTATCCTCAGGCATAATCTCTGGAACAGGGTTTGCCATAGCAAAAACAATACCATTGTTCATGCTTGCAACCATTTCCTTTGAAACAAGGCCTGCGCGAGATACACCAATGAAAACATCTGCATTTTTCATAGCATCTGCAAGTGTTCCATGCTCATGATTCTTATTAGTAATATGAGACATGTCTTCCTGTCCAGAGTTTAATCCTTCATCGCCTTCGCAGATAATACCATTGATGTCACAAAGAACAACATTTCCAAAGCCCATAGTAACAAGTAGTCTACCAATTGCGCATCCTGCTGCACCTGCACCATTGATGACAATCTTAACTTCTCCCATCTTCTTGCCTGTTACTTTAAGAGCATTGATAAGAGCTGCTGCAACAACTACAGCTGTGCCGTGCTGGTCATCATGGAATACAAGTATATCGCACTTTTCTTTTAACTTCTTTTCTATTTCAAAGCAACGAGGTGCTGCAATATCCTCAAGATTAATTCCACCAAATGAACCTGCCATAAGTGAAATTGTATTTACGATAGTGTCAACATCCTTCGAACGAATGCACAAAGGTATAGCATCAACATCACCAAATTCCTTAAATAATACGCACTTACCTTCCATAACAGGCATTCCTGCTTCTGGACCAATATCTCCAAGCCCTAGGATTGCAGTTCCGTCTGTAACAACAGCTACTGTATTCCAGCGACGTGTAAGCTCCCAACCCTTTTCTGGGTCTTTTTGAATCTCTTTGCAAGCTTCTGCAACTCCTGGTGTATACGCAAGAGCCAGGGCTTCCGAACTATCAACCTTTGCTCTGGATTTAATTTCGATTTTTCCTTTTAAATCATAATGAAGTTTTAATGATTCCTTTGATACGTCTGCCATATTTTCCTCCTATAGTTGGATGCTCATCAACGTGTTATACCATCTTCTCTGGACGAACTATTTTATCGTACTCTTCTTCTGATAAGAAGCCTAATTCAAGCACCGCCTCTTTTAATGTCTTATCCTCTTCATAGGCCTTGTGAGCACAATGTGCTGCATTCTCGTAGCCAATAACAGGGCTAAGGCATGTAACAAGCATAAGGGAATTATTGAGATTACTCTCCATCTTCTCTCTCTTTGCTTTGATGCCTGATACACAATTCTTTTCCAATGATATTATGCCGTCACTAAGCAACCTAATGGATTGAATCATATTGTATGCCAATACCGGCATAAATACATTCAACTCGAAATTACCCTGTGAAGCACCGATTCCGATGGTTGTATCGTTTCCCATTACCTGGATGGCAATCATTGTAATTGCCTCGCATTGAGTTGGATTAACCTTTCCTGGCATGATAGAGCTACCTGGCTCGTTCTCTGGAATAGTGATTTCTCCCAGTCCACATCTTGGACCGTTTGCAAGCCATCTAATATCATTTGCAATCTTCATAAGATTGGCTGCAAGTCCCTTTAATGCTCCACTTGTGAATACATAGCCATCCTTCGATGTAAGCGCGTGGAATTTATTAGGGCTTGCCTCAAATTTCTCGCCAGCAAGCTTTGTAATTTCTTCGCAGCAAAGTTTATCAAATCCAGCTGGGCAATTTAATCCTGTACCAACGGCTGTTCCTCCGATAGCAATTTTGCGAAGCTGGTCTGATGCCTGGATAATCTGGTCCTTTGACACCTCAAGCATTCCTCGCCAGCCTGATATCTCCTGACTAAATCTAAGAGGCACTGCATCCTGAAGATGAGTACGTCCGATTTTTATAACATCATAATTTTCATCCTCAAGTCTTTTCATTGTAGCAATGAGTGTGTCTATAGCCGGTATCAATTTCTCATGAATCATGATTACAGCAGCCATATTCATTGCTGTTGGGAATGTATCATTAGATGATTGAGACATATTTACATCATCATTAGGGTGAATAGTTATATCTGAATGATTAGCATTTACAATATGTGCAATGACTTCATTAAGATTCATGTTTGATTGTGTTCCAGAACCTGTCTGCCACACTTTGAGCGGAAACTCATCAGGATATTTATTCTGCAAAATATCATTACATGCCTCTGCAATAGCTTCTGCCTTACTGCTATCCATTTTGCCAAGCTTTTGATTGGCTGTAGCAGCTGCAGATTTAAGCACTGCAAAAGAGCGAATAACCTCCATAGGAATAGTTTCTGTTCCTATGCAAAAATTCTCTAAAGAGCGCTGAGTTTGGGCTCCCCAGAAGTGTTCTGTAGGAACCTTTACTTCACCCATGGTGTCATGTTCAATTCTGTATTCCATTTTTACCCCATTTCTTTGTGCCGCGTTAATTGTTATTAGTCTATGTATTACTAGAATTATTCTTCTACTATTTTAACAGCTGTACCATAAGCAAGAATCTCAGCAGCTCCCTGCATAACAGCAGATGAACCATAGCGAACACCAACAATAGCGTCTGCGCCAAGTTTTTCTGCTTCATCAATCATTCTTCTTGTGGCAATTGTTCTTGCCTCGTTTAACATTTCTGTGTAGCCAGCAATCTCTCCACCAACAATGGTCTTCATTCCAGCCATGAAATCTCTACCAATGTTCTTTGATTGAACAATTGCTCCTTTTACCAAACCAACTGCTTCAATCTTCTTGCCAGGAATTGTGTCTGTTGTAATTAGTATCATAATTTTTCTCCCTTTAATATGCTTTATTTAACAGCTGCAATCCATGTTTCTTCTTTGAAACCAGGAATTACTGCTTTATCCGTAATAAGAAGTGGGCGCTTTACAAGCATACCATCACTAGCAAGGAGCTTGTACATATCTGCCTCACTCATATCTGGAAGTTTTTTGGACAGTTCCATCTCCCTGTATAGCATACCACTTGTGTTAAAGAATTTCTTCAATGGCAAGCCACTTTTTTTGTGAAGCTCTTTAATTGTCTTTTCGTCAGGATGATTTTCTTTGATATCAATTACTTCATGTTTGATTTTATTATCTTCCAACCACTTTAAAGCCTTTTTGCATGTGCTGCATTTTGAATAGCAATATACCTTTATCATTTAACACCCTCCTTATATACTAAAAATTCCATCTACTGTAATCATTATCTTCTCCAGATTTTTAATATCTGTAGCTACATCCCCTGTCTCTAGTGAATGATTTGCATCGGGAATAACTGCATAAGTAAGTGACATTTGTTCGCAAAGCTGAGTGCACATATCAGTGTCACAGAATGGATCTGCGCTACCGTGGAATACTAATCCTTCACATGGTCCAAGGAAGTTAAAAGTCTCTGCTATCGGTGTGTAAATAATCATATCCACATCTAACTCATAGGTCATGGCATATCTGGCCATTATAGCTGTACCAATGCTTTTTCCAACAAATATTACTCGCTCATATTGGTCTAAATTCATTTCATTTAGACTTTCAGCCACCTGATTATATGCTTCTTCAACTGCAGCCTTAGCTTTTTCAGAGTCAGTTTTAATATCTATTACCCCATTTGACAAATCATAGCTTAATTCTTTTATCTCATAATTGTAGCTGTTTGCTATCTTCTTTGTGTAATACATTAGGGGTTTATCATTGTGATAACCAACTCCTGGAAATAATACTACTAACTTCTTATCCATCTTATTCCTCTACGCTTTTTTTAGAATCCTAAATTGTCATTTACTAAAATCACATGAATTCGTCCAACATGACGAGAATATCTTGTAATTAAAAACTGACAGCAAACTGTGTCTGGCGACTTGCAATCCATGCAAGAACCGGTTTTTGAACATGGTGTATTAAGACCGAAACGCTGTGCATTAATTGGCGCTGCCACGTTTCTTGCACGCTTCATAGCCGCATCAACATCTACACAAATCTTATTCATACCAACTATAGCAATTACATGCTTTGGTCCATGAGCTATGAATGAAACTCTGTTAGAGTTTCCATCGATATTAACCATAATACCATCTTCTGTCATGGCATTTGCACTTGTAAGAAAATAATCTGCATCATAGCCATCCAAAGTAGCCTGGCGCTTCTCCTCTGGTGTCTTTGCATCTTCTCTATCGATAAATCTATACTTTCCATTTTTCAAAAAATCTACCAGACCTATTTCTTTTGCAGACATAGCTCCACCCATAGTGACAGATGAATTCTCAGGGATTAACTCAAGAGCTATCTTTAAAGCTTCTTCCTTTGAAGCGGCATAATATCCCTTCATGTTTCTTGAATCAATTCCTTTAATTACCTTTTGTGCCAGTAGTTCATTACGTTTAACAATATACTCGTTCATTAGACTCCTCCTTTTATTGTTTTAATTGTCTGCGCGATATTTTGATGTTTTATTTCTGTTGCATTAAACTTTACCGTGTAAAATGCAAACTGCATTATTGGGCCAGCTCCAAATGCGCAGATAAATGTTCCTATTCCAACAGGACCTCCCAGTGCCCATCCTATAAGAGTAGCTGTAGCTAAAAGTCCGATACTAACTACACCTATAGATGCTTTTTTAGTTCTTCTTGTAAGTCCTATTAATAGTGTGTCTCTTGGTCCACATCCTAAAGACGCTTTCATATAAATATACTGAGTATACGCAAGTATAAACAAGCCTATAACCATCATAATTATTGAAGACACAAGAGAATTGCTCTTTTCAACCGCGTTTATGCTATTAAAGAAATCAACTGACTTTCCGACAACAAATGCATCTATTATCATTGCCACACCAATAGACTCTTTTAATAAAATATCTATTCCAAGTATGGTACAAGAAACCAATATGGATGCTGTACCATATAAAATTCCAAAAGTATTAGATAACCCCAAATTCAATACATCCCATGGGCTGGCGCCTATATTTGCCTGTATCGTAAGATACACTCCAAATCCATTAACAAACAAACTCACTGCCGCAAGCACCATATTTACAACGATTGCCTTTGCACTATCGTTACCTTTGTATTTATCAAACATCTAACTTATTCCTCTAACTAATTATAGTTCTTAATGAAATAACTATAGAATAATTGCGCAACTAAATCTAGCACTATTTAATTTTCTAATATTCACAATCTATTTTTATTCAAAAACAATTTCATGTACTCCATCCTTAGTGCATTAAAATAGGTCCAGCATACTGTCTAGATATATTTCTTCTCTTACAATAAGCTGATACTCTGGTTTTACCATATAGTACAGTATGAACTCTAATAACACCGCACTGCCTAGGCTTCGCCCTTCTATTTTGAAATTTGAAAAACCAGATGGAATATATTTGTTTTGAATATCCTCAATACTTATAAAACCTGGATTTTTCATAGCATCAGAAAATCTGTATCCTCGTTTGGCTTGAGGTGATTCGCAGATGTGGTCTTCACAATCTTCACCCAGACTTTTTCTACTTACATTTTCATAGCAGACTTTTCTGTCTGTGCACCCGAAGGAACAGCACTCATTGCACAGAAATTCTACTTTATCTTTCTGGATTGTAGATAACTGACCTAGTTTTTCTAGTGATTTATTCAAACGAAAGTCAGGAACAACATATTTGAATTCATCTCTGTTGAGTTCAGCTTCTAAGTCTTTAAAATCGGTAAGGACCTTTGTTGTGGATGATACAAAGTAATACCCTGGATAGTTTTGCTTTATGTATTCCATAAGTAAGTCCGAATATATAATAATGCCATTTTGGGTACCAGTCTTTTCAAATAACTCACATAGACGATTGCATGGCTTATCTGTTAGATGCTCTTCTCTGATTAGTGAATTGCTGAATGTAAGTCTTGCAGATATACCGTATTCACTTAACAGCTGTATTATATCTGCGGCCTGTTCGTCGCCAAATCCAACTCTACCGCCTCCCCACAAACAATCTGCCGGAGCACCGTAAATAGAGCCAATCTCACACCAATTATAAAAGTATTCGCTATGATTCTTGAATAATGGTAAAAGAACCTTATAAAATTCATAAAACTCAAATAATCCTGGTAAATGATAGTATGCTTTCATGTTTGCTCCTAACTCATAGGTGTTCCAACTTCTATTAAATTACCATCTAAATCGTAGAAACGTACAACCTTTTGTCCCCAGGAATGTGTCATAAGTCGGTTTACATAATTGATATCTGGATACAGTCTCTCCAGTTTTTCTGCAAACTCTTCTATATTTCGCTCTTCAAAATATAATTCAGTTGCATTATTTTTCTGGACAATATCTCTATTAAGAAATTTCTTCCATATAGCCTCATCCTGCAAAACAAGTCCCTCTGTCAATATCATGTTCCCATCATTGTCTAGAATCATATCTAGTCCAAACAAATCGTGGTAGAACTTCCTTGCTTTTTCGATATCTTTAACTACTATTAGAATGTTTCTAAGCTTCATGAAGTTATCTCCTTTTGACTTATATCTTAACCAATTGAGGAAATTAAAAAAAGCCCTACGAGGAAATTCCTCGAAGGGCCTGATTTTACAGTGTTTCTTTTCCTTTAATATTCTATTATTCACTTATCACCTCACGTTCAGGAGTTTCCTTTGACTTATAATAATTATCAAAGAGAGCATCCGCTGCATCCATTGTACGCTGGCTAATGTCTGGTAGTTTCTTACCCCATGCTTTAGTTGCTAGATTGAATCCTTTATGCATAGCTTTCTGCATTTCTTTCATCTTATCCACATCATCACCTGCCAATGCACTGGCAAAATCAAATAGTCTCTGGGATGTTTGTTTTACACCCCAATAACCATCCTCGCCAATATCAGCCTGAGCTTTTGCTTTTGTGGCAGCATCAACTTTGAAATTACCGCCAGCAAGCATTCGCCAAAAGCTGTCATCGTTTGCTTTTCCAAACGTTCCAACTTGTCCTGAAATAGTCTTATTTACTAGTTCAAGCATTTGTTGTTTTTGTTTTTCCATATTGTCCTTTAATTGCTGTACTAGAGCAGCACGGTCCTCTTTGCTCATCTTGTTGATTTTATAAGAACCTGCTTCATTTTTATCACCCTTTTCGTAAGTAACCCCTTCATCAGTCGATTTTTTATTTATACTGTTTATTTTTGCTAGTGTTTCTGTATTCTCAATATTACTTGGTTCATTTGAAGTTACAGCCTTTGGTGTTACATTTGAAATTCCATTTATATCCATACCCATAATAAATACCTCCATCCAAAGCTATTCTTTGAAATCATACTTACTTTTTACTAAGTCATTTAGAGAATTAGAGTAGCGTCCTTGTTTGTTATAGGAGCTTCCGGCACCAGCAGCATTTGCGATTGAATTGCCCTTATTCATTAACTGCGATGCATATGAATTATGTCCTGTAAATAAAGATTTAAGGGCTCCTATATCAGCCTTTTTCAGCTGCTCCACATCTAAAGAAAGCTTATTTCCTTTTCCAATGTAAATACCTACTTTGTTAAGAGTTTTCTCATGTGCAGTAGTTGTTTTTGTCATCCATGCACCATTTCGCAAAACACTTTTTGTGTTGGAATTACCTGCAGCTTCAACAGTGCTGTTATAGTCTTCAATAAATGCATTTAAAGCTTTTTCAATATCAGACCAGTTATAATCAGATTTTGTTTTTTCGTCTCCTGTTAATTCATCTTTTTCTGTAATTGATTTCTGTTCCCACAAGGATGCACTCATGAGCCTTTCAGAAGATTTGGATAAAGCACTTGCTGCTTCAGCCATTGCTGTTAGCTTAGCCGAAGAGTCTTTTCCGGCGTTTGCTTTCTGAGCTTTGTCCTGTGCATAATAAGCTTTCATTAGCTTTCCGTAAGTTCCGCTTTTAATTAGTGAATAGTCGGATAGACTAAATGATCCACTGGAAACTTTAGCTGCTGATGCACTTAATCCATCTAAGAAATCATTTGAATAGTTTTGATTGTTCACGTTATAGTTCTCGTCAAAATACTTGTGATTTGATACATAGTCGCTAATCCTTGCCATAATAATCGACCTCCTTGTCTATAAAACAGTCCTTTTAAATACGATAATCAAACGGTATATAATTCTCAGGAATGTTCTTTTCCTGTTCTAGTCTTTCTATCTGTTCTTCTTCCAACAGCAACATCTGATTCAGCTCGTCCTCTGATGATACTTCTTCCGATGTTTCCTGTAATTCTTCAACCATTTCCTCAGTAGCGTCCTCAACTGCATCTGTAAGATTATCCATTAATTCATCAAGCAATCCTTCATTTTCTCCTCCCGTTGCTTCTTCAATCATATCTTCACGACGTTCTTCAGGAGTCTTAGGTTCGTTCTTTTCAGCAGCCTCAGCAATCTTTTCTGCAAGCTCTTGAGCCTCATCAAATACATGAAACATCTGAGAATGG
>JAILAV010000081.1 GCA_024681435.1 Pseudobutyrivibrio sp. | reverse complement strand
GTGTGGAGTGAAGACTGGCTTATTCTTACCTCTTAAAACCTTTGCAACTTCTGCACAAAGACGACCAAGTGTCTGTCCTTCTGCATCAACTACATACCATTTTCTCTCAAGCTGAGATGGGTTTGGCATATAAGTATTCATTGAGAATTCCTCCTTAAATAAATCTAAAAAAGCTCCCAAGCCGGTGATGTCCGGGCACCTGCAAGGAATGTTATAGTAAAACCTGCCTCCGGGCTAATGGACGCAAGTCACCTAACTACATCAACCATTACATTGTACAATAGCGATTGCCTTTAGTCAACATCTAATTTACTCGTATTCTATTCCAATCATCGTAAGTCCGTGAGCTGGGGCGGTTGGGCCGGCAAGCTCGCGGTTGCGGCCGCGGAATATTTCCAACATGTACATCGGTTCCATCTCTCCTGCGCCCACTTTGATGAGGGTGCCAGCGATTATACGGACCATATTGTAAAGGAAGCCGTCGCCTGTAAGGCGGATATGGATTACATCATCTTCCTTGTAAACCTTTGCTGTGTAGATTGTGCGGACGCGTGATTTTACCTGTGCCTTTACGGAAGAAAATGAAGTGAAATCGTGCTGCCCGATTAAATAAGCCGCTGCTTCATTCATCTTATCTACATCAAGATTATAGTAATAATGGAATGTATCCTTACGTTTAGTTGGGTCTGGCATTTTGCGATTTAAAATCTTGTATTCATATGTCTTACGACATGGGGCATATCTTGGGTGAAAATCATCTTCCACCTGACATGAATACTGAACCACGATATCATCAGGCAATCTCTGATTAAGTGCAAAACTGATTTTGTCAGCTGGCATTCTTGAATTAGTGTCAAATACAGCCACATTTCCAAGTGAATGAACACCAGCATCTGTACGGCTTGCCCCCATGATAGAAATAGGCTCTTGCAATAAATCTGTAAGGGCCTCATTGAGCTTTTGTTCAATTGTTATTCCGTTAGGCTGTATCTGCCAGCCACTGTAGTTACTGCCATCATAGGCAACCACTATCATTACTCGCATATTATAAAACTACCTTTACTGCATAAAAAATGATTATGTATGAAACAATGCAAATATATGCTCTTTGATCAAGTGAGCCATACTTAAGTGGACGCATTTTTGTACGTCCTTCGCCACCATTATAACATCTAGCTTCCATGGCATATGACAAGTCATTAGCACGTCTAAAAGCAGAAACGAAAAGTGGTACCAAAAGTGGAACCATATTCTTAGCCTTTTTGATAAGGCCACCTGTTTCAAAATCTGCGCCACGAGCCATCTGAGCTTTCATGATTTTATCTGTCTCCTCGATAAGGATAGGGATAAATCTAAGAGCAATTGACATCATCATTGCTATCTCATGGACTGGCACATTGAGCTTCTTTAAGAAACCAAGTGACTTCTCCAAACCATCTGTAAGCTGATTTGGTGTAGTTGTGAGGGTCATAATTGATGTGCCCACAATAAGAAGTACCATTCTGCTAGTCATAAGCACTGCATTTTTAAGACCTACATCACTGATGCTGAAAATCCAAAAAGATACCAATGTACGACCTGGTGTCAGCAAAAGATTAAACAGTCCTGCAATCACAAGTAGAACAATAATTGACCTAAGGCCCTTTACCATAAAAGAAAATGGTACGTGGCTAAGCTTAATTATTCCAAATAATGTCACAAGAACAATGGCAAACAAAATCACATTGTCTGCTGAAAATAATGTAATTATGAAAACCAGTGTAGAAAACAGCTTCACTCTAGGGTCTAAAGAATGAAGTACTGATTCTGCTGGATAATATTGTCCTAATGTTATTTCACGCAACATAAAATCTCTTCCTTTGCTTCTTCAACTGTAGTTGCTGATGCATCTACATCAAAACCAGCATCCCTTAAATCATGCATAACATAAGTAACCTGAGGAGCTGCAAGACCCATTTTTTCAAGCTCCTTATAGTGAGCAAAAACTTCCTTTGGTGTACCATCAAATGCTGGCTTACCAGCATCCATTACGATGATTCTATCTACATAATTTGCCACATCCTCCATTGAATGTGACACAAGAATAACTGTATCACCACGCTTCTGGTGCATATCGCTGATAAGTCCTAAAATATCATCTCGTCCCTTTGGATCAAGACCTGCAGTAGGCTCATCTAAAATAAGTACAGCAGGCTTCATTGCTATTACACCTGCAATTGCTGCTCTACGCTTCTGTCCACCTGAAAGTTCAAATGGAGATGCTAAGAAAAACTCTTCTGGGAGCTTTACTAATCCAAGAGCCTCGTATGCACGCTTAATTTGTTCCTTTTCATCAAGCCCCTGATTCTTTGGTCCAAACTGAACATCCTTAAAAACAGTAGTCTCAAAAAGCTGATGCTCAGGATACTGGAACACCATTCCTACCTGAGTGCGTAGGTCCTTGATATCATAGTCCTTGTCATAAATATCCTGACCACGATAATAAATACTACCCTCAGTAGCCTTAATAAGACCATTCAAATGCTGCACAAGTGTAGACTTTCCACTACCTGTGTGACCAATAATTCCAATGAACTCACCCTCTTTAATAGAAAGGCTGACATCGTCTAAAGCAGTAACCTCATAGGCTGTGCCTGGAGAATACTTATATGAAGCATGGTCCAAAATAAGAACGTTATTATTTACCTGATTATCATTTGAAGCTGCCGCTTTATTTGCATCTGCAGGCGATGCGCCAGCCTGATTACCTTCGATACGCTTTAAGTTAAGCTTTGAAAGACTATCAACCAATTCCTTACGTGTCAAAATACACTCAGGCAAAGGAAGACCTGCTTTTCTAAGCTCATGCGCAAGCAATGTAACCTGAGGAACATCAAGACTGTGCTCCTTCAATAACTCAACATCTTTAAAAATCTCTCGTGGAGTTCCTTCAGCAAATACTTTGCCCTTTTCCATTACAAATACGTAGTCTGAATCTACAACCTCTTCCATGTAATGGGTGATAAGTATAACTGTGATGCCCTTTTCACGATTAAGCTCATGAACAGCGCGAAGAACGTCTGCTCTACCATCAGGATCTAGCATGGCTGTTGGCTCATCCAAAATGATACATTTTGGCTCCATAGCCATAACTCCAGCGATAGCTACACGCTGCTTCTGTCCACCAGATAACTTATTTGGAGAATGATTTTTATATTTTTGCATTCCCACCATCTTTAATGCGCGCTCTACTCTTTCAACGATTTCGTTTGTTGGCACGCCGATGTTTTCAGGTCCGAATGCAACATCCTCATCCACTACTGATGCTATTATTTGATTGTCAGGATTTTGGAAAACCATTCCCGCAGTCTGACGAACTGCAAAGGTATACTCATCATCAGAAGTATTCATTCCGTCTACCCAAAGTGTACCCTCTGATGGAGTTAAAAGTGCATTGATGTGCTTTGCGAATGTAGATTTACCAGAACCATTATGTCCTAAAATAGAGATAAACTGACCTGGTTCTACATTTAGATTAACATGATCCAAGGCAACTTGGATGCTCTCCACGTTGCCTTCTTCATCACGTCTAATATATTCATGTACTAATTCTTTTGACTTGATAATTGACATGGTACCCACTATTCCTTCCAGTTGAGTCTATGCAAATTCCCCTCTGTTTCTAAACCGAGAAAATCATTTTGTCTCAGTGCCTCGTATAAAACAACAGCAACTGAGTTTGATAAATTAAGTGATCTAATATCATGTCCCATTGGAATACGAACACAATTCTCCTCATTGTCAACAAGGATTTCCTCTGGAATTCCAGCGCTTTCCTTGCCGAACATTATGTAGCAGTCTGGTTCATAATTCACCTGGGTGTGTGTCTTTTTAGCCTTTGTAGTAGCCATATAGACTTTGGCATCTGGATTTTTCGCTTTAAAGTCTTCCCAATCATCATACCTGAAAACCTCAAGCTTGTCCCAGTAATCCATGCCGGCTCTCTTTACAGTCTTGTCTGTAAGAACAAAACCTAGAGGCTCAATCAAATGAAGCCTCGTTCCTGTAGCGCAGCATGTACGCCCAATATTCCCCGTATTAGCAGGAATCTCAGGCTCATGTAATACAATATTCAACATTTCTAAAACCTACGCCAGTTACGCCCACAAGCCTAATAATTCTCCGCTCAGCATAAAAAGCTTCGCTTGAGAACTATTAGAGCTTGCTGCCTACTGGCTTACTCTTTCTATATTACTTTGCTCTCAGCTCTTCCACAAATTCTTCGATGCGGTCCATGGCACGTTTAAGATTTTCTAGTGAGTACGCATAGGATATACGCACATTGCCTTCGCCAGATTCGCCAAAGGCTGTACCTGGAACCACGGCTACTTCTTTCTCTTTAAGAAGACGAGTACAGAACTCCTCTGAACTCATACCAAATTCTGTAATTGATGGGAAAATGTAGAATGCGCCATATGGCTCAAAGCATTTGATTCCCATCTTCTTAAATCTATTAAGAAGATAACGACGACGGTCGTTATACTCTTCTCGCATGTTAGCCACATCCTCATCGCAATCACGAATAGCTGTCACTGCGGCATACTGGCTGGTAGTTGGGGCACACATAATAGCAAACTGATGAATCTTTGTCATCTGCTTAACTATAACTTCTGGTGCGCAAACATATCCTAATCTCCATCCAGTCATAGCATGGCTCTTAGAAAAACCGTTGATATAGATAGTACGCTCCTTCATACCAGGGAAGCTTGCGATTGAAACGTGGCCCTGACCTGTATATGTAAGCTCGCCGTAAATCTCATCTGTAAGCACGAATAAATCATGCTTCTTAACGATTTCAACTATTGGCTCTAAATCCGCCTTTTCCATAACAGCACCAGTTGGGTTGTTAGGAAATGGCATAATTAAAATCTTAGTCTTGTCGGTGATTGCAACCTCAAGCTCCTCTGGCTTAAGTCTGAATTCATTCTCCTCTTTAAGAGGAATTGGAACAGGTACACCGCCAGCCAAGATTGTACATGGATCATAAGAAACGTAGCATGGCTGTGGAATAAGTACCTCATCACCTGGGTCAAGCATAGCACGAAGTGCCACATCAATACCCTCTGAACCACCTACTGTCATAAGCATCTCTGTAAGTGGGTCATATTTTAGTCCATAGTGTCTATTAAGGAAATCTGCAATTTCAATTCTAAGCTCTTTCAAACCTGAGTTTGAAGTGTAGAATGTGCGGCCTCTCTCCAATGAATAAATAGCCTCATCTCTAACCTTCCAAGGTGTATCGAAATCAGGCTCGCCTACGCCAAGTGAAATTGCTTCTGGCATCTCTGCCACAATATCAAAAAACTTTCGAATGCCCGAAGGCTTAATTTCTGTAATTGTTTTATTTAGAGGGTTTCTCATAGGCTCACCTTCTCCCTCTCATCAACATGCTTCTCTGCCATAATAATACCATGATCCTTATATTTCTTAAGGACAAAGTTGGTCTGTGTAGAAAGCACTGAGTCAAGTGGAGAAAGCTTTGCAGAAACAAAATCTGCCACCTCTCTAAGTGTATGACCCTCAATAGAAACCATGAAATCATAGCTTCCTGAGATAAGATAAACTGCATCAACCTCTGGATAGTTGTAGATACGCTCAGCAACTTTATCAAAACCCATGCCTCTTTGAGGAGTAACACGAACTTCGATAAGCGCAGAAACCTTTTCTACACTAGCCTTATCCCAATTAATTAAAGTAGGATAGCCACAAATGATGTGCTCGTTCTCCATATCCTCAAGCTCATTCATAATTGTTGCTTGGTCTGTACCAAGCATCATAGCCAAATCCTCTAAATCAATTCTACTGTTATGCTCAATATAAGTTAAAATCTTTTCTCTCATTATAATCACCCCTAGTCCGCTGGTTACGGCCACAAGCCTTATATTTCCCCGCTCGACTAACACGTCTCGCTAAGGAAATTTAAGAGTTTGTTTCCTACCAGCTCATCAAAAATATTTATAGTAACAAATTTATTTATTCGTATTTACGTTGTATAAAGCGTCTGTACGCGGTGGCTCAAGATAGCGCACCTCATCGCCGTTTATGATACGACGATCGTTCGAAGAGTTGGACTTTCCGATAATGGCGGATGCTACCCCCGCGTCCGCTAATTTTCTAACAAGTCCATTTCCATCATTAGTAGCTATAAGCATAGCTCCTGAGGAAATAAGCTCGTATGGATTAATTCCAAAAAACTCGCATACCTCGATGGTCTCCTGCTTAACTGGAATAGCCTGTAAATCAACATCAATACCAACTCCAGATGCTTCTCCCATCTCCCAAAGGGCTCCAAAAATTCCACCTTCAGTAACATCGTGCATAGCTGCCACGCCGTGAGCGACTGCTACGCGGCTCTCTGGAAGTACGCTTAAATATTGATCAAAGCCTTTAGCTGTATCGATAAGTGATTGTGGCAGTCTCTGCAAAAGCTCCTTCTCGTGGTCCTTTGCAATAATGGATGTGCCCTCTAAGCCAATCCATTTAGTAAGAACGATGTCCATATCTGGCTTAGCTCCGCCAGTAGAAATCATCTGACCCTTTTTAACTTTTCCTACAGCAGTAACAGAAATAAGTGGCTGGTTTACCGCCTCTGTAACCTCCGTATGACCGCCGATAACCTGCACATTATAACGCTTGCAGGCAGCATCTACCTGCTCCATTATGGCCTTTAGCTTGGCTTCCCTCATGCGAGGTGTGAGGAGAACTGTAAGGAGTATTCCTATAGGCTCTGCTCCAGCGCTGGCTAAATCATTAACTGAAATAGTAACGGAAAGCTCTCCAATATCTGAGGCAGTGCCTGTGATAGGGTCAGTTGAAAGAACAATTTCCTCATCCTCTCCTACACAAACCGTTGCGCAGTCCTCTCCAACGCTTGGACCATTTCCTACTTCAGGTCTTTTAACATGTAATTGTTTAATGACTGAACGCTTAAGTACGCTCTCTGGTAATTTTCCTATTTCCATAATAATTATATTTCTGAGTTGTCTATAACTGGGGTCGCTGTATCTGGCACAGCCGCAGGGTCTGGTGTCTGGGCTGGCTGAGTGTCTGTATTAGTCTGTGAGTCGTCGCTATCCTGCTGATTTGTTACTGAATATTTAGGTGTAATAACAAATGGTGTAGAATTGGCGACTCCTGGTGCATATACCGCAATGGCATTTGCAATTGTAGCTGCATCCTGTGTTGAAACAGCCTGTAGCATAGCATACGAAAGATTTGGGTCAGCTGACGCAATACCAACTGTAACTGTTCTGTTTGAAGGATTGTATCTACTATTATTATATACTTCGCGGCTAACTTCCTGGCCGTTTTCATATACTATTTTCCATAGGCGAGCTGTATATCCTGTGTGACCACTGACTGTAGTAGTCATCTTTCCAAGTGGCACATTTGGATCACCAACCCATGTGGTGTTTTGAACATTAACGCCTGTAATCTCTGTCTCGTACTCAACTGAGTGAGATGATGAGTCCTCTTCCTTTCCATAGATGTTGAAATATGCGTTGTTACCATCGCAGTAGCCTTCAATATAGATAGGATAACTCTTATTATTTCTGATTTGGAAATCCTTTCCGCCTGACTCAGCAATGGCGGCATCCTGTGAAGGCGGAACATAAGTTACGATCATTGAGTGGCATGAACGAGTGATAATCTCAAGCTCTGCCTGACGAACCGCGCCATACAATGTGGTTGATACCTGACAGATACCGCCACCATAGGTCTCTACAGTTGTTCCATTCTCATATGAACCTGCAAGCTGATATCCATTTTCTGCAGAAAATGGTGTGATTGTATTTAATACTGAAAATTCATCACCTGGATAAAGGATAGTTCCATTAATGAAACCTACACCGTTTGCCACGTTATTTTTTCTGGCTGCTGATGATGAGCTGTAATCTGTGCTAAAACTACCAAGAAGATCTGTAATCTCAGCAAGCTCTTCCTTACTTCCTCTAGGCTCTTTTACCTCTGTAGCAAGGTCGATTGTGGCAGCATTGCCATCCCACTGATTTTCAATGAAATCTGTGACGATAGATGCTGATTCCTCAATCTGAACCACAACACCTGACTTTCCTTCGTGGAAAACAAAGGCTCCATCTTCTCTTGTAAGATAATCATCACTGGCCTCATCATTTACCTGGCTTGAAGCCTCATTAAGATATGTGATAAGTCCTGCTCTATCTACGCCAAGCGAAAGAGCAAAATCCTTTCCTCTTCCATCTTCTAAATCCTTTGTAGCTTTAAATCTCTCAGCAAAATTACCATATGAGCCATATGTAGCAGCTTTAACAGTAACATCGTCGTTCTTTGCTCCGATGCATAAATTAGCACCTGTGGCATTTATAGTCTGATCATTAGCTGAAAGTGTAAAACTCACATCATCATATTTTGAAAAATACTCATCTACAGCTGCATTTGCCTCAGTAACAGTCATTCCGCCCACATCAATACCTGAAATTGTAATTCCATTTGGTATAACTCTGTTATCCTCGGCAGGTTCTTCGTCTATTACCGCCTCTGCCTCATCATTTGATAGTTCTTCATCTGAAACTGTTGTCTCTTCGCTTGCTTCATCTGCAAATGCAATAATGCTATTTGTATTTACACTGCCTATAAATATGGCAGCCATCATTAGAGATAAAACTTTCTTTTTCATAACAACCTCGTTATAGTTGACATTATATGTTAGAATATTATTAAATTATAGCCGCAGCAAATGTAGTGAATACCATACAAACTACAACTACTACAAGGATTATTCCAGCTACAAGCTGTTGTTTTTTGTTTCGCTTCATAAAAATAAATACCTCTTATATATAAAGGAGACACCAAGATGGGCTTCCCTATTTTACCTTTTTTTCTATTATTTTTGATTTGGCTTACATTCAGAATAAAGACACTGGATGCAAAGCAAGAACAGCAGCAGGCTGATTTCTGGTCTAAAGAACGTCAGGCTAATGCAACCCCTGCAAAAGATATATCTAATCTAAGATATATTACCATTCCAATTAACAAATTTCCATTAAATTTTAGCGATGACGAAAAAGTAATTGAAATCGAAAATGAATTGAAAGAATTGGCTTCACATAAATTGCTAAATCTTTCTGGAATGACCAACAGTGATTTGAAAATTACATATGGTCTTCCAAACTTTGAAACTATGTCAAAAATTGGCGAAGATTTCGATAGATCCTGCGTTTTACTGAATTCCTATGCTAAAGCCTTAGTAGAGGCAGATATGATAAAGGATGCGCAAAACGTTCTTGAATTTGCCATTGGCGTTGGTTCAGATTTAAGTGAATCTTACATTATGCTTGCAGATATTTATAAAAAAAGCTCACAAAGTGATAAGTTAAACTTTCTTCGTGAGCAAATATCGAACAGCAACATGCTGTTGAAAAACCATATTTTAAACAAAATCGATGATTCTGTTCAAGAAAATTTCAGCACCGACACCCCAGAGTAAAAGTGCTCCAATAACATAGGCGATGGTCTTCATTTCAAAGCCGAAATGTAATCCTGTGTACAAACCGCCAAGTACCATCAGTACTGATATAACAAGTATTATAGTAATAATCTGCCAAATGGTTGTGCCAACAAAACCACAGGCACAGCCAACAGCTGCAGTATAAAAGCTTGAAACAGCAACTATTCTAATGTAATCAAAAACTATCAAAGAATCTCTTCTTTTTTCCTGAATGAATTCCCTTTTAATAGCCTTTACAATAAGGCGAACTCCAAGTAAAACAAGTACTAAAACCGCTAATGCCTCACCATATTTTAATGGGTTTTCTAAATATCCATTGACTGCAAGCAAGCGACAAATAATATACCCACCTAAATAGAATATCAATTCCAAGCCTGCAACAACTGCACATGCTACAATAATAGTGCTTTTCTTAAGCTTAGCAATCATCGCTCCTTGAATTTCCATTGCAGCAAAAACATCCAAAAGTATACCCGCTATCATAAGCAGATTTTCTAACCAGCTCATTTTATTACACTCCGTTTCTTCCCTTATAAATCTATATTTATAATATCCTTGTAGCCACTTGTTGTAGATATTCAAACGTTAAATCCTGTAATTTTTATAGCTACAATATTAAAAATTTGTATTATTTAATATCTTTTGAAACAACCTGAATGATTGGGCTGTGGAAAATCTTAAGATAAACCTCCACCATCTCATTAACTGGTGCATTCATTCCTCGGATAATCCACTGGATTGATACCCATCCAATTGACTGAGCCAAAAACTCTGCAACAAGTTCTTTTTTTAGCCATTTATAATCCGCCATGGAAATCAAAGCTTCTACATCAATATACTTTTGAATTGCATTTGCGATACATCGCATGAAAATTTCATTGAAAGAATTCTGTCCTTCAAGCTGAACTGCTCTCTTATAAAAATCTTTTTCCCTTTCCATTGTGGTAAGGATAAATGTTATTCCCTCTTTTAGCATTCCATTTGCGAGCAATGGGTCTGCCGGAGCAAACAATTCATTTACAGTAATCCACTCAAGTAACTCGTATTTATCTTGAAAATGATTATAAAAAGTAGGACGAATAACTCCGGCCTTATCTGTAATTTCTTTGATTGTGATTTTATCTATTGGCTTTGTGGCAGCAAGCTCTTTAAGACTTTCTGCCAGTACAATATCTATTGCATTTTGTGACTGATTATTCATATTTCTCCTTAAGAATCCTGGTATTCTACAGTAACGTAGAATCCTTTTGGGGTCTCCTTAATGTCAACCACTTTTCCTTCTTTAGCATTTATTCTCTCTAATGTTGTATAATTTGCCGACATAGCAAAAGACCTGCCTAACACATAATAATATGAATTAGGCAGCTCGTATTCTGTGATAGAAAGCACGTCTCCTACCTCTAGAAGACCTGTGCGTTCCATTTTAAATTCCATTTGTCCCATTTTAAATATCTTCCTCGTGGGTAATAGTTCCATCTACAACTGGTCCAGTTGCTTTTCTAACTGAATGAACCAATCCGAAATCTGTGATACCATCCCAAATCATCATGGCACCAATCAAGCGTGTTGCAAGATTTACAATCTGGAAAGAAGCTCCAATGCATAGTACCCCTAGGAATATATTAAAAATAGCAAGTACAAATGCAAACCAGGCATTCTGTCCGTGAGCTTTGGCAGCCTCAATAGCCAAAGCCAAATCCTGAACACCATGTATTACAAGAATAACACCGATGGCGATAGGAATAATATTAACAATCTTGCCAGAGTCATTAAATAACCAGACTCCAATGATTGCTAAAATCACACCAACAGCAACTCCAAGGCCGTTGAAACCTCTTTCGTATATCTGGTTGATAACAATAAAGACACCAGATAAAACGATAATACATGCAATAACCTTGCTGATGGTTGCAAGACTCTCTGCTGGAAATAGTAGAAGCAACACACCTATGGCAATTGTAAATATTGCAGGAATAGTAATGTTTAATCTGAACTCTTTAATCTTTTCTTTCATAATCCTTATCTCTCTTTTGGACTGCCCCAGAATCCAATTGCAACTGTTCCTGGGCCTGTATGTGCACCAATTGTAGGACCAATGTTAAATATCTGAACCTTTTCCTTCATCTTAGGGAATTCAGCCTCAAGCATCTCTGCAATTTCCTTTGCATCATCATAGCAAACGGAATGTGTGATGAATATATTCTCGCTGTAATCAGCACCGTCCTGGATACGCTCTTTGATAGCTGCAACACATGCCTTTTTAACCATCTTCTTTCCGCGGCATTTCTGTCTTGGAATAAGCTTTCCTTCATCATTAATATTCATAAGCGGGCAAATATTAAGAGCTGTGCCAAACCATCCTGAGAGCTTAGATACACGACCACCACGGATAAGGAATGTCAAATCCGTAGTAAAGAACCATGTGTTTTGCTTCTGGATATTTTCCTCTGTCCACTTAACTAACTCGTCAAAGCTATAACCAGCATCACGTAATGAAGCAAGCTTATCCATAAATAAGCCATATCCGGCTGATGCTGTAAGACTATCGAAAATAACTACCTTACAATCGCTAAACTCTTCATTTAATTCATTGGCAGCAATTCTAGCTGAATTAATAACACCAGAAATACCGCTTGCAAGTGTTAGGTGAATGACATTCTTGCCCTGCTCTAAGAAGCCTCTGAAATACTCAGTAAACTCATCTGCATTAACCTGAGATGTCTTGGTCATGGCACCATCTACCATTGCGCCATAAAAAGCTTCTGGAGTCATGGATTTGTATAAATCATCAACATAAGCCTTATCATCCAAATAATAGTGGAAGCAAATGTGCTGAATGTCTTTCTCCTTTAAATACTCTTCAGTAACGTCCGCTGTTGAGCAACAACTAATAATGTAATCTCCCATAACGTGTCCTATCTTGAAAAACTATTTATTTTTGCCTGTTTGAGTATACCCTAAATTGCTATTTAAATGCAACCTTACACGCTACTTAAAGGTATTTCGATATTCCTCAAGAGCCGCTAGCCCATCCTCGTATTCAAGGTTATCATAGGCATCTTTTAGCTTCTCATACAAATCCTCCTGAAACTGATTTTTATCAACTTTTGAAAATTCATCAAGACCTATTTCAATTGCCTTTAAGTCATACTCATCAAAGGCATTATATAAATCTTCTATGACTGAATCCATTGTGAAGGTCTTTTCTATCTCTTCTTCTGCTGCAAGATCATCTGCAGGAGCCAACTGTGAAAGCTCCTTTGTTGCATCCTCAACAACATCACAGAGGGAATTAAGGAATTCTTCTATATTTTCGTCAACATAGCTCCATGTATCAGATTTAGCTGCCATCTCCATAATTCTTGCCATTTCAGCAAAAGTATCTCTACCAATCTGCTTACTTACTCCGGCAATTCCATGAACCTTTACCTTAAACATTTCTTTATCGTTCTTTCTGTAATTAGGAAGATTCAAAAGAAGTGGCTGCATCTCTTTTACAAATGCCTCTAGAGTCTTTTGGTAAACATTGCTGTTTCGTTTATTTCTCTTTACCACAGAAACTACAGTTTCGCTGGTATTTGGCTCCGCCATATCATTTGGAAGATATGTCTCGATAATCTTTTTAAGCTCAATTCCTAGAATTGGCTTTGCTAGGAAATCCGAGAATCCATAATCCTTTATAATATCTCTAACATTATCTTCAGTATTAGCAGTAACCAAAATAATTGGCACCATTGAAAACTCACGAATTTGCTTACATGCTTCTGGCCCTGAAATAGGAACCATCATCTGATCCAACATAACTAAATCAAAATGACGCTCCTGAAGAGCTCGAACTGCTGATGTACCATCTGGAACAGTAACAACCTCACATTCCCATGGTGCAAGAAGCTGCTTCATAATTTCAAGATTAATGCGCATATCGTCTGCAACAAGAATAGATGCTCTTGGATAGATACAATCGATTCTGTCTGGCAGACCATGCAGGCCGCTGCCCTGGTTTAGAAGTGTGCGTCGATTTAACACGCGCTCCTCTAAATATTCGCCTGGAGTATATTTCTGATAGAAATAGCCTCTCAGGATTGAACCTGAAATTCCGTTGCTCTCTGCTGCAATAGCACCATCAAGCTTTGCTATAAGCATCTTTACAATAGCAAGGCCAAGACCTGTGCCCTCAGTTCTAACTCCGTCAGCTGATGTTACATACTCATTAAAGGCTTCCTCTATCTGCTTTGGAGTCATGCCTCTTCCTGTATCCTCGATTGAAAAATTAATACGCTGTCTTTCACCTTCTTTTGTAAATGAAATCTCAGCGTGAATTGTCCCCTTTTCAGTGAATTTCACCGCATTTGAAAGGATATTCTGGAATATCTCTCTAACTCTAACAGCATCACCATAAAGATATCTTGGGTAAGAATTAATGATGGCGAAATTGAAATCAATAGGCTTTGACTGAATATTAAGGATTGTAGTGTAAGCCAAATCCTCGAAAACATTATTCACATCATAGACTCTTTCAGCGAACTCGAACTTGTCAGCCTCAAGCTTACTGTAATCCAAAATAGCATTAACCAATTCAAGAAGATTTTCAGCTGCTCTCTTAATATGAGTGATAAGAGTTCTATTCTTTTCTGAAATATCTTTCTTAGTGATAAGAATCTCACTTATGCCAAGCATTGCATGAAGCGGGCTTCTAAGCTCATGAGACATGTGTGCCAAGAACTGACTCTTCTGAGCTGTCTCGATTTTAGCATTAGTAGCCTCCATGTGCTGGTCTGTAATATCAGTAGCAGTAAAGATATATCCCTTAATCCTATTATTTTCTTCCACAGGAGTATAGTGAATTCTGAACCATTTGTCGGCAGCATAGAATTCCCCGTCGTTTTGCTCATTTCTAACTAACGACTCACCAAGAATAAACTTATTCTTAGAACTTCCTTCTTCAAAGGCAAATTCTATATTTTCGCCAACAAATATCTTTCTAGAAATATCGTTGGCTGCAATTACATAGAATTCAGCATTTACTAGAGCAATAGGATTTTCCATTCTATCAAATAGAGTGGTTTGAAGAATTGTCTCAGTATCTTCGATTCTGTTTGTACTAGCAAGCCAATAGAAAATAGCGCAATCAACAAAAAATGCAAAAGAACGAATTCTATTGAACCCTGGGTAAAAGTCATAAGCAATATATCCCACTACAGCCACTATAAAGGCTAAAGTCATATATCTTCCAACAATTCGTTCTGCTCTGTCGAAATATTTTCTAGATGGAGAAATAAGCTCTGTAAGTATGGACGCAGCAGTTACAAACAATACTGCAATCAAATCAGGTCTTCCAGAGTTTGCTTTATCCAAACTAAATAGCATAAAATCATAGCCGCATAAAGAAATCATTACCGCCAGTGAAAACACTACAATAGCGATATGGTACTTTGGCCTTTTAATAAGCAGGAAATAGAAAAACATCATGAAAATAAGAACTAAAGCGCACAAATCGCATAGTGTTTCCAGAAATAATGATGTGTCGTTACTCTTTTGCAGTGGCATTAAAAAAATATAAAAATTATATATTGTAATAATGCCAGCAATAACAGGTAGAATTCTGTGATTATTTAAATTTACATCTTTGGATATGAGTTTAATAAAGGTAAAAAATGCACCTGCAAGACAAATAATGTCTAGCAGATACTCAAATGTAAAAATCTCCTCCATCATTCAGCATCTCCTCGTCCTGTAATTATGCGTTTAATTTCAGACTTAATATATGCGGGCTGATACGGTCTAACTATATATCCTGCGGCCCCCACCGCCTTACATTTCGCTACTGTTTCCCCATCATTTAAAGTTGTAACAAAAAGTATTGGTATATCCTTGTGTAGCTCTTCCTTTATTCTACGGGCTGCCTCTATGCCGTCCATTCCAGGCATATCAACATCCATTATAATTGCATCAACAGGTTCATTTTTCTCAAGATATCTGAGAGCTTGTTTGCCATTCTTAAGAAGGGTCAGGTCATAGAAATATTCTAAAATACCTCGAATCATTTGAAGGTTGGTCACCATGTCGTCCACAACCATAATCTTGTATCGCTTGTAGGACTGAATCATTTCGTTTCTGGCCTCTTCAGATTCTCTAGAAATAGAATCTGCACTAACTGCTGCAACAAGAGTGATATTGTAATACTCCTTGTCCATAAGATTGATTGTAGTGCCATCCATCAAACGAATTATAGGTCTAAGATTATGCATGTCCTTATTCTCTACAATGATACAATGTCTTCCGTCAGACATAATCATTTCTGTACCCTTCGGGTAAAGTGGAACATGTTTTAACAAAGCCAAAACCACATCTGTGTCAAACATAATTCCGCAGGCACCCATCATGTATTCAGAAACCTCGTAGGCTGAATATGGCTCCTTGTATGGGCGCTTAGAAAGTAATGCATCAAACACATCGGCAACATGGATGATTTTAGTGTAGAGAGTCATTTCGTCCCCTGTAATACCAGTAGGGTAACCACTGCCATCCACATTCTCATGGTGATACAATACAGCTACCTTTACATTAGGAGTTACGTCCCATCTTTCTTTAATGGCATCATAGCTAATTTTCGCATGACTCTTCATTATCTGGTACTCTTCTTGAGTCAAGCGTCCCTCTTTATTTAAAATCTCGCTAGGTATAGACATCTTTCCTAAATCATGTAAGAGACCTGCAAATGCAAGCTCCTCAAGAGATTTTTCATCCATACCCATAGAAAGACCAATAATAGCACAATATAGTGCAACATTAACAGAGTGTGCATAAGTATAGTCATCACACTCTCTCAAATCCGTCATATCAATAGAAATCGGCCCTTTATCAATAATTTCTGCAACCATTTCTTTGGCTATTTGTTTACAACCATCAATATCTTGTCTTCTAACGCAGTCGATTCCTTTTCCTCTTAAAAATGGAGAAATAATAGGCTCAACCGAGATGTCCGCAGATAATTCATCAGATATATAAAGTCCATCGAATCCCAAATATTTTAACCTAGAGATATAGTCCTCGGTCAATTCGGCCTTTCCGCCAAGTAATACTCGACCATAAGAATCAAATATCTCTGTACCAAGCTTCATACCTGGCGTTATTTGAGACATTCTAATATAGCGCATTTTAGCTCCCAGTCTTTCTAGAATAAATTTTCCAATTTTCATTATAACAAAAAAACCTCAGAATTAAATCCGAGGTTTTAAAAAAATTATAAATTCTTAGTTATTCTAAATAACAACTATTTTTTTAAACGGATACAAACTACCGAACAAGCAGGAATTTTAACAGATATTCCGTAAGGAGTTCTAATGTAGTCTGTGAAATCCTGTTCAACAACAACTTCTGGTGTATCAAATGTATTATGGGCATTCATTGCTCCTGTAACATATGTAGACTCGCAAACATTGTAAGAATTTCCATCCTTTGTGATTTGGATATCTATTACCTCTGCTACATTTAATGAATTATTAGTAAGTGTCACTGTAATAACACCATCTTCATTTTCTGAAACTGATTCAAATACCTTTGGCAACTGATTATCTCCTTCACCTACATTGCTATTGTAGAATAATTCGCTGCCAAGAAGTGTAGCACCCTGATGATGGCGGAACATCTTGAATACATAGTAGGTTGGAGTCTTAATCATTTTAGCTCCGTCTGTAAGAACTACAGACTGAAGCACATTAACCATCTGAGCAATACATGCCATTTTTACTCTATCTGAATGCTTATTAAAGATATTGAGATTCATACCTGCAACAAGTGCATCACGCATAGTATTTTGCTGATATAAAAAGCCTGGATTTGTACCTGGTTCAACATCAGTCCAAATACCCCACTCGTCAACCATCATGCCGATTTTCTTTTCTGGATCATACTGGTCCATGATTGCTGCATGCTTGTTAATAAGCTCTTCCATGAAATAGCTGCGCTTAAGAGTCTGATAGAATACTTCTTCTGTAAAATCTGTAGCACTTCCTTTGAAATTCCAATCATCCTCAGTCTCTGGAAGTGTGTAGTAGTGAAGAGAAAGGCCATCCATAAATCCATGCGAATTTGCTGGTGCGTGATCAAAGCATGTTTCAAGAACCTCTTTTGTCCAATGATAATCATCCCCATTTGCACCGCAACAAATCTTTGATATTGGCTTATTGCCATCATAATCTCTTACATAAGTCTGATAACGTCTATATTCATCAGCATAGTACTGAGGGCGCATATT
>JAILAV010000026.1 GCA_024681435.1 Pseudobutyrivibrio sp. | reverse complement strand
GTATTCCCTAAGATTTCTACTAGCCTTAAATTGCCACAGGTATTATCAATGCTTGGTTCAATTGGTGATTATGAAATCGCTCAATCAACAGGCTTCCCATTTGCGTTAAAGGGAGCTAAGCTTGGTAAAAAGGGAGATGTACTTGTACCATGTACCCTTTCATCTAATGTATCTGCTCTTCACAAGCTTATGTATGGTCAAGAGGATTACGATGCTACAGAGGCAGTTGATGCTATCAGTGATTACATCATCAATGAGACAGGATATAATGAAGGCAGCGCTACAGTTACCCAATCGCCAGAAGGGCAATAATAATGTATAATATATGGCATCTCGTCTGTTGACGAGATGCTATTGTCTTATTTAGTGTATGAATAGAAAGGATTTAATATATGTGTGGAATAGTTGGTTATGTAGGTAAATCACAGGCGGCCCCAATTCTTTTAGATGGACTTAGCAAGCTTGAATACAGAGGATATGATTCAGCTGGTATGGCAGTTTATAACGGCGAAAAGATTGAGTATGAGAAGGCTAAAGGACGTCTTCGCCTTCTTAGTGAGAAGACTCACGATGGTGAAAAGATGCAGGGTACTATCGGTATTGGTCATACACGTTGGGCTACACATGGTGAGCCTAGCGAGACAAATGCGCACCCACATCTAAACGAAGAAGAGACTATTGCTGTAGTTCACAATGGTATTATTGAAAACTATGCAAAGTTAAAGGATAAGCTTACAAAGCGCGGATATACTTTTAAGTCTGAGACAGATACAGAGGTTGTTGCACACCTTCTTGACTATTATTACAAGCAGGGCAATGACCCACTCACATGTGTAACAAAGGTTATGCACCGTGTAGAGGGTGCTTATGCTCTTGGTATTATTTTTGCTGATTATCCAGATCAGATTTATTCAGTAAGAAAGGACAGCCCACTTATCGTTGGTCTTGGTAAGGATGGAAATCTTATTGCATCTGATGTTCCTGCTGTTTTGAAATATACACGTGAAGTTTATTTCATTGAAAATGAGGAAATTGCAAGACTTACAGAGGGTTCAATTGAATTCTTTGATGTTGATGGTCAGCCAATCGAAAAGCAGTCAAAGACAATTGACTGGGATGTTGACGCAGCTGAAAAGGGTGGCTATGACCACTTCATGATTAAGGAAATTCACGAGGAGCCAAAGACAGTTCGTGATACTCTTAACCCAAGAATCAAAAACGACATTGTAGATATTGAAGAGCTTGGCATGAGCGATGAGGAGATTAAGGCAATCTCTCGTATTCGTATCGTTGCCTGCGGTTCTGCATATCACACAGGTGTTACAGCTAAATATGTATTTGAAGAAATGGCACGTATCCCGGTTGAGGTTGATATTGCATCAGAGTTTAGATATCGTAATCCAATTCTTCAAGAGAACGAGCTTGTTATTGCAGTAAGCCAGTCAGGTGAGACAGCTGATACAAAGGAAGCAGTTCGTATGGCTCGCGCTATGGGCAATATGACACTTGCAATCGTAAATGTTGTTGGTTCTTCAATTGCTCGTGAGGCAGAAAAGGTTATGTACACATGGGCAGGTCCAGAGATTTCGGTTGCTACTACAAAGGCATACTCTGCACAGCTTATTGCATTCTATCTACTTGCTATGAAGTTTGCTGATGTTAGAGGTCTACTTTCTGCAGACGAGATGAAGTCACTTATCTCTGACCTTAAGAAACTTCCAGAGCAGATTGAGATGCTTCTTGGAAATAAGGAACGTATCCAGAAGTTTGCTAACAGATTTGTTGCCGCTAAGGATGTATTCTTTATTGGTCGTGGTATTGACTACGCAATTTCAATGGAGGGTTCATTAAAGCTTAAAGAGATTTCATATATACACTCAGAGGCATATGCAGCTGGTGAGTTAAAGCATGGTACAATCTCTCTTATTGAGGAAGGTACACTTGTTGCTGCTGTTGCAACCCAGGAGAATATTTATCCAAAAACTGTTTCAAATATTGTTGAGTGTAAAACTAGAGGAGCCTTTATCCTTGCTGTTACAACTGTAGGAAATGAGGATATTGAAGATATAGCTGATTACGTTATGTACATTCCTCAGACAAATAGATACTTTACTAATTCTCTTGCTATTATTCCACTTCAGTTGTTTGGCTATTATGTATCTGTTGGTAAGGGATTTGATGTTGATCATCCAAGAAACTTAGCAAAATCAGTTACTGTTGAATAAACCGTCACTTACTTATCACATTTCGGGTATATTCTACGACCAGAAAAAAGAAATGGAGGCGAGTTTATGAGTGATTTTTACAATAATGGCTCTAATGAGCCAGAAAAAGACGGAGCATATTCTTACAAAAAAGATGAAATAAATCAGGGTGAGTCATATTATCAGTGGTCACCTTATGATGATGGAAAAAACAAAAAGACTAAAAAGTCTGGTGGCTTTATTGGCAAGCTTTTTAGAACTGCTGCTATAGCCCTAGTCTTTGGCCTTGTGGCAGGACTTACATTCCAGTCTGTGGTAGTTGTTTCTAATAGATTTATTTCAAACACAAATACTCAGGTTGAGAAGACTGAAGATAGTGCTACAGAAGATAATAAAATCAGTTCATCTAAGACAACAAAATCAAAAACAGCTACAGCCACTACTATTTCAACAGATGTTTCAGAGATAGTAGACAATGTTCTTCCAGCAATTGTTCAGGTTACAAATGTAGGCTTAACAGAGTATCAGACATTCTTTGGAACATTCCAGCAGGAGAGCACATCGGCAGGTTCTGGTATTATTGTTTCTCAGGATGACAATAATATCTACATCGCTACAAACAATCACGTTGTCAGCGGAGCAGAGACTCTTACTATCACATTTAATGATGGTGAGGCTGTAGAAGGAAATATAAAGGGTACAGATTCATCATGCGACTTAGCAGTTGTTTCAGTTGCTCTTTCAGATATTAAAAAGGATACTTTATCAGCAATCAAGGTTGCTACTTTAGGTAACTCTGATGAGACAGTTGTTGGTGAGGCAGCAATTGTTATCGGTAATGCAATGGGCTACGGCACATCTGTTACAAACGGAATTATTTCCGCTAAAGACAGAGAAGTTAGCATTACAGACGACCAAGGTAACGCAGTCTCAAATACATTCATTCAGACAAATGCAGCAGTTAATCCTGGTAACTCAGGCGGTGCACTTTTAAATGCAAACGGCGAGGTTATCGGTATTGTATCTGCTAAGCTTTCGGATACAACAGTTGAAGGTATGGGTTATGCAATCCCAATCTCATATGCATGGGATATCATTCAGCAGATGGTAGATAATGATGAGGTTTCTGAATTAGATGCATCTTATCTTGGAATATATGGTGTTGATGTTACATCAGAAATTGCTGACAAATACAATGTACCAATCGGTGTATATGTAAACAGAGTAGTTGAAGGTTCTGGTGCTGAGGCTGCAGGCCTTCAGGAAAAAGATGTTATTACAGCATTTAATGGACGTTC
>JAILAV010000224.1 GCA_024681435.1 Pseudobutyrivibrio sp. | reverse complement strand
TTGTAGTCCTCAACTCCTTTTTCAGTGCCAGTGGTGACGCGTTTGATGTTGTAGCCGTAGACTTGGTTAATGACTTCAGCGTAATATTTCCACTGGCCTGTGTGCTTCATACAACCTTTGCATGTGTGTAGGATTTCGTGGATGATAGTTTCTTTACAGGCCTGCTCAGAAATTCTTTCGTCCGTCAGCAGCTTTTCAGCAATCTGAATCTCAAAAGTTTTGTCCGGATTCTGTTTGCAAAGTCCCCATCTGGTTTTTGCTCTTTTATTGATAGTCCATGACACGATTGCACCAGGCTTAATGCCGATGCGAGTCACTTCGTTCATGGATTCGTTTATTAGTTTGTTAAAGTCTTTCATGGAAAATATTATAATACAATTTATGTATTATTCATAATTCGCAAATGATATTTTTGTAGATACTAACCTATTGATAAAGACAAACATAGGTGATATATTCATAGTGTACTAAGGATTGTAACTTTCGAGGCATTACCTTTTCGACTTACTATGTTCGAAAAGGTTTTTTTTATGTCACAATCTATCTGAGAGGTTCTAACATGCAAATTGTCAAGAAAATCAATAATAATGTGGCCGTAGGAATAGATGGGAACGGGCGAGAAATAATTGTTATGGGCAAAGGAATTGGTTTTCCGGCTATGCCATATGAAATTACTGATTTATCCTTGATTGATAGAACTTATTACAATATTGACCCTAGTCACCAGAGATTGCTTGAAACTGTATCACCAGAGCTTTTAAGCTTTGTCACAAAGCTTGTGGATGTGGCAGCTTCTAAGCTTGAAGGAGAATTAAATCCTAATCTTGTTTTTATTCTTGCAGATCATATTAATTTTGCTATCAATAGAACGAGACAGGGGTTGGCTCTTGGGTTGCCTTACTCAGAAGAGATGGCTTTTCATTATCCAGAGATTAACAAGCTTGCAATCTGGATGGTAAAAAAGATAAATGAATGGGCAGGAATTCATCTGGAAAAGGGCGAAGTAACAAGCCTTGTTATCCATTTGATGGGAGCTCTTCAGAAACCTTCTTCAGTGGGAGAGACCACCGAAAGACGAACAGAGCGAATCGTTAAAAAGCTTGATAGTATAATCGAGCAGGAATTAGATATAAAGCTTGATAAAAAGAGCTTTTACTATTTCAGATATAAAAATCACATCAAATACTTCGTTAGAAGACGAGAGAGAAACGAGCAGTATTCACAGAATACGGAATTGCTTGAAAGTCTGAAGGAAAAGAATCCTAAGCAATATGAATGTGTTAGGAAGATTGATGAGTTTTTGACCGAAGAATTTGAGATAGAGTGTTCTAAAGAAGAACAGGCATATTTATTATTACATATAGTTGGATTATCCACACAGGAGGATCGTAACCAATTGGGCGTCACCTCAGAGAAGTAAGCTGTGTCTTACTGTCTCTGAGGTTTTTTTATTAAGAAATACATAGTCGAATGGACTTTAAACAGAAGGAGAAAACATGGGAAAGAGTATTTATGAGCAACTTGCAAATGAAGTTGTAGGACTCCTTGGAGGAAAGAGCAATATTGAATTTTTCAGTCATTGTGTAACAAGATTAAGATTTAATTTAAAGGATCAGAGTCTTGTAAATAAGGAAGCAATCGAGAAGCTTCCTGGTGTACTTGGCTCACAATGGGCAGCAAACCAGTATCAGATTATTATCGGTCAGGGCGTAAATGAAGCTTACGAATTGATTTGTAAAGTCGGTGGATTTGAGAAGAAGGGTACTGTTGACGAGGTTATCGACAACGATTTAAATGAAAAGCCATCAGGCAATGTTGTAAACCTCGTGCTTGATACACTTGCAGGTATCTTTACACCAGTTATTCCATCAATGATTGGTTGTGCCATGATTAAGGCAGTGCTTATCATTTTAAAGACATTTAACCTTATCGATCTGGATGGTCAGCTTTATACAATTCTTACATTCGTAGGTGATGCAGCATATTATTTCCTTCCAATGCTTTTGGCTTGGAGCGCAGCACAGAAGTTTAAGACAAATGTTGGATTCGCACTTACATTGGCAGGTGTATTATTACATCCATCTTTTGGCACTTTAATGTCAGCTGGGGAGCCAGTTAAGTTACTTGGACTTCCTGTAACAAACGCTACTTACTCATCATCAGTTATTCCTATTATTTTAACTGTTTGGGTGCTTTCATATATTGAGAGATTTGTGGATAAGATTGTTCCAAATATTGTAAAGGCAATTCTTAAGCCATTACTTGTTATTTTAATTATGTTCCCACTTACACTCATTGTGTTAGGACCTCTCGGCGCAATCGTAGGTAATGGATTAGCAGCAGCAGTAACATTTATCAATGCACACGCAGGTTGGTTAGTATCAGCAATCATTGGTGGTATTTTCCCATTCTTAATTATGACAGGTATGCACTACAGCCTTGGTCCTGTAGTTATGACAGTTTATGCAGCAACAGGTGTTGATAGTATCGTAGGTCCTGGAATGCTTGTACACAGCTTTACACAGAGTGCAGCAGCACTTGCAGTAGCAGTTCGCACAAAGAACGCAACAACAAAGCAGGTAGGTTTATCTACAAGTTTAACAGCAGCCCTTGGTGTAACAGAGCCAGCTATGTTCGGTGTAAACTTAAAGTTTAAGAAGCCACTTGCTGCAGTAGTAATCGGTGGTATTGCCGGCGGTTTTTATGCAGGTTTAATGGGTGTAGGTCGTTCAGCACTTGGTATCACAGGCTTACTTACATTCCCAGCATTTATCACAGAAAATCCTATGAGCATGGTTCATGCAATCATTGCATCAGCAATCGGTTTTGTAGTAACTTTTGTCCTTACACTTGTACTTGGATTTGAAGAGACAGAAAAATAAATACGTATATACGATAAAAAGTTGAGGTAACATTATATTATGAGTAATTCAATATTTCCAGAAAATTTTTTATGGGGTGGTGCCACAGCTGCGAATCAGCTGGAGGGTGCATGGAACATAGATGGTAAAGGTCCAAGCACTGCAGATATGATGACAGGAGGAACAGTTGACACTCCTAGAAGAATCACTAAGGTCACTGAAGAAGGAACATATTATCCATCACATGAGGCTATAGATTTCTATCATCATTATAAAGAGGATATAAAGCTTTTTGCAGAGATGGGATTCAAAGCATTTAGAATGTCCATCGCATGGTCACGTATCTTTCCTGATTGTGATCAGACTGAGCCAAATGAGGCTGGACTGGCATTTTATGATGATGTCTTTGCTGAATTAAAAAAATATAATATCGAGCCTGTGGTAACAATATCACACTACGAAGCACCATTTACACTTACTCAAAAATACAATGGCTGGGTGGGTAGACAGGCCATAGATTGTTTTACGAGATATTGTAAAGTGTTATTCGAAAGATATAAAGACACTGTGAAATATTGGATTACTTTTAATGAAATCAACAGCTTGCTTGTACCAGCTGGTGCCTATTTAGGAGGGGCATTGCTTATCGATGACAGCGGCAGATTTAATGTGACAGATATCGATAGCAAGCAGATTAGAATGCAGGCTCTTCATCACCAGTTTGTTGCAAGCGCAAGAGCTGTAACCATGGCACATGAAATTAATCCTGAAATGAAGTTTGGCTGTATGATTAACTACAGCTGTGGATATCCTAGCACCTGCAAGCCAGAGGATGTGGTTTTCGCTATGCAAAAAGACCAAATCAGCAACATGCTTTGCGGTGATGTTATGGTAAGAGGAAAGTATCCTGCTTTTTCAAAGCGATATTTTGAGGAAAATGATATTCATATTGTTATGGAAGATGGAGATTTGGATGATTTGGCTAAAGGCTGTGTAGACTTCTATACATTTAGTTACTACAAATCACATGTCATGGGTACCAGACCAGAAGGTGACGAGACTCAGGGAAATGTTTTTGGAGGATATAAAAACCCTTATCTAAAAGCATCTGACTGGGGATGGCAGATTGACCCTATTGGTCTTAGATATGTATTGAATCATGTATATGACAGATATCAGATTCCTATTATGGTGGTGGAAAACGGACTTGGTGCTGTGGACACTGTTGAGGAAGATGGTCAGATAAATGACGATTATCGCATCTCATTTTTGCGTGAGCACATCAAACAGATGAAGGAAGCAGTAGCTGACGGAGTAGATTTGATGGGATATACAGCATGGGGATGCATCGACCTGGTAAGTGCTTCTACAGGCGAAATGAAAAAGAGATATGGTTTTATTTACGTAGATAAAAATAATGATGGAACAGGCACATTGAACCGCTATAAAAAGAAATCATTCTATTGGTACCAAAATGTAATTAAATCAAATGGAGAGGACATGGATTAGTCCTGAAAGGAGCAATATGGGATTATTTGATTTATTCAAAAAAGAAGAAACTGCTGTTGAATTTCCTTACGCAATTAAGGCTACAGCAAATGGTGATATTGTAGCAATGAAAGACATTCCTGATAATGTTTTCGCACAGGGCATGGTCGGCCCATGTATAGGAATAGAGCCATGTAACGGAACTATTGTCGCACCATGTGATGGAAAAATCCTCCAGCTATCAGACACACTTCATGCATTTGGAATACAAGGTCCAGCAGGCGAACAGATTCTTGTTCACATCGGCATTGATACTGTTAGCATGAATGGAGATGGATTCACATCCCATGTATCAGTTGGTGATACTGTAAAAGCAGGACAGCCTATTATCGACATGGATATTGATAAAGTAAAAGCAGCTGGCCATCCAACTGTAGTTATCACCATTCTTTCCAATGCGAATAATTACGCTGATGTAAAATTCACAGAAGCTAATTCTGTTGCGGTAGGTGATGAGCTTATTGTAATTAATAAATAGGTATTATTTTTTTTATCACCGCTGTGCTACATTTATATTGTATCATGATGCTGTTTGGTGCAGATTGTTCATTGTTTAGTGACGATTTAGACACAAATAAATGGTAGTATCTCACAAGTGGAGGTATAGGAATGGATAGAATTGAATGTAGTAGAGATGATTTATTTGCAGCAGCTAATCATTTTGCACTAATGCAGATGGTGGTACTGAATATGCTTGAGGAAGATTCTGCATTAGATAAAGTGGTATGTGAAAAGATGGATAAGCTTTTTAGCCTTCTTTCTGAGAAGCAGCGAGAGTTAGTCAACATCATGGTTGAAGAGCAGAAACAACATGTGAAAGAAGGGCGTGTAGAAAACATCATAAAAGAAGGTTATAAGTTTAAATTTGAAATCTAGATTATAAGATGGAAAGACAGCTTAGGCTGTCTTTTTTAGCGCAACTAATCCGTATATACGATAAATCATTAATTATTATAAATGCATCTTCTATAGCACAATGATTTTGTAGGCTAGTGTAATAGTTTATACTACTAAAATAGTCTTTTTTTATTGTTGCTACAGTGATAATTCTTTATAATAGAATCGACATTAGACTAACTATTAAAAGTCAATTGTTTAATTATGTTTTTAGTAGAAAAGCAGTTTAAGGGTTATGCCAATGAATTGTTTGCACAATAACTAGGACATCTTTGTGATGCCCTGGACAATACATATATTAAATAATTGTTAAGCTTGATAGTATTGCTGGTTTGTTTTTTCTAAGTGATACATCACTCGTACCAGTTTCTTTATGGCATGTGATAGAGCAACATTATAATGTTTACCTTCAGCTCTTTTTTTTGCTAAATATGCAGAAAAAGTTGGGTCCCACAAACAGACGTATTTGGCTGAATTATACAAGGCGTATCTTAGGTATTTAGAACCTCTTTTTTCAATATGGGCACAAGCATTACTGCATTGTCCGGATTGATAAGTAGATGGTGAAAAACCAGCGAAAGCCAATACTTTATCAGGTGAGTCGAAGCGAGAAAAGTCGCCTATTTCAGCAATTATCATAGATCCCATCTTATAACTTATACCAGGAATTGAGAGAATCGGCGAGTTTATAGTATCCATTATTTTACAGATTTCATTGTCAATCTCTTTAATTTCAGCATTTAATTCTTCGATAAGATGAATGGTATGTTTTAATTCAAGAGATTTTGCAGGCATATTTGAACCTACTGATTGTCTAGCTGCTTCCCTAAACATGATGGCTGTTTCTTTGCCAAAGTGATAACTAGAATTTGAATATAGAATATTTG
>JAILAV010000221.1 GCA_024681435.1 Pseudobutyrivibrio sp. | reverse complement strand
TTTTCCTTGTAGTATTTGAGCTTTTCAACCATCTCTGGGAATGGTACTAAATCCTCGTACTTTTCTTCCTTTTTCTTGATTGGGCAAAGGGTGCCATCAATATCAAATACAAATGAGTAGTCCTTAAACATCTGCCTCTATCTCCTTCAAAATCCTATCTACATTCAAAATGAAACCGAAAACCTTGTGTGGGTTGTCGATATGAAGTGGAAGCATCGAAATAAAAAGTGATGCCTCGTAAATTCTAACTGTTAGATAATCGAATCCGTTTTCCTCAACCTTTTCCTTAAAGATTTTGATATATTCGCTGTTGTCGAATGGAATCTCCAAATCATATGAGAAGTCCTCTGCGATTCTGATATCAAAAAGTCCATTGTTGAAGAAATCGTATTTACCACATACAGAGTGGCTAAGCTTTGCCACGTCGTAATATGGGTTAGTCCACAAATCCTCTTCCTTGCTGGCTCCCTTAGGGTCGATGAATTTAAGAGTCTGTGTTGACTTGTTGTATAACGTATTTGCGAAGCAAGGGTCACCGTGACCAATTACCATCTGCTGTGGATACTTGTTTCGCTTCTCTATTTTTTCTTTAAGAGCGAAGTATTTTTCAACCAATTCATCAATAGTGATGTTTCTTGCAGCTGAAAGAAGTGTTGCAATTCTTTCGTACTCTGGAAGCTTCTTTAAATCAGCGATTCGGTTATTTACCTTATTGATATAAAGCTCGTCTGCTGTCTGCTGATATTCTGAAGCTGAGCAATCCTTGGCATGTCTGCATTTAAAGAAATAAAAGTACTTATCAAGCAATGATTCGAACTCGTTTAATTCCATGGAACCATGAACCCATTTAATGGCCAAATCTGTCATGTGAAGGCGCTCCATTGTGTAGCTTGCAACATCTGCATCTTCTTTATATTCAAATGGCATAACGAACCAATACTTCATATCCTCTGGAAGAAGATGATAGAAATCGTACTCTGCCTTAATCTTTTTCTTATTTGAGGATGACTTAACAAGGGTGTATTCATTACCCTTTAAGCTATTGAAATATCTGGAATCGAAGTTGCCTGTTACGCACTGGATGAAGTTGGAAATAATACCAATATCAACCATTCCCTCAATTTCGAAATGCTCTTCAAGTTCTCTTACAAGATCCCAAGCCTTGCGACCTGCGATGATGTTCTTGCAAAATGCCACATAGCTTTCCATGTTTGGGAACATTGCTGCAACAGCTCTATTTCCGCTGATGGCACCATATGGCTCATCAATGAATAATAGCTTTTCGAAGGAAAGCTTAGCTGCCTTGGCATCAGATACGATATAGTTTGAGAAACAGTGGATTACTCTAACATCCTGCATGTTGTATACTTCAAGCTGCTTCAATAAATCAGCATACTCAAATACAGAATGAATCTTTTTCCAGACTACATCTGAGAAAATCTTCTCCAGCTCATCCTTATAATATTCCTCAAGGCAACGCTTCTTTACCACAACATCAGCAAATCCCTTGTCACCGATTATGTCTGCAATTACCTCACTTTTTCTTCCTGTATCATCATAAATTACGATGGTCTTCATAATTATTTCCTCTCTTTACCACATGCCATATCGCCTAGCTTCACTAAAAGATAAATCACTATCATTAACACAACGCTAAGTAGAACAAAGCGCTTTAGTTCTATTGACTGGGCACCGCTTAGTGCTGAGCGAAGGTACTGAGAAATCTTTTCACTCAATGTGCCATCAGCTGAAAGGCCATTCATAAGCACTACGCTTCCAATTTCCACGCCCCAAGCAATCAATGACAGCGCATATAATATAATGCCGCGTCCCTTTGACACTGTGATAATTTCGTCATAGACCATGTTCATCTTATCAAGGTAGAGCAGGACTCTCAGCTTTCTAGGTGTAGCCTTGGCTCTCAGTAGATATTTCTTCCAATATGAATACAAGCCAGGGAATACAATGAAAACAAGGATGGCTACCAGCAGGAATACCACCAGCAAATATACAATTGGGATGATTGCTTCTCCGCTGTAAAGCCACATGACAATAATCATAGTAACAAGAGCGATTGTGTCCATAAATCTGTCTAGCACTACTGTGACAATTCCCTTTAGCATGTTATTAATCTGATGACCGTAGCAGTACATCCTAAACAGCTCGCCAAGCTTGAATGGCATCAAGATACTGACTGGTGTGACCTTGCAGTATATCTTTGCATAATTTGATGCTGATATGCCTGAGCCATACAAAGCCAAATAAAGCCTGAATGCTTTTAAGAAATGAACCATAACAACTGTAATAGTGATAATGGTCACATGGTGCATTCCAACGCCGTCAAAGACTTCACTAATGCTATAGTTTCTAAAAAAGATTAGTGCTGCCGCCAACAACACCAATACATTTATCCAGTTATAAACTAATGATTTTCTTTTCATGTCCTCACCACTACTGCTGATTTGAATAGATTACCTGAGCAGTATAAGCCTCAACGATTTTGTCTCTGTGCTCGCCCTCAACAAACTTCTTTTTGTTTGTAATATAAGACCAAAGCATCTTTAATACTATAACTGCCTGATTCACCATCTTTACGTTGGAAACCTGGTCGTCCTCACGCCAAATGATTGGGAAGAACTTTACCTTGTGCTTGTAATAAGCTGAGCCCATTACCATGCAGTAATTGAACATAAGGTTATCCTTGTACTTAAGATAGAATCCATCCTTTAAAATGCTGACCTTGTACATATTTAAGCCTGACCCAAGGTCGTATACCTTGCAACCGCATCCGATTGCAAAAAGTGTATTGTAAACGATGTTTCCAAAGGTTCTGAACTTTGAGTAGCCCTGAAGCTTTGAGCCCTTCATAAAGCGGGCGCCAAGGAAACAATCGTAATTCTCATATTCCTTATTCTTGAGATATGGAAGGATGTTTGAAATATCTCCCTGATCATCACCGTGAAGCATGATTACGTAATCGAAGCCATTTTCGATTGCGTACTTGAAAGCAAACTTCTGTGAGCCACCAAGGCCATAATTCTCATCGTTTCTGATAAGAGAAGCCTTTACTGGTAAGTGATGGTCCTTTAAATAATCCTGCACCACCTGCTCACCATTATCAGTGCTGCGATTGTTTATAATGATTACCTCTGAAAGGTATGAACATACCTCATCTGTGAGTTGTCCTAAGACGCGGACGATTTGCTTCTCACAATTATACATTGGTATAAATAATAAAATTTTATTTTCCATAATTTCCTCTTCCTACTTTTTTACATACATAACTGATTATACACTATTATTTTACTATTTTAAAATATAAAGGTGATAATTGCCTTTTGATATGAAATCAAGGATAATTATTTTTATGAAAATATTAATGATTAATTCTGTCTGCGGCATCCGAAGCACTGGACGAATCTGTACTGATTTGGCCATAAAGCTGGAAGAGCAGGGACATGAGGTTAAAATTGCATATGGTCGTGAGAATGTTCCAGCTCAGTTTGAACGCTTTGCAGTTCGAATTGGAAGCGACTGGGACGTGACATGTCACGGTTTAAAAACCAGACTTTGGGATGGCATGGGTCTTGGCAGCAAATCCGCAACTAAGAAGTTTATTGAATGGGTAAAGGAATATAATCCCGACGTAATCCACCTTCATAACATCCACGGATATTACATCAATATTCCTGTTCTTTTTGATTATCTACAGACCTGCGGCAAAACTGTCATCTGGACACTGCATGATTGCTGGAGCTTCACAGGACATTGCATGTATTTTGATTTCGAAGGCTGCGATAAATGGAAAACAGGTTGTGGTAGCTGCCCTCAAAGAAACGTTTATCCAAAGCTTATTGGTCCTGATAGGTCAGCTAAGAATTTCAGACTAAAGCAAGAGCTTATAACCGGCATTCCAAATATGCACATTGTCACACCTTCCAAGTGGCTCAAGGATTTGGCTGAGCAATCATATTTGAAGGAATATCCTATTGATGTGATTAACAATGGTGTGGATACAGATGTGTTTAAGCCTACTGAAAGCGATATATTAGAGCGACTATGTATTAAGGATAAAAAGGTGATACTTGGCGTAGCTGCTGTCTGGGATAGACGAAAGGGCTTAGCGGATTTTGTGGAATTATCCAAGCTCATTGATGAGTCTTATAAGATTGTGCTGGTAGGGTTGTCGCGGGAGCAGATTACAGAGTTGCCTGGTTCTATCATTGGCATTGAACGCACTGATTCTGTTGCAGAGCTTGTGGAACTATACTCTGCTGCACGTGTATTTGTAAACGCCACCTATGAGGACAACTATCCTACCACTAATCTGGAGGCTATCGCATGCGGCACACCAGTGATTACTTACAATACTGGTGGTAGTCCTGAAAGCGCTAATATTTACGGAATGACTTTACAGGAGAAATCTGCGGGTGCGATTTTGGAAGCGCTAGGTCATATAGATAAGCTTAAGCACTTCCAAAGAGATATTTCCAATGCAGAATCAATAGAAGAATATGTTGATATATACAAAAAAATCCTTTGAGTTGCTCAAAGGATTTTTTCTTATATTTCTTTATTCAACTTCTCTAAGCTTAAGCATCTTAATATCTTT
>JAILAV010000167.1 GCA_024681435.1 Pseudobutyrivibrio sp. | reverse complement strand
ACATTTGATGCAGTTCTTCCAGCACTTGTGATTCCTAAGGCAGGAAATAATACACTTGGAATCGTAACAGCCTGTTCAGGTATTGCTATGGTAATAGGAAGTTTTTTACCTACGATTCTTCCAAAGCCAAAGAATAGAGTAAGAGTAATTTATCTTACAATGCTGTTTTCTCTTGGAATTGAAAACTTTATATTAGCATTTTCAAGTAGTTCAATTGTTTGGTGTGTTGGACAATTTATAGGATGGTTCTTTGTGCCACTAATGGCTGCTAATCAAGATGTTATTATGCGTAGCAATATACCTGTTGAATTGCAAGGAAGAGTCTATGCTTGTAGAAACACGCTTCAGTTTTTCACTATTCCCATAGGGCTGTTTCTAGGTGGCTTTAGCGTAGATAACATATGCGAACCTTTTATGGCATATCATAGGTATAATTCATTCTGGAGTGCACTATTTGGTACAGGCAAAGGCTCAGGTGCAGCTCTCATGATGTTTGTTCTTGGGATTTCAGGTACATTGTTATGCCTAGTTTCTGGACAATCCATGAAAAAATACAGATTTATAGAACAATGAAAAAATACTAATTTCTTGCTTGAACAGACACAAAATGACATAATGTGTCTAGCAAGAAAGGGAGGCCAACATGCGAGTAATCGAAAAAGCCACAGCAAAAGATAAAGACGAAATTTTAAAACTCTATAAATCCCAGCTAGGCAGAAAATACTGCCCATGGAATGAAGATTATCCTTCAATGGAGACAATAGATTTTGATTTATCTAGAGATGCTTTAATTATAATGCGAGAAGAGGGCAAGATAATTGCCGCTATATCCATCGATGATGATGAAGATGTTAACGATTTGGAGTGCTGGACAGATGAGTTACAGCCAGGTGGCGAGCTTTCGCGTCTTGCTGTCAGCCCAGATTGTCAAGGCAAAGGCCTAGCCAAAGAAATGATAGAAAATGGATTGGCTGAGCTTAAAAATAGAAGCTTTAAGAGCCTACATTTTTTGGTGAATCGCCATAATTTAAAGGCGCTAAAATGCTATTCTGCATTTCCATTTAACAAGGTTGGCGAATGTCAGATTTTCGAGCAGCCAATGTTTTGTTATGAGATGGAGCTATAGTTGCGTGGTGTAATCATGTAATACCAAGTTGTTTCTTAAAATAAGTTATGTATCGAATCCAAGCTGCAATAGCGCTTACAACCCACACCACACCGGCGGATATCCAAATGCCTTTTTCGCCAAATCCTAGGTAGCTGCAGAAGATAATAGGAATTGTGAATCGACCTATAACTTCAACGATACCATTAAAAAGCGAGAAAAACGCATCTCCGATTCCTGTTAGGACGCCCCTAATTACATAAATCATTCCTAGGGCAAAATAGTACATACTGGTGATGCGAAGACCAAGAGCACCTAAAGAAATAATGGCCTCTTCTTCTACAAACATACTGGTAATCGCATAACCAAAGAATTGCATAATAAAAATCAAAATAATAGTTAATACAATCATGATTCTGATTCCGGCATAGTAGCCAGATAGAACACGATCATTTTTCTTGGCACCGAAATTCTGCCCGCTAAAGGTAGAAAGAGAGGTGCCAAGTGTTGTATAAGGCTGATGTATTAGCTGTTCGATACGATTTGTTGCAGTGAAAGCTGCCACAACTATAGTTCCATAGGAATTAACTATTTTTTGCACTGCCATTGAAGAAATTGCAATAAGTCCAAATTGGATGGACATAGGCACACCAAGTCGAACAATCTTATAAGCAATCTGATATGAAAAATGTACGTCTTTGTAGCAAAAACGGAAATACGAATTAGTTCTATAAGCAAACAATACGCAGAGAATCACAGATATAAATTGCGATAAAAGAGTGGCAAGAGCAGCACCGCTTATGCCCATTTTTAATATGCATACCATTACAACATCAAGGATAATATTTAAGATTAGTGAGAACACTAAAAAGTATAGAGGTGTTTTAGAATCTCCAAGGGCTCGAAGCATAGCTGCGATATAATTGTACAAAGACACAAAAAGCAAGCCTATGCACATATATCGTGTATACGATATAGCATCTGAAATGATATTGGCTGGAGTATTTAGAAGCTGAAGAAATTGAGGCGCAATAATAAATCCGATGGTACCAAGAACTATGGGTACAATCAGCATAATTATGCCAGTATTTATAATACAGAGTTTTACATTATCTTCCTCATGGGCTCCATAGAATTGAGATACCACGATTCCGCCACCGCTACCGATTCCATTGCATAGAGCGAAAAATAAGAATGTAATGGAAGCAGTTGCACCAACTGCGGCAAAAGCATTAGCACCAACAAATCGGCCAACTATAACGGAATCGGCTAGATTATATATCTGCTGAAAGATATTTCCGATAAGCGTTGGCAGTGAAAAAAGTAGAAGATGCCTTGTTGGATTTCCGTGAGTCATGTCTGTAATGTTTGAGTTAGGCATAAAAATACTCCTTATGGCGCTTTTTTCAAATTATATCCGCAAAAAAACTCCTTGTCTTTTCAAAAATTGTCTAATCTATTCTTTCTTCAAATCACTATGTAAGGTAGAATAAATATTAAATAATTCAAGGGATAATGATTGAAAAAGGAGGAGAATAAATATCTGTGGATAAAAAAATTGGGGTCTGCTATAAATGCAGAAATATGTACAACAATGCGATAAATGAATTCTTTTGCCCAAACTGTGAGCCGGAGATGACGGAAAAGATTGAGGCGATTAATAAATATACCGAAGCGCATACTGATGTTACCATTGAAGAAATAGCACAAGAATTCGAAATGGAACAAGAATTAGTAAAGAAGCTGCAGAGCAAAAGAATAATAAAGATTCACTGCAAGATGTGCGGCGAAATAATTCAAGCAGGAGTTTTATGTGATAAGTGCAAGGCAAAGGCCATTGTAAAATTATCTTCCATAAAATACGAAAAACAGCCACTTCCAGAGGTGAAGGCCAAAATGCATTTTGTTAATTCCGATAAGAAGCACGGAAGACTATCGGGAGAATAATATAAATAAAAGGTTGCTCCAGGGTAACTTTTTGTTGATGGATTTACGGTATTTCATAAGTTAGACTTGTATACAAGTAAATGACAATTTTTTAACAATCTCTGGCGAGATATATCTCATGATTGTTAGAAAAGGTAAAAGGAGGAAATTTTATGAAGTACCAGGGACTTTTTGAGCCTATCAAAATCGGTAAGCTTGAAATTAAGAACCGCTACGCAATGGCTCCTATGGGACCACTTGGTCTTGGAGATTGCGAAGGTGGATGGAATGACAGAGGTATCGAGTATTACACAAGACGTGCACAGGGTGGTATCGGTCTTATCATCACAGGTGTAACATTCTCAGATACAGAGGTTGAGAAGCCTTCATTCCCTAACACACCAAACTCTACTTACAACCCAGTTCAGTTCGTAAGAACTAGCCGCGAGATGACAGAGCGCGTACATGCATACGGCTCAAAGATCTTCTTACAGATGTCAGGCGGATTTGGCCGTGTTACAATCCCTACAAACCTTGGTGAGTTCCCACCAGTTTCAGCATCAGCTATTCCACATAGATGGCTTGATAAGACTTGCCGTCCACTTACAAAAGAAGAGATTCGTGGAATCGTAGAGAGCTTTGGTAAGGGTGCTTACAATGCTAAGCGTGCAGGTTTTGATGGTGTTGAAATCCATGCTGTTCACGAGGGATACCTTATTGATCAGTTCGCTATTTCATTCTTTAATCATCGTACAGATGAGTACGGCGGAAGCTTAGAGAACAGACTTAGATTCGCTAAGGAAATCCGTGAGGAAATCGCTAAGACTTGTGGTTGGGATTTCCCAGTTGCAATGAGATTCTCTCTTAAGTCAATGGTTAAGGACTTCCGTGAGGGAGCACTTCCAGGTGAAGAATTCGAAGAGAAGGGCCGTGATATCGAAGAAGGTATCGAGGCAGCTAAGCTTCTTGAGAAGTATGGCTACGATGCCCTTGACGTAGATGCAGGTACATACGATGCATGGTGGTGGAATCACCCACCAATGTATATGGAAAAGGCTCCATACAAAGAGTTCGCTAGAATTACAAAGGAGAACGTAAATATCCCTGTAATTATGGCTGGTCGTGTTGATAATCCAGACACAGCTCTTGAGTGCCTTAACACAGATATCTGCGACATGATTTCACTTGGTCGTCCAACTCTTGCAGATCCAGATATCGTAAACAAGATTAGAAGAGATAAATTCAGCCAGGTTCGTCCATGTATCAGCTGTCAGGAAGGCTGCATGGGTCGTATCCAGACTTATTCACTTATCAACTGTGCAGTTAACCCACAGTGTGGTAAGGAAAAGCTTAACGCATTCAATCCAATCGTTAAGAAGAAGAAGGTTCTTATCGTCGGCGGCGGTGTTGCAGGTTGTGAAGCAGCACGTGTACTTGCTGAGAGAGGACATGAGCCTGTATTATTCGAGGCTACAGGAAGACTTGGTGGTAACCTTATCCCAGGTGGTGCACCAGACTTCAAAGAGGATGATATCGCTCTTGCTAAGTGGTATGAGGATGAGATGGTACGTCTTGGCGTAGATGTTCACTTCAACACAAAGGCTACAGAGAAGGAAATCCTTGATAGCCAGTACGATGCAGTTATCCTTGCAACAGGATCAAGACCTAAGATGTTCTCACTTGGAGATGATGAGAAGGTTTACTCTGCAGAGCAGGTACTTCTCGGCGAGAAGGAGACAGGCGACAATGTAGTAGTTGTAGGTGCTGGTCTTGTAGGTTGCGAGCTTGCTCTTGACCTTGCTCAGAAGGGTAAGAAGGTTACAATCGTTGAGGCTCTTGATAAGATCATGGCTGTTAACGGACCAATCTGCTCAGCTAACAAGGAAATGCTTGAGAAGCTTATCCCATTCAACGGTATCGATGTTGTTACAAACGCTAAGGTTACAGAGTACAAGGACGGTGTACTTAAGGCAACTGTTGGCGATGATATTAAGGAACTCAATGCAGATAGCGTAGTTCTTTGCGTAGGTTATGCTAGCGAGAACACACTTTACAACCAGTACAAGAATGATGTTGACGAGATTTACTTACTTGGTGATGCTAGACAGGTTTCAAACATCATGTATGGTATCTGGGACGCATTCGAAGTTGCAAACAACATTTAATTTGTAAAAAGCAATAACTCTTTATATAAACCCCTAAAAATAAAAGTCCCTTTTTAGCAATACATTTGCTGATTAGGGGCTTTTATATTAGAATAGAATCTATGAATACACGAAATTTTAAATGCTTTCAAACTGTATATGAGGAGAGAAATTTACAGGTGGCTGCCAGCAAGCTATTTTTATCTCCACAAGGCCTTAGTAAAATTATCAAAAGCCTTGAGGAAGAGTGCGGCACGCCTTTATTTTCCCGTACAAAGGATGGATTTATACCTACTGAATGTGGCAAGGTTTTCTACGAAAAGTCTAGACATATTAGCAGAGATTTAAATGATCTTTTTTCTTCTATTGAGGCCGTTAGCGATAGAGCAGAGAGATTTCGTGTGGGATTCGCGGCTGGTACTATCAGAGTACTTAATATTCCTCTTATAAAAGAATTTATGGCATCTCACCCTGAGTTTGTTCCTAGCTGGGACGAGAAGGTTAATGAAAGTGTTTTAAAGCATGTTCTCAATGATGAGATAAACTTTGGTTTTGTTATTGGCAAGCCAGAGGCACCAAATCTCGTCGCTGAATTAGTAAAATCTGTTGAGATGGTACTCTATGTTTATAAGGGACATAGATTATTTGATAGGGATTATATCGAGATTAGCGATATCAAAGACGAACCTCTTATTTCTATGAATGAGAACTACCATATCTATCATGACGTGTTAAATGCATGTCATATGAATGGCTTTAATCCAGAAATAATTGCAAAAGTTAGTGAAGGCGAGTCTATCTATAATCTTGTAAAGAACAAGATTGGTATAGGTGTATGCCCTAAATTCTACAAAGACAGTGAAGATGTTAGAGCTGTCTCTATTTCTGATGCCTATACATGGGATGTTTATGGAATTTATCTTGAAAATTCCGTCGACACAAAGCTTGCTAAGAAATTCTTAAAACATATGAAACAATAAATTCTTTTACTATCTTAAACAAATCTTAAACATTTACCCTATTGGAACTTAAAATAATTACCATTACAATAAACTTGTGATTAATCATAAGAAATGAATGGGAGAAAAAATGAATAATATTCTAATTTGTGATGATGAACAGGACATTATTTCTGCGCTTCGAATTTATTTGGAGAGTGAGGGCATGAATGTGACCTCAGCTTCAAATGGAAAAGAGGCCGTTGAAATAATGGAAGGCCCACAGGGCAAGGATATGCAGCTCATCCTTATGGATGTGATGATGCCAGTAATGGACGGCATATCTGCCATGGCGGAGATTAGAAAGAAGTCCAACGTGCCAATAATTATGCTTACAGCAAAAAGCGAGGATGCAGATAAGGTTATTGGGCTTACAGTGGGAGCTGATGATTATGTAACAAAACCATTTAACCCAGTTGAGCTTATGGCTAGAGTGAAATCTCAACTTCGTCGATATACAATGCTTGGAACTCAAAATACAAATAATATTGTAAATACGGATACTATTACCGTTGGAGGCATTGAATTAAACGACAAATCAAAAGAAGTAACTCTTGATGGTAATCCTGTATCACTCACACCAATAGAATACGACATTTTAAAATTGCTTATGACCCATAAGGGCGAAGTTCTCTCCCCACGCGACATATACGAAAGCGTCTGGAAGGATACAGTCATAGGTGCAGAAAGCACAGTAGCTGTTCATATTAGACACTTGAGAGAAAAATTAGAATATGACAGTGCCAATCCAAGATACCTTAAAGCTGTCTGGGGGCACGGTTATAAGATGGGCGATTAAGCCTTAGGAGGGTAATATGAAAAGGTTTTATACGAAATCAGGTAAAGTGATTTTGTCCATAATATGTATTATTTTTTCATTGATTTTTTCTGCTAGCTTTTTAGCATGTGTACTTCTTGAAAACTGGGGTTTGTATTCATCTACCAGACAGGAATTCAAGCAGACACTAAGAGATATGGCTGGAGGCGATTATTCTGTATGGATTCTTTCAGAGGCAAATTCAGGATTTCAATCTGAAAAGTTATCTCAGATGAATTGCTATTACGGAGTAATTGAAGGAAATGATGTACCAAATATTGACCTTAATAATACCAGCAATTATATCTACAACAATTTTAATGGCACAAAGGTTCCAGAAAATGCTTATGTAGATAGATACGGTATAGATAAGGATACACACTTTACATTAAGTGATAAATTTTTGGCCCCAAGCAGACCTAATTATATAGATAGTTATAACTATGATAGCCAGATTTACATAACTTATTCTATAGATGGAATCGGATATGATATTGTAGGTCAAAAAGCATACGTATATGCGAATAATCAATTCTACCCAATTGATTCAGGATATTACAATTATTCAAATGAAAATTCAGATGAAGGTACACCTAACACAAATAAGATCTACAGCAAGATATGGTCTAATAGCTTAAGTTCTGCAAGCCAAGATATAAATGAAGAAGATGAAACATATTATGTTGTAGAAGAATATGAAGAATCAGTTATTAACGCTGAAGATGAAACAGTAGATTATCTTCCAAGTGAAGCGGCTGAGAATGCTCAAAGTGAAAGTGCACAAATTGAGGAAGATAAGCTATATATTGGTGGAAGAGCTTTTAATCCACTTTCTACAGAAGTAGATGGATACTCTATGGAATTATTCGGGGATGATGGCTCTGAAGGAGTATTGAGTTTAGATAATGTTGCGGATTTAACAGATATTCATGCTGAATTGAAAGATTTGGATGAATATGTATCTATGGATAATATTTCAACAATAGGTACCTATGAAGATAATCCGGATATGCAATATTACTCAGTTGTGTGCTTCCCAAATGAGGAAAAGCTTAGCGCAGCTAATCACACAAATGATTTTTATGCCCAGGCAGATTCTGTAGCAAACAAAGCACTCAGTGTAAAATATGTGTTACCTGTTATTGCATTAATAGCTTTTATTATTGCAATTGGCAGTTTAATTCTCTTTATGTGTGCAGCAGGTCATAGAAAAGAATCCGATGAAATTGTTGCAGGCTTTATAGAAAAAATACCTACAGATATAGCATTAATCGGAACGTTCTTCGCTGAATTTATAGTACTTGTATGTTTATATGAAAGTGTTAATGACATAGGAAGCCTTGATTGGTTTTTCTCTATATTCATAAGCGTAGTAGTGTTTGTTGCAGGAATGATTATAGGCTTACTTTGGAGTTCAAATTTTGCAGTCAATATTAAGCTTCATAAATTATGGAGTAATAGTATATTGGCCAAGATATGTGGAGTTGTAGCAAAATGGTTTAAGACTTTTTGGCAGGAAGTTCGTCAGATTTCTGCCACAGTAAAATGGACCAAAAGAATTTGGGCACTATTTATTGTGATTTCAGTAATAGAGTTTTTGGCGATTTTTATTACTGGAGCTGATGGTATTTTCTTGTTTTGGGTATTAGAGAAAATAGCATTTGCGATTATTCTTCGTAGAATATTGCGTAGTTATGCGCGAATCAAAGCTACAGCAATGGAGCTTGCAGCAGGAAACACTGAATCTCAGGTTGAATTAAACGGTATGCCATTATTCCTTGAAGAGCATGCAAGGGCAATGAATGACATCCAGTCGGGAATCAATGTAGCGCTTGCAGAGCGCACAAAAAGTGAGCGTATGAAGACAGAGCTTATTACAAATGTCTCACACGATATTAAAACTCCACTTACTTCAATCATAAATTATGTGGACCTTCTTGAAAAAGAAGATATTGATAATAGCAAGGCTAAGGAATATCTTGAGGTACTTGATAGACAGTCAAAGCGTCTTAAGAAGCTTATCGAAGATTTGATTGAGGCTTCAAAGATATCCTCAGGAAATGTTAAGTTTAATATTGAAAAGATTAATGCTGTAGTCCTTTTAAATCAGTCTATAGGCGAGTTTTCTGATAGACTTGAAGCTAACGAAATAACACTTGTTACAAGCATTGCTTCCCAGGATGCATATCTTCAGGCGGACAATAGATATTTGTGGCGAGTATTTGATAATCTCATGAGCAATATTGTTAAATACGCTCAGCCAAAAACAAGAGCCTATGTGGACCTTGAGGAAGGTGAAAGTAAGCTTAGATTTGTTTTTCGAAACACATCTAAGGAAGAGCTTAACATCTCTGCTGAAGAGCTTATGGAAAGATTCGTAAGAGGTGATAAATCCAGATATACCGATGGAAATGGACTTGGTCTTTCCATTGCAAAGAGTCTTACTGAGGCTATGGGAGGAACAATAAATCTATCAATCGATGGAGATTTATTTAAAGCGATATTAGAATTTGATAAGGTAGTATAAAAAAGGCCACCCGGTTGGGTGGCCTTTAATCATCAAAACTTAAGCAGTTTCAGTTTCTCCAACTTTTCTTGCTTCCAGTTCATTTAACTCAATTTCATGTAACTCTTGAATATCTTCTAGAGCTGAAAGCATTGGTTTAACATCCATATTCAAAATCTTTCTTTGCACATAGTTGTGAGTAATCTTCATAACTGTGCCGCTAAGAGATACTACACCGATAAGGTTTGGAATAGCCATCATACCGTTGAATGTATCTGAAAGATCCCAGGCAAGTGTTAAGTCCATTGTTGCGCCAACAACGATGAAAGCAACAAAGACTACATGGTAGAATTTAATTGTCTTTCTTCCAAAAAGATACTCGAAAGCTTTGCTACCATACTGGCTCCAGCCAAGAACAGTAGAAAATGCAAAAGGAATTATGGCAATAGCAATAAATGCCGAACCAAATTTACCTAATACAGTAGAGAATGCATCGGCAACAAGTGCTGTAGAAACCTGGTCTGAAATAACTTTTCCTGTTTCCAAATCAACTAAACCGCTGGAAAGAACAGCAAAAGCAGTGACAGAACAAACGATAATTGTGTCTGCAAATACTTCGAAGATTCCCCACATACCCTGAACTACAGGCTCTCTAACATTTGAGCTGGAATGAACCATTACTGAAGAACCAAGACCAGCTTCGTTGGAGAAAACGCCACGCTTCATACCAAACTGAATAGCCATGGCAACACCGCTACCAACAATACCACCGCCAACAGCACGCATACCGAAAGCACTCTTAATGATAGAAGTGAAAACAGCACCAAACTGATCAATATGGAATATGCATACAATAATTGCACAAATCATATAAATCAAAGCCATAAAAGGAACCAGCTTCTCAGTAACAGCAGCTATTCTCTTAAGACCGCCTACAATAACAAGTGCAGCAAAAATCATAAGAAAAACACCTGACACAATATGAGGAACGCCAAATACTGAGTTTAAATTTACTGCGATGGAATTAATCTGTCCCATGTTTCCGATACCAAAAGATGCAAAAAGACAGAACACACTAAATAGCACTGCAAGTGTAGAACCAAGTCGTTTACAGCCCTTTTTGGCACCAAGCCCCTCGCTAAGATAGTACATAGCGCCACCGCACCATTCGTTTCTTTCATTTCTACGACGATAGTAGATACCAAGAACATTTTCTGAGAAATTGGTCATCATACCAAAGAATGCAACAATCCACATCCAGAAAATCGCACCAGGACCACCGGAAGCAATAGCAGCGGCAACACCAGCGATATTTCCTGTTCCAATAGTAGCAGCAAGAGCTGTGCAAAGACTTTGGAACTGAGAAATCTGTGTATCTTCTTTGTCAGTGTGAGCAGTTACGTGTGAGTCTTTGAAGATTCCGCCAATAGTGTTTGAAATCCAGTGCTTGATGTGAGAAATCTGGAAAAATTTTGTAAGACATGTCATAAGAATTCCAGTACCCACAAGAAGAATCAGCATTGGAAGCCCCCAAACGAAGCCGTTGATAGCATTGTTGATGCTCTCAACGTGAGATAATAAATTATCCATGTTAAATCCTCCCGAGTATTAATAGAATATTATAAAAAAAAGGTGCTCATTATTGTCGATGAACACCTTTATCCTTAATTATTAGAAAGCATAACATATTAAAAAGAAAAATTCTACACTTTAGCGTAAGAAAGTGTGGCTTAATTTTGAATTAGAATGGTGTATAATCTCATTAGATTTGTTTTAGCACATAGTTCATAGACGTTTTTTAATTATGGGGGATATTATGACTAATCAGGATATTCAAAAAGAACTTTTTAGTCTTCAGGACGTAAAATATAGAGATTTTCAGGCGAAGTTAATGCCAACACTAGCTCCTGAAAAAATGATAGGTGTTCGTACACCTGAGCTTAGAAAGCTTGCTAAGAAATTAGCTAAAGAGCCTGATATAGATCTGTTTCTAGATACACTTCCTCATGATTATTTTGATGAGAATCAGCTTCATGCATTTATAATTTCGGAAATGAAGGATTATGATAAGTGTCTGGAGAGATTAAATGAATTTTTGCCATATGTGGATAATTGGGCAACCTGTGACCAGATGTCTCCAAAGATTTTCAAGAAGCATAAAATGGAGCTAGTACAGCAAATAGAAGAGTGGATTGAGTCAGATTACACTTACACAGTTAGATTTGCCATTGGAATGCTTATGGAGCATTTTTTGGATGATGAATTTGATATTGTATACACGGACATGGTTGCTGATGTTCATTCTGAAGAGTATTACATCAATATGATGATAGCATGGTACTTTGCCACAGCATTGGCTAAACAATACGATGTTATAGTGCCATATCTTCTAGAACAGCGACTTGATACATGGACCCACAATAAAGCTATCCAAAAGGCTGTGGAGAGTTATAGAATTACTCCTGAGCAGAAAAAATATTTAAAAACCCTAAAAATTAAATAACATTATTGACATATTTCTACGGCAGTTGTGTTATAATTAGTAACATCAACGATTAGGGGTCGGGGTATATGAGAGAGATGGATAGAGCAAGGTTGCATGTTGTTTCAACTGTAGCTGCTGGCGTTTTTATTAATGTATTAGCAGCGTTTGTAATGTACATGCTCAACATTCCGCTATATTTGGATGTCATAGGCACAATAGCTGTGGCTTTTTTGGCCGGTAGTGTGCCAGCTCTTATTGTTGCTGTTTTTTCCAATTGGTTATGTAGTTTTATCAATAATATGGCAATATACTACACTATTATTAGTGTATTAATCGCAGTGTTGTCCTCTGCTTTTGTGAGAAAGCCAGGATATAAAAAGCCATCTCGTATCTTTAAATATATCCTTAGCATAGGAATTATATCCGGTGTTCTAAGTTCTATTATTCAAGTATTACTTCTGGGCGGTCCTCAGTTTCAAACTGTGTCTGATACCGCTGAGTTATTGGCTTCTACATATAACTCTAATTTTTACCTTAACTTTGTTTTTATTAATATGTGCCTAAACATAGTGGATAAAGGTTTGTCTGCTTTTATTGTTATGACCATCTTTAAATTGATTCCACAGAATCAAAAGACAGCTTTATGGACTATAGGATGGAAACAGAAACCTCTTACCCAGGATGAAGTTAAAGCACATGTGCACAATGGAAAGAATAGTGGCCGATTAGAGCGAAAGATTTCTAGAATCCTTATTGCAGCAGCTTTAGCAATCACTGTAGTAATGGGATTTATCAGCATCAGCCTATATTCTGAAGGTGAAAGAAAGGATGCCACAGAAAGCGCTTATGGTGCAGCAAAGATGGCGGTAGAAGCAATTGATCCAAGTATAATTGTAGATTTCAAAACGCGAGGTACAGTGGCTCCAGGGTATACTGAAACAAAAGAGTCTTTGGCTCGCATTAAAGAAAACATACCATCGGTGGAATTTTTATATGTACTTATTCCTGAAGCTGATGGTTGTCGAATAGTTTATGACATTGAAGATGAAGGAAGAACTGAATATGCAGCAAGTGAGCTGATTCCCTACGACGAGGCAGTTAAACCATACATTGATGATTTGATCGCAGGAAATGAGATTGATCCAATCGAATCCAAAGATGGAGATGGATGGCTCACAACAGTATATTATCCGGTAAAAAAGAAAAATGGTAAAACAATATGCTACGCTTGCGCAGATGTTAATATGTCAAATCTGTCAAGATTCGTAAATGATTATCTCATAAGAATAGCCTTAATATTCTCAGGTTATCTTGCAACTATATTGGCAGGAGGTTTATGGTTCTCAAAATTCTATCTGGTTTATCCTATCGATTCTATGGTTTCTTGTACTAATGATTTTATGGGCGAGGCGGAAAACCCAACACTTTTGCAGGACCATATCAAACATCTTGAAAGTTTGAAAATCAAAACCGGAGATGAGTTGGAAAACCTGTATCATGCTCTTTGCAAAATGACCTCAGATACAGCAGAGCAGATGAACGATTTGCGACACCAGGCAAAGGCTATTAGCCAGATGCAGGCAGGTCTAATCATTACTCTTGCGGATATTGTGGAAAATCGTGATTCGGACACCGGTTTTCATATTCTAAAAACAGCTGATTACGTAAGAATTATCCTTGAGGGCCTTAAGAAAAAGGGCTATTACTCAAATAGACTTTCTGAGAAATATATTTCGGAAGTGGAGATGGCGGCGCCTCTTCATGATATTGGAAAGATTAATATACCGGATGCGGTATTAAATAAGCCGGGACGACTTAATGATGAGGAATACGAAATAATGAAGGGTCACACCTTGGCCGGCAAGAAAATAATGGAAAAGGCAATCAGCACTTTCCAGGGAGAAAACTATTTAAAGGAAGCCAGAAATATGGCTGCTTATCACCATGAGAAATGGGATGGCTCAGGATATCCAGAGGGATTAAAGGGAGAAGTTATACCGTTATCTGCAAGAGTCATGGCTGTTGCAGATGTGTTTGACGCATTAACTTCTAAGCGTGTTTACAAGGACGCTATGAGTTATGAAAAAGCCATAGAGATTATTAAAAGTGATGCGGGAAAACACTTTGATCCAAAATGCGTAGAAGTATTTGTTGATGCTGAAGACGAGGTAAAGAGAGTTCTAAGAAAGTATCGAGAAGATTAATGATTGGTTTGGGGGCAAATTGATGACTTTTTTTAGACGGGCAAAAAAAATTACAGCATATGCTTTGGTTCTAGGATTATTCTTTGCAAGCTATGCGCCAATAACTGTTAAGGCAACGGTTGACGAAAACACATCGTCAGCTACGTCCACTGTGCACAAAAAAACAGGTGGAGGATACGCTGTAACAGGCCAAATTAATGGAGTTGGTTACACCACAGAATTGTACAATGCAGGAAACGGACTGCCTACATCTGATGCAAACTGTGTTTTGGCAGATAGTATGGGCTACGTCTGGATTGGTGGATATAGTGGAATAATCAGATGTGATGGTACCAATTTTGAACGACTGGATTCCAGTGATGGTTTAACCAGCGGAAAGACTTTATTTGAGGATAGCAAAGGAAGAATATGGGTTGGAACAAATGACAATGGCATAGTTTTGCTGGATGGCACCACAAGTACCCATTACACTTATAAGGATGGCTTGCCAGCTTCAACTATCCGCGCTTTTGCAGAGGGGGAAGATGGAACTATTTATGTTGGAACTACCAGTGGCCTTTGTTTCATAGATGAAAAGCTCAAGCTTCACAGAATCAATAATGCTTCTTTAGATAATGAGTATATTATTCGAATGATGACCGGCGCAGGTGGTATCGTTTATGGTAATACCAGAAACGGTCATATATTCTCAATTACCGGCAAAACAAATATTGAATTTTATAAGGCAGATAAGATAGGTATAGGTGATATTACCGCAATCTATGCTAATCCTAGCGAAAGAGGAAAGGTCTTCTTGGGAAATCATGAAGGCAAAATTTACTACGGCAATTTTGGCGCATCTATAGAGAATTTAAGAATGTACGATGTTTCTCCGGCCATGAATGTTAGCTGGATTTCATATGAGTGCAATAGATTGTGGGTTATAGCTGAAAATGAAGTTGGATATTTCGGCGAGAATAATGAATTCCAGCTTTTGGAGAATCTTCCTCTGGATAGTTCTATAGAAATGATTACAGAGGATTATCAGGGTAATCTATGGCTCACTTCCACAAGACAAGGTGTTGCCAAAATTGTAACCAACAACTTCGAGAATTTAACTAAGGAAGCCGGGCTTGAACCTGATGTTGTGAATGCTACCTGCCTGTACCATGAAAAGCTTTATATTGGAACTGATAATGGATTACAGATTCTTGATGACGAAAACAAGCCTGTAGAAAATGAACTGACTGAACACCTAAAAGAAACCAGAATTAGATGCATCATTAATGATAAAGACGATAATATCTGGATATGTGCATATAACAATAACAAAGGTTTAATTAGATACAATGAATCCAATGGCATCACAAGCTACACAGAAGAAACAGGATTTATTGATGATGGAGTGCGTTGTTGTGCCCTTTGCAATGATGGTTCGATTATAGTCGGAACCAATGAGGGAGTGGCTATAGTTAAGAATGGTGAGATTGGTCAGATAGTTGATGAATCTAAGGGAATGCTTAATACTATGGTCCTTACTTTGGAGCAGGGAGGCGATGATAAGATTTATGTTGGAACAGATGGTGACGGCATATACGAAATCGCCAGCGGCATAGCTAAACATATTGGTAGAGAAGAGGGCCTTACTTCTGATGTAATTCTTAGAATTAGATGGGATAAAAAGCGACAGCTATACTGGATTATCACATCAAATTCAATCCAGTACATGAAAGATGGTGAAATATACGAGGTTAAGAATTTCCCATATTCTAACAACTTCGATATATATTTTGATTCAAATGACAATGCCTGGATAATGTCTTCCATTGGAATATACTGCGTAGAGGCTGATAGCTTAATAGAAAAAGAGCATTATGATTATAAGCTCTACGATACATCTAGCGGACTTGCAAGTATTCCAACTGGAAATGCATTCTGTGCTGCTGACCAAAAGGGAAATCTTTTCATAGCTGGTCGAGAAGGTGTATGTAAGGTAAATATAGACAGATTCTATAATCAATCCAGCGAAATAAAGGTGGGAATAAAGCGGATTGTTTGTAATGACCAGGTGATTAATCTTGAAGAGGATGGAACATATGTGATTCCTGCAGGGGCTGGTCGAATTCAGATAGCTGCAGCAATTATAAATTACACATTATCAAATCCTCTTGTTCATATGTATTTGGAAGGAGCAGGAGATCAGGGTATCACTGAAAACCAGATTAACCTGACAGATTTGGAATATACAGATTTGAAGGCTGGAAATTACACTCTTCATATACAGTTAGTGGATGAATCCAGCGGTTCAATATATCAAGACGAGACCTTTACAATCATTAAAAAGCCAAGCTTCATGGAAATTACGGCAGTTAGAATCTTGCTTGTGGCTATTATTACATTGCTTATCGGTCTGATGGTTTGGAGAATAATGAGCACCACCATTATTAGACGCCAGTACAAGGAAATTCAGGCTGCAAAGGATGAGGTCGAACGTGCAAACACTGCAAAATCTAGATTCTTAGCTAACATGTCACATGAGATTCGAACTCCTATCAATACCATTATGGGTATGGATGAGATGATGTTGAGAGAGGATTCAACTGGAGTTCCTAAGGAATATTTAAAGGCAATGACAAATTATGCCAGGGATATTAAAGCAGCATCAGCATCATTACTTAGCTTGATTAATAATCTTTTGGATTTATCAAAAATCGAATCAGGAAAAATGAATCTGGTTGAACAGGAGTATTCTCTGGAGGATCAGGTTCGAAGCATGGTTAAAATGATTCGAGTGAGAAGTGATGAGAAGAATCTTAAGTTTGATTTAGATATTGATGAAAATATTCCATCCAAGTTATTTGGTGACTCGGCAAAAATCAGACAGGTTGTTTTAAATCTTTTGACAAATGCGGTAAAATACACCGATAAAGGTGGATTCACTTTAAAAATATTTGTTGCAGAGATAAAAGGCGATATTTGTAAGCTCTGCTTCAGCGTTAAAGATACAGGTATAGGTGTCAAAGAGGAAGATAAAGATAGATTATTCATGGCCTTTGAGCGTCTGGATGAGCGCAAGAATAGTGGCGTTCAAGGAACTGGACTGGGACTTGATATATCCAGACAGTTTGCTGAGCTTATGGATGGTGTTTTGACTTGCGATAGTGTTTATGGCGAAGGCTCTGAGTTTAAGTTTGTAGTTGAGCAAAATATTATAGACGCTACACCTATGGGAGCTTTCAAAGAAGAAATCGAAGAAAAAGAGGTTGGCCCATATAAGCCTCTGTTTGTGGCTCCTGATGCAGCAATTCTTGTAGTAGATGATAATCCAAAGAATCTAGAAGTGGTTAAGGGACTTTTAGCTGCCACAAAGATATTCGTTTCCACAGCAACCTCTGGCGAGGAATGCCTGGATAAATTAAAGGAAAGTACATTTAATGTGGTGTTGCTAGACCATTTGATGCCTGGCATGGATGGCATAGAGACCTGCGAAAGAATTAGAAAGAGATATCCTGATTTACCAGTTTATGCATTTACCGCAAATACGGAATCAGAGGATGGCTCACTTTATGCTGATTATGGCTTCAATGGATACCTGGCAAAGCCTATTGATGCAGTTCTTCTAGAAAAAACTATCCTTAAGCATCTACCTGACAATATAGTTATGGTATAATAGGCGTGATTTTATTTGCAGGTAGGAGGCAAAGGTTAATTTGAGTACGCAAAACACTAGATTTCGCGCCATGAGCTGGATGCGAGTATTAGCTTTCGCATTTATAATAGTCTATCATTTTATATTTGAATTGGAGCAAAAGGGCAATTTTGATCCAGAAAAAGGCTCATTAATCCAGTATTCCAATTCAAATCTTCATATAGCAATAATAGGTGTAAGCCTGTTCTTTATGCTCTCAGGAGCAGGTCTTATGCTTTCAAGCATGAGAAAATGGGATTTAAAGGATTTCTATCGCCGCAGATTCACTAAGCTTTTAATCCCATTTTATGTTGTTGAGATTTTTACACTTGTTGCATCTTTAGCTCTTAAGAGAGAATGGTTATCGTATTTTCCATTTATTTCAAAGGCCAAAATAATTTTTAATTTCCTTGGAATGGATGGTTATTTTGAGCAGTTCTTTCCAACATTCAGTCTTCATGTAGGTGAATGGTTCCTTGGAGCGCTTATTATGCTTTATGTGCTTTTTCCGGTTTTTAGATTTTGCATGAAAAAGAATAGATATGTAACTATCCTTGTAGCAACTGTTTATTATGTAGTTTTAAACTATGGTAACTTTTTTTCTATTTCACCTTGGACAAATGTATTTGTTAAAGCCTATGATTTTATTCTGGGAATGTTTTTGATTACTGAAATTCCTGGCTTAATGGAGAAGAAATCATTTAGAAGAGCATTATGGCTAGTGTCATTTTTGATTATAATAATTGGAATGGGTTTTAAGCCTGTTATACCAATGCCAACAGCAATTGTTAATCTAATATATGCCATAGCAATATTTATATATTTCTTTTCTTCAGATAATATTAAGCTTAAAGACACTGTATTGGATAAATTAATAGAAAAAATATGTGCCCTGTCCTACGAGGTTTTCCTGGTTCATCACATTATTATTTACTATATAGGTGATAATATTGAGGGTCAGATAATGGGACATAAACAGATAGTAGCCTTATTTGTCACTGAAATTATCATAATGCTTGCAATGGCAATGCTTGTGAGAAATATAGTAAATTTTATAAATCAAAAAATTTTAAAAAGAACACAGTAGGAGCAGCTTATGAAACACGTAATTGAAAACAGCAAATTAAAGCTTTCGGTGGATAATCATGGTGCCGAGATTAAATCACTTATCAGAAAAGAAGATAACGTGGAATTAATGTGGCAGGCAGATGCAGCATTTTGGGGAAGAACATCTCCAGTGCTTTTCCCTCTTGTTGGAAATTATTATCAGAAAAAGTCAGTGTACAATGGAAAGACTTACGAGATGGGCCAGCACGGATTTGCCAGAGATATGGATTTTGAGCTTGTATTTAAGGATGAAAATAAGCTTACTTTCAAGCTTACTGATGATGCTAGCACTCATGAAAAATATCCATTCAAATTTGATTTAATGATTACATACACATTGGCAGATAACAATGTGAAAGTAGGTTGGCAGGTTAAAAATACAAACCAGGAGACAATGTATTTTTCTATTGGAGCTCATCCAGCATTTAATTGCGATTTAGATACATACACTCTTAGATTTGAAAAGTCCAGAAAGCCAATCGATTCTATCACAGCAAATGTGATTGCAAATGATGGAACAGGCTGCATGTCAGATGATCAGGATGTATATAGTCTAGATAATGGTGTGCTACACATGTCTGATGAGCTTTTCAGTAAGGATGCACTTGTAATCGAAAACAAGCAGGCAGATATGGTTACAGTAGTTGATAACAATGGCAAGGATGTTGTTTCAGTAAGCTGTCCATTCCCACTTTTTGGAGTATGGTCACCAGTTGGAAAGCATGCACCATTTGTTTGTATTGAGCCATGGCTTGGTAGATGTGATAGAGTGGGATTCAACCAAAAGTTGGAGGAGCGAGAGTACGGTAATGTGCTTGCTCCAAATGAGGTGTTTAACGCAGCTTATAATATAACAGTTCGCTAAATGCGAGCTGTTTTTTTTATGCAAAATTGTCTAAACAATTTTGCGGATATAGGCATATTATTTGAATAAAAATGATATAATACACTCTAGAGACTTTAGTGGTAAGTAAAATTCAAAAAAAGGGGGACATTTTAATGGCTACTAGAGTATATGAATGCCTAAAAGCTATTGGTGACAAAATTATCGCCAACAAAGATTTTCTCACAGATCTTGATAGAGAAATCGGAGATGCTGACCATGGTGTAAACATGGCCAGAGGCTTCCAAGCTGTAATTGAAAAGGTTCCAGAGGATGAGGCTGATATCGGGGCAGCTCTCAAGAAAACTGGAATGACACTTCTTTCTACTGTAGGTGGAGCATCGGGACCACTTTACGGAACAGCTTATATGGAAGTAGCAAAGATTTTTGCTGGAAAAGATACTGTAAACGCCGAGGATTTCAAATTAGCTCTTGAGGCCGCAATAGCAGGAATTCAAAAACGAGGTAAAGCCGAAAAAGGTGAAAAGACAATGCTTGATGCATTGATGCCAGCACATGATGCTTTCAGTGAACAGTTGGCATCTGGAGCTGATTTAGTTACTGCACTTGATGCAGCCTGCGTAGCAGCAAATGAAGGTGTTGAATTCACTAAAACTATTGCTGCAACAAAGGGACGTGCTAGCTATCTAGGTGAAAGAAGTATAGGACATCAGGATCCTGGTGCAACATCAGCAACCATGACTCTTGAGGTTATTAGAGACTTCCTTAAAGGCTAGATAAATTGAAAGGGGGAAGAAATGGTAGGACTTGTTTTAGTTTCTCACAGCGCAAAAATTGCTGAGGGACTAAAGGATTTAACATCTGAAATTGCGCCAAAGCACAATGGAATCATTGAGGCAGGTGGAATGGAAGATGGTTCAATTGGTACTGATGCAATTCGTATTTCCGAAGCAATCCGCTTGGCAAATGACGGCGATGGGGTAGTTGTTTTAGCTGATTTAGGAAGCGGACTCATGAGCTCAGAGACCGCCATCGAGCTCTTAGATGACGCAGGAATTAACGTAGTACTTGCTGATGCACCATTAGTAGAGGGCACCATTGCTGCAGCTGTAAGCGCAATGTGTGGTAGCGATATTGAAGCTGTAGTAAAGGCTGCGGAAGATTGCCGTGGCGTAAGTAAAATACAGGGGTAGCATATCTGAACAAGAATATGTATAAATAGCTGGTAGCTGACAAGCTATTTGATTTCTCAAGCGAATCATGTTAGATGAGCGGAGAAATCTAATGCTTGTAAGCGTAACAAGCGAGAGATAATTTACAGGTGAGAGATAATGTATAGGAGGTAATAATTATGAAAAAGCTTATAAATGGGGTTGATAATATTGTAGATGAGATGCTTGAGGGCATGGTAGCAGCGTATCCTCAGTATATTCGCAGACTTGATGGCTTTGATGTTGTAGTTAGAGCTGGAGGTTCTAAAGGTAAAGTTGCACTTGTTTCAGGTGGTGGTAGCGGACACGAGCCAGCGCACGGTGGATATGTAGGAAAGGGTATGCTTGATGGCGCCATAGCTGGTGCAGTTTTCACATCTCCAACTCCAGATCAGGTTTATGAGGCAATTAAGGCAGCTGACGGTGGAAAGGGCGTTCTTCTTGTAATCAAGAATTACACCGGTGATGTAATGAACTTTGAGATGGCAGCTGACATGGCCAGAGATGAAGGTATTGAGGTTGAGCAGGTTATCACAGCAGATGATGTTGCTGTAGAAAATAGTACATGGACAACAGGCAGACGTGGTATCGCTGGTACAATCTTTGTACACAAGATTGCCGGCGCATGTGCAGAGGCAGGTGGAAGCCTTGCAGATGTAAAGCGCGTAGCTGAAAAGGTTATCGATAATGTTCGTTCAATGGGCATGGCAGTTGATGCTTGTACTGTTCCTGCAGCTGGTAAACCTAGCTTTGATTTAGCTGATGATGAAATCGAAATCGGTATTGGAATTCACGGTGAGCCAGGTGTAAACCGTGAAAAGATTGGTACTGTAAATGAGATTTCAGATAAGCTTCTTGATAAGATTTTCGCAGAGGGAATCTACAATTCTGGTGACGAAGTTGCAGTAATGGTTAACGGCATGGGTGGAACACCATTAATGGAGCTTTTTGTTGCAAACAAGCACATTAAGGAAGTTTTAGACGGCAAGGGAATCAAGGTGGCAAAGACACTTGTAGGAAACTATATGACATCTCTTGATATGGAAGGTTTTTCTATCACACTTCTTAAAGTGGATGACGAATTGAAGAAACTTTTAAATGCTCCTGCAGATACACCAGCATTTGTCCAGGTTTAGAAGTGACCCACGACCTTAAAATGTGATAAAATCTCCTTAATCTTCATGATTAAGGAGATTTTTTTAAGGGAGACGACATGATTAAATTTTCAAAAAAAGCAGAGGATTGTATCGTAAAAGCGAAGAATGTTGGATGGGATATTAGCCTTGACACAATAAAAGAGTTATTAGACCTTTTGGACAATCCACAGGATAAAATCAAAACTGTACATGTAACTGGAACAAATGGTAAAGGTTCTACCTGTACTTTTCTTAATCAGATTTTGATTGAGGCAGGCTACAAGGTGGGAAAATACATGTCACCAGCAGTGGCCGATGAGCGTGAGCGATATACCATAAACAATGAATGGATATCAGAGCAGGACTATGCTGATATTATCGATGCCATTGCAGTGGCAGCAGATATAGTTGAAAACAAAGGATTTAGATATCCTTCTTTATTTGAGCTAGAGACAGTAATGGCCTTTTTGTTCTTTGAAAAATCATGCTGTGACATAGCAATCATTGAAGTGGGAATGGGCGGTATGAAGGATGCCACAAATGTTATGAAGGCGCCACTGGCATGCCTTTTTACACCTATAGGCTTGGAGCACAAATCGTGGCTTGGAGATACTTTGAAGGCCATAGTAGCCAATAAATCAGGAATAATAAAGGATAATGCATTTGTTGTTTCTGCTATTCAGGAGGATGAGGTTTCATCAGTATTAAAGGATGCTGCAAAGGCACATATGAGTGATATCGTATTTGCGAAACCATTATCGGAAAATATTTTTCTTGGGTTAACTGGCACCTATCAGCTACAAAATGCCGCAGTGGCTAAAGAATGTGCATTGTATTTAAGGACAAAAGGCTTTAATATAGCAGATGCTGCCTTGGAGGCAGGCCTTAAAAATGCCAGGCTTCCGTTCCGTTTTGAGACTGTTTTTGATAGTCCAAAAATTGTCTTGGATGGAGCCCATAATTTGCCTGCAGTCTTAGCCTTAAAAGACAGTATAAATAAGTTTTTAGATAAGCAGAAATTAACCTTTGTCATCAGTGTTTTAGCAGACAAAGATTTCGATAAAATGTGCCAAGAAATATTACCCTTGGCTTCAAATGTTGTTTTAGTCCAGTCAAATAGCCCAAGGGCCATGGATATAAATGATATGAAAGCTATAGCGGATAAGCATTTTGATGGTGATATTAGTACTGCCTCAACCTTTGATGAGGCTGGGCAATTGGCAATATCATGCAATAATGATGTTATTGTATGTTTTGGAACGTTTACATTTCTTAAGGAAATGAGGGATACATTTCACAGAATTATAGAATTTATGTGATAGAATTCGTATAAACGTTAATTTGGCAACGATTAGGGAATATTATTTATGGTAGAAGTAGAAAGCTGGGTAATACTTAATTTTTTTACAACTATATTATTGGTTCTTCTTTTGGTATTCCAAAATAATACTTCAAGACTCCAAAAAGGCAGGAAATATTCTGCCATTCTTATCTGCACCATAATTTTGCTCATTTGTGAGACAATCGGTCGTATAGGAGAGCTTCATCCTGACCGATATCTTTTTTTAGCTCAAACAGGTTATTTCCTTATTTTCTTATTAGATCCTGTTGATATTCTATTTGCAGTTTATTACATGGACTGCTGGATGGATGATGAAAATCATATAAGCAGAAATTTCTTCCGCAAAGCCTTTGAGATTTTTTCAATAATCAATATTATTTTAGTGACAATTTCATCAGCATTTGACCTTAGATGGTTTTTCTATTTTGATGATGGAGTATATTTCAGAGGTCAATTCTTCTTGGTAAGAGCAGTGTTAATTTTGATCTTTATTTTCATGCTCTCAGTGTATGCTATAGCTTTTAGAAAAAACATGATGAGCGAGTATAAGACTATGGTTCTTTGCCTTCCAGTTCTTTCTTTAATAGGTGCATTGCTTCAAATATTCCTTGCAAATCTTGATGCTACTTATGCTGGAATCTCACTTGGTTGCCTCATACTGTTTTTCTTCTTTCAAAGCCGAGATGTCAATGTCGATTACCTTTCAGGCGTGTTGAATCGAAGAGGTCTTGATATCAAGATGCAGGATAAGGTAAAGGCTTCATTGACAAGTGGTAAGAACTTCTCAGCAATCATGATGGATATAGACAATTTCAAAGAGATTAATGACCAGCTAGGCCATGAAGAAGGTGACAAGGCTATTAAAATAGTGGCTAGCCTTTTAGTTGATATTTTCGGTCAAAACGCAATTATTGGAAGATTCGGAGGAGACGAGTTTTGCATAATCGTGGAGGATATACCTAAAAAAGAACTAGAAGAAAAGGTTCAGGAGGTCCATGTACAGATAGCTAAGATGAGAATCAGGAACAAATGGCCAAGCGGCGTGGACGTAAGCTGTGGTTTCCAGAAATACGATCCAAACAGTGCCATGACAGCAGCCCAGTTCCAAAAGACAATCGATAGACTCATGTATCTGGAGAAGCAGGAGCATCATAGGCATTCCTAAATGCAAGTTGTGGGTTATATAGTAATTAGTTATAATTACCGTATATACAATAGTTGTTTTCCTATTTAAAAGGAGGGGTGGAATTATGATAATTAGCGAAAGAATTTTTATGGTAATGGAGGAGAAGGGAATTTCACAGCTTGAGCTGTCATCTAAGACAGGTATTGCTCAAAGCACAATCAGTGATTGGAAGAGAAAGAAGACAAATCCATCAGCTGACAAGATTATGGCAATCTGTGATGTTTTGGATGTATCACCTTTTGATATCCTTCAGGATACTATTCCTTCAAAGGGGGCTGGAGAGGTTAATATTCTCGTTGCCAGCGAAGGAACAGCAGAATTTGAAATATTAAAGAAAATGGAGAAGCTCAATAAAAAGACAAAGGAAGAGCTTCGCAAATACGTTAAGGGCGTTAAAAACAAGAAATAAGATATAGAGTGAATAATATGGTTATGGACAGAAATACTAAAATTATACAAACTAGCATTATTGGAATCGTGGCTAACTGCTTTTTAGCAGGATTTAAGGCTATGATTGGTATTGTTACTGGTTCAATCGCTATTGTACTTGATGCGGTTAACAATCTCAGCGATGCATTGTCATCCGTAATTACGATAGTAGGAACTAAAATCGCAAGTAAGGCACCAGATAAGAAACATCCACTAGGTCATGGTCGTGTGGAATATATTACAGCCGCTATTATTGCTGTAATCATTTCATATGCAGGTATTACTTCTTTAATTGAATCCATAAAAAAGATTATTAATCCAGTGACTCCTGAATATAACACTGTCAGTCTTGTAATTGTGGCTGTAGCTATATTGGTAAAGATAGTCCTTGGAAGCTATGTAAAGAATGTAGGAGAAAAGGTTGATTCCGGCTCCCTTATAGCTTCCGGTGAGGATGCAAAGCTTGACGCAGTTATTTCTACAACTACATTGTTGGCAGCTATTATCTTTATTTTTTCAGGTGTAAGTCTGGAGGCTTGGCTTGGTGCGATTATTTCTATAATCATTATTAAATCCGGTTATGAAATGATTTCTGAGACCATATCTCAGATTCTAGGTGAAAGAGTAGAGATGCAGCTATCCCATGATGTAAAGCGTGTGGTAGTTGGATTTGATGAGGTCCTAGGTGCGTATGATCTTAGTTTGCACAATTATGGACCTAATCGCTATGTTGGCTCTATCCATATTGAAGTTGACGAAGATATGACTATGCCTAGGCTTGATCAGCTTCAGCGAGAGATTCTCTATGCTGTTCATCAGGAGACTGGGGTTCTTCTTGAGGGCATTGGTATTTATTGTAAAAATAAAAAGGACTCACCTGCGGATATGCTTCGCAAGAAATTTTTGGCGTTCTGTAAGAAATATGAATATGTAAAGCAGATTCATGGTTTCTATATTGATATAGAAAAGAAATTCGTTTTCTTCGATATTGTAATTAGTTTTGAAGCACCTAATCGTCAGCAGCTATTTGATAAAATAGTTTCTGACCTTGAAAAAGAATACCCAGAGTATAGCTTCAATCTCAATTTGGATATTGACTTAAGCGATTAAAGTTATAGGAGGATTTATGAACTACAAAGCAAGATATGATGAGTGGATGGAGAAGCTGGATGCTTCAGATCCTTTAAAGGAGGAGCTTCAGACCATCGCTAATGATGATAAAGATATAGAGGATAGATTTTATCAGGATCTATCTTTTGGTACAGCAGGTCTTAGAGGTAAGGTTGGAGCTGGTACCAATCGTATGAACTTCTTTACAGTAGGTAAGGCAACACAGGGTGTGGCTGATTTCATCGTGTCAAAGGGACAGGAAGCAATGGATAAGGGGGTAGTTATTGCCCACGATCCACGTCACTTCTCAAAGGAATTTTCCCACCTTGCAGCAGGTATTTTTGCGGCAAATGGAATTAAGGTTTATGTATTTCCGGATCTTAGACCTACACCAGAGCTTGCATTTATGATTAGAAGACTTGGTACAGTTTCAGGTATCAATATCACAGCTAGCCACAATCCAAGGGAATACAATGGCTACAAGGCATATTGGGATGACGGATGTCAGGTTTCATCAGAAATCGCTGATGGTATGACAGAGTGCATTAATGCTGTTGATATGTGGACAGGTGTTAAGAAGTCTGACTTTGAAGAGGGTGTTAAGTCTGGTAAAATCATCGTTCTAGGCGAGGAATATGATAGAGAGTATTTAGATAAGATTGAGTCTCTTGCTATTCATGAAGGAGATGAGCTTGATCTTTCTATTCCACTTGTATACACACCACTTAATGGATGCGGTTCTATTCCATTTAGACAGATGTTAAATGATAGAGGTTTCTCTAACTGGACAATCGTACCAGAGCAGGAGAATCCTGATCCTAATTTCACTACAGTTGGTTATCCAAACCCAGAGGATCCAAAGGCTTTCAAGCTTTCTGAGGAGTATGGTCGCAAGTTTGGTGCTGAGCTTCTTATGGCTACAGACCCAGATGCAGATAGATTTGCCATCGAAATCAGAGATAGCGAGGGCAATTATGTGCCACTTAATGGTAACCAAACAGGATATCTTCTTGTTAATTATGTTCTTGAGGGACATAAGGATGCAGGCACACTTCCTTCAAAGGGAGCTATGGTTAAATCAATTGTTACATCTACACTTTCTACAATCATGGCAAAGGCTTATGGTGTGGAAATGTTTGAAACTCTCACAGGTTTCAAGAATATTTGTGGAAAAATCCCTTATCTTCATGATAATGGTTACACATATTTATTTGGTTATGAAGAGTCAGTTGGATACGCCATCTGCGAAGACATCCGTGACAAGGATGGTATTTCAGCAGGTATGATGGTAGCTGAGGCAGCTGCTTATTATCGCAAGCAAGGCAAGACTCTTTGGGATGTTCTTCAGGAAATCTATGCGAAGTATGGATTCTTTGCTGAGGATGAGCCAAACATCATCCTTGAGGGTATTCCAGGAGCACAGCGTATTCAGCGCATGATGAAATGGTTCAGAGAAAACATGCCAACTACAGTTGCTGGTGCAAAGGTAGAAAAGGTTATTGATTACATCAATGGTTATGAGGATATTCCACCTCAGAACGCTATTAGATTGTTCTTGGATAATGGCTCATGGTTTGCAATCAGACCATCTGGTACAGAGCCAAAGATTAAGTTCTATTTCTACTCTAACCAGGATTCTAGAGAGAATGCATTAAAGGTAAATGCTGAAATTAAAGATGAAATTTTTGCATTGATTAACTCAGTCGAATAATGATTTTTATTTAGGCACTGCCCGGTTTTGGGGCCGTGCCTAAAATTTTTTTCAAAAAAATAAAAAAAGGTATTGACAAGTCAAATTTAATTGCGTACAATCAAACTATAAAATCAATTGCACACAATCGAATTTGAAAATTAATGAGTAAGGAGGATTTGGAATGGGATTTTATGATTTAACTGTTGAGAAGCCAAATGGTGAGCAGCAGTCAATGAAGGATTTCGAGGGTAAAGTAGTAATGGTAGTAAACACAGCTACAGGTTGCGGATTTACACCACAGTACAAGGATATCGAAAGTATTTACGAGAGCTATCATGAAAAAGGTTTCGAAGTTGTTGACGTTCCTTGTAATCAGTTTGCAGGACAGACACCAGGTACAGATGAAGAAATTTCAGAGTTCTGCTCACTTCACTACAACACTCAGTTCCCACAGATGAAGAAGGCCGATGTTAACGGCGACACAGCTATTGAGTTGTTTAAGTACCTTAAGTCTCAGAAGGGATTTGAGGGATTTGGTAAGGGTGCTAAGGCACTCGCAATGAGCGCTATGCTTAAGAAGATTGACAAGGATTACAAGAACAATCCTGAAATCAAATGGAACTTCACTAAGTTTATTGTAGACCGTCAGGGTAACGTTGTTGCTCGTTTTGAGCCTACAGCAGACATGAAGGAAGTTGAAAAATGCGTAGCATCTCTCATCTAATTAGATAATAACTTTTTATTTCGTATACATTTCTCCCTTTTACAAGGACTAGGATTCAGCCACCTAGTCCTTTTTATTATTATTTAATGTTAAAAACCACATGGATTTGTGTTAATATTTTTCATAAGGAAGATTTTTTTTGGAGAATAATGATGGATTTTGAGTTCGTAATCGATAAATTAAGTAATTATAAGGCCAATATCTACAAGGAATGGCTTATGACAAACGGTTTGGGTGGCTACAGCAGCTCTAGTATTATAGGCGCCCACACTCGTATACATAATGGATATTTAGTGGCCAGCATTCAGCCTCCAGTTGGCAGATACCTGGTTTTTTCAAAAACTAACGAGAGATTAGTTTGCGGAAGTAGAATATATGATTTAACTACAGCCCAGCATAAGGGGCCATATACCAGTGAATTTAATCAGGGTAATATGCACCTCAAGTCATTTAAGTACGATGGTAATATCACTTATGTCTATGAGGCGGGGGGCATGCGTCTTACTAAGACCATTTCTATGGTTTATGGCAAGAATCAATGTACAATAGCCTACACCCTTGAAAATAATGGCCCGGCAGCAGGAGTAGTTATTACACCTCTTATGAACTTCAGAGCCCACGGTTCCAGCATGACTGTTGAGGATTTACGTTGGGAGCTTCCAGAAGATTGTTTTAAAGAAATTAGAGATGAAGCTACAGGAAACGTAGGATTTTACTATAGTCCTGTTAGCAATTCTCAGGTGAGAATTTCGCTTATTGCAGCAGGCTGCGAAATGGTAAAGCGTAATAATGTCTACGATGAGAACATGGAGCTTCAGTATGAATTAGATAATGGAGCTGAAGGATTAGATTGTCACCTTAAACCATTCGATTTTGTAATGGAAGTTGAAGAAGGAGGCGTGTCTAAGGCTTCTTTTGTTTGTACAGTAGATATTAATACTAAAAACGGCCGCAAGAAGATTGAATGGGATTCACTTCCTGTTGTTGATAAGGATACAGCTTTTGTAGAAGTGGAAAATACTAAAAAGCGTATTGCAGAGTTAATCGAAAAGTCACAGTTTACAGATGAGGATGAGCTTGGACAGATTTTATCTGTTGCCGCAGATCAGTTTATTGTTAGCAGATATTCAAATGGCAAAAAGGCTATTATTGCAGGATATCCAAGCAAGCCTGATTGTGGTCGAGATACTTTGATTGCACTTACTGGACTTTGTCTTGAGACAGGACGTTTCGATGATGCTAAGTCAATATTGTTATCCTTTGCAAAGAGCGTTAAAAACGGCTTGATGCCTAATGAATTCAGCGAAGATGATAAAGAGCCTGTTTATAATTCAGCCGATGCATCACTTTGGTATTTCTATGCCGTGCACAATTATCTGAAATATGTGGATACAGATGATGCATGGAAATTCGTTGAAGATGAAATATATCCTAGCCTTCAGGAGATAATGGGGGCTTACAGAAAAGGCACTCTGTATTCAATTGGTATGGATGATGATGCCTTAATGAAAATAGGGGAAAGCAAGAATCAGGAGCTTAATGCTCTTTGGTACAACTCCCTTATGACAATGGAAGAAATATCTCGCGGAATCGCTAGACGTACCCATAATAAGCCAGAGAACTATTTGGCCTATGCTGGAGGTTGCAGTCAGCTTGCTATCTGGGTAAAGGAAGCCTTTAACTCAGAGTTTTGGAACGAGGAGGGTGGTTATCTTTACAGCGAAATCACTGAGGAAAGCAAGGATGATACCCTTTCACCAAACCAGATTTTTGCGGTGAGCCTTCCATTTACAATGCTAGATCCGGAAAAGGAAAAATCCGTTGTAAGAGTTCTAAATGAAAAGCTTTATGCTGGCATGGGACTTAAGGCAGGTGAAGAGGACGAAAAGGCTTACGGCTATTTACTAGGTGCTTTTATCGAGGCTTATCTTAAGACTGGTGGAAATAGCGCAAGAGTCATCGAAGAAGCAAAGGCTATGTTTAATCCATTGGAAAAGCATATTGCAGATGGTTGCATAGGAACTGTTTCTGAATTGTTCCACAGTGATTCATCTAATAAGGGCTTTGGATGCTTCGCTCAAGCCTGGTCAGTGGGAGAACTCCTCCGTGCTTATGCATTGATTAAAGAAAGATGCGAACTTGGAGATTAGAATGATAAAGTTTAGATTGCTGAGATTGTTAAATAAAGGCGCCAGATATGTGCTTTTAGAAATCATATGGCAGTGGCTAGAATTAGTTTCACAGATTATAATTATCGGCTGTGTTGCTAGAACTATATCTGGAGTATTTTACAACATCATCGATACAAAGAAGATGATGATATATCTTGGCGTAGCTTTATTCGCTATTTTTTCAAGACTTGTATTTGATAGACTTTACACCGAAGCTTCCTTCGAAGCAGGTGTGGAGGCAAAAAAGAATTTAAGAGACGAAATCTATAGTAAACTTCTTAGATTGGGCAGTGGATACAGACAGCATGTATCTTCTGCTCAGATTACACAAATGATGGGCGAGGGTGTTGAACAGTTGGATGTATACTTCGGAAAGTATATTTCTCAATTTGTTTATTCACTCCTGGCACCTGTCACACTTTTTCTTGTTTTATCCCGTTACAATTCTAAGATAGCAGCAGTATTGCTTGTGGCTGTGCCATTTATGCCAGCAATTATCATGGCTCTTACTAAAGCGGCACAAAAGCTCTCAGACAAGTACATGGAAAGCTATTATAGCTTTGGGGATACATTTCTAGAAAAACTTCATGGATTGACAACACTAAAAGTTTATAACGCCGATGAGAAAGCTGCAGAAGACCTTGATGAGGAATGCCAAGATTTTAGAAAAATCAGTATGAAAGTTTTGTCATTGCAGCTTTTTACCACCTTTGCTTTGGATTTGATTACTTATGTAGGTACAGCAGTCGGCATAGTTTTTACCATAAATGAATATCTCAAAGGCAACATGGAGCTTGAGGCGGCCATTATGTTTTTAATACTTGCAGCAGAGTTTTTCCTGCCTCTTAGACTGCTTGGAGTTTATTTCCAAATAGGAATGAATGGAATCAAGGCAGCTGATAAGATATTTGCCTTTTTGGATATAAAAGAGCCTGCCCAAGGAAAGCAGGCTGTTACAGAAGGTCCTTACAATATCGCTTTTAGAAATGCATCATTTACCTATAAAGGAATAAGCATTCTTAGTGATCTTACATTTGATGTGCCAGAAGGAAAGCTCATTTCCCTTGTAGGCGTTTCTGGATCAGGAAAGTCTTCTATAGCAAATTTACTTCGCAGACAAATCAAGGGCTATGATGGCTCTATTTCTATTAATGGTAAAGAAATCAAATCATTAAACGAAAATGCCCTTATGGCTATTATGACAGCTGTTGCAGCAAATAGTTTTCTTTTCCCAGGAACAGTGAGAGATAATTTGCTTTTGGGAAATAGTAAATCCAGCGATAAAAAGCTTAACGGAATTCTAAAGCTAATGAATTTGCAGGATGAATTAAATCCAAAGGGCGGCCTTAATTTTATCTTAGAGGAAGGTGGAAAGAACCTTTCGGCAGGCCAAAGACAGAGACTTCTTGTTGCAAGAGCATTATTAAAAAATACACCGATTTACGTTTTCGACGAGGTTACAAATAACATAGATGTTGAGTCGGAAGATTTGATTGTAAAGGTAATCAAACAGCTTTCAAAGGAGATGGGAAAGACTGTTATTTTAATAACCCATAGACTTGAAAATGCTGTTATGTCAGATGAGATATTTCTGCTTACAGGAGGCAGCATTTTAGAGCATGGCACCCATAATAAGTTAATGGAAAAGGGTGGAAGATATGCTGCATTGTACAAAGCTCAAAAAGCTTTGGAAAACTATCCAGGAGGTGAGGTTTCATGAAAAAGACTGAACAATCTGGATTAAAAATAATGCTTCGCTTGCTAGGTTTGGTAAAGCAGCTTACCTTCCTGATGATTTTTGCCATAATTCTTGGAACCCTAGGCCATTTATGCGGAATATTTGTGGCAGTAATTGGAGCCGAGGGAATTGCCCTGGTGGCCCAAAGTGTAATTAATCCAATGCTTGCTAAAACAATTGGAAACATTATGGGATTAATTATTGCAGTGGCTCTATTAAAAGGCCTCTTTCATTATGGCGAGCAATACTGCAATCACTACATAGCATTTAAGATATTGGCGATTCTTAGACAACGAGTCTTTGAAAAGCTATGTCAGCTTTGTCCAGCCAAGTTTGAAAGAAAAGATAAATCATTACAGATTGCTATTATTGCAAATGATTTAGAAGAGTTGGAAAAGTTATTTGCCCATACCATATCACAAGTGGCAATAGCGGCTTTAGTTTCCATTATTATGTCTATTTTCATCAGTATGCAATATAGAATCGCAGGTATTCTTGCAGCTATCGCCTATGTTACAATAGGTGGCATGATACCAGCCTCTAATGAGCTTAATTCTGAAGAAGCAGCCATAAATTATCGAGCAGGCTTTGGTAGGATGAATGGATTTATCTTTGGCATATTATATGGCATGGATGATATCATTCAGTTTTTAGCAGGTGAGAAGACATTAAAAAAACTAAATAGAAAATCAGATAGATTGGCTCAGGATAAATCTGAGCTGGTAGTTTATGAGAAAAAGCAAAAGCTTTTAACAAACATTGCAATTGAAGCATTTTCTCTAATTATCCTGGGCGTTATGTTTTTTGCGTACAATGATGGAAAGGTTAATTTTGAGCAGGTAATGTTGGCATCTGTTGCTATGATGACATCCTTTGGTCCTGTAGTAGCATTGGCTTCTATAACAAAAAATTTTAACCAGGCAGTAGAAAGCGGCAAACGAATCCTAGAGCTATTGGAAGAAGAGCCAGAGGTAGACGAGGTCTTTGATGGAGTGTCCCTTGAAATGGCTACAAACGCAAAAGGCAACATTGTCACTGTAAATAATGTTTCATTTAGTTATGATGGAGTGGCTGCAGTAAAAGAAAAATCTCTAACTATTCCAAAGGGAAAGATTCTTGGAATTCATGGCCCTAGTGGAGTAGGAAAATCTTCATTCCTTAGACTTCTTATGAGGTTTTGGAATGTTGATGCTGGTCAAATTCATTATTATGACAATGAAGACGGACCTGTTACAGTGGATTATATAAATTCTGCTTCACTAAGGGATAATATTTCATTTGTTGATAAGCAGACTTGGGTTTTCCATGGTACACTTGCAGATAATATTGCAATTGGAAAGCTTGATGCCACTAGAGATGAGATTATTGCTGCAGCGAAAAAGGCAAGCATTCATGATTTTATCGCAAAGCTGTCACAGGGGTATGATACTGTAGTCGGTGAGAACGGATTTACACTCACAGAGGGCGAAAAGCAGAGAATTGCCTTAGCTAGAGCCTTTCTACACGATGGAAAGCTTATGTTGATGGATGAGCCAACAAGTAATTTAGACGCTCTTAACGAAGGAATTATCCTAAAATCCATCAAAGAAGGGGCTGTGGATAAAACAGTGGTAATTGTATCCCACAGAAAATCTACAATAGGAGTTGCTGATTCAGTTATTGAGTTTTAGATTGGAAATATGAAGCATCTAATAAAAAGAACAATTAGTTTAATAATTACAATGTGTCTGTCTATAAGCTTTGTCTCTTGTGGAAAAAGCTCCAAGGTAGGGGACGTGGATGTGGACTTAACAACCATGTCATCTACAATGGTTTATTCCTATGTGGCAGATATGTTAGCAAACCC
>JAILAV010000160.1 GCA_024681435.1 Pseudobutyrivibrio sp. | reverse complement strand
AGTTAGATAGGTCTAACGTTAGGTTAGGATAACATATAGGAATTAGTTGTGTCAAACTATATTTATGACAATAGTTTTCCTAAGCATATGGAGAAAGTTTGAGTGCATAATGCTATGTTTTGTGCTATAATGAAACACCGTGAGTTCGTAACCATCCTCACGTAAAACAAAACTAGGAGATTAGAAATGAATAAAAAAGTATTATTATTATGTCAGGGAGCAATGATTGCTGCCATCTATGTAGTGTTGACTGTATTTATCAACGCATTCGGTTTAGCAAATGGAGCTATTCAGATTAGAATATCTGAGGCACTTTGCATTTTACCTATATTTACTCCAGCGGCAATTCCTGGATTATTTGTAGGATGTCTTTTATCTAACATTATTACTGGCTGCGCAATTTACGATATCGTATTTGGTAGCCTTGCTACACTAATCGGTGCTATTGGCACATATTATCTTAGAAAGACTAAGTTTTTATTTACATTACCACCAGTTATTTCAAACGGTGTTATAATTCCACTAGTACTTAAATTCGCATATGGTCTTACAGATGCATATTGGTTCTTAGTTGTTACTGTATGTGTTGGTGAAATCATCAGCGTATGTATTTTAGGAATGATTTTAAAGGCAGCACTCTGGAAGGAAAGAAACTTTATTTTCAGAAATGAAGCTGTAAATATATAAACTAATTGGAGGACAAAATGAAAGAAATTCTTCAGCAAATCAAAGAAGTAGTAGTTATAGGTTTCAAAGAAGCTGGCTATGATGAAAAATATGGAATGGTTACACTCTCAAATAGACCAGATCTTTGTCAGTTCCAATGCAATGGCGCAATGGCCGCAGCAAAGGAATACAAGAAGGCACCAATTGCTATTGCAAATGAAGTAGTTGAAAAGCTTTCAGGAAACACTATGTTTTCTAAATGCGAAGCATGTCCTCCAGGTTTTATTAATATTAATCTTTCAGATGAATTTATTTCATCTTACGTTACAGGAATGGCTGATGACACAGAGCGTTTTGGTGTTGAAAAAGCAGCTAACCCAAAGAAGGTAATGATTGATTACGGCGGACCTAACGTAGCAAAGCCACTTCACGTTGGACACCTTCGTTCAGCTATCATCGGTGAGTCAATTAAGCGTACAGCTCGTTTCATGGGTGATGAAGTTGTCGGTGATGTTCATCTTGGTGACTGGGGTCTTCAGATGGGTCTTATCATCACAGAACTTAAGCTTCGTAAGCCAGAGCTTGTATACTTTGATGAGAACTATGATGGTGAATATCCTACAGAGGCACCATTTACAATTTCCGAGCTTGAGGAGATTTATCCTTGTGCTTCAGGAAAATCAAAGGAAGATGAGGCTTACAAAGAGGCTGCTATGACAGCTACATATGAGCTTCAGCACGGACGTAAGGGATATCAGGCACTTCTTTCTCATATCCTTAATGTCTCAGTTACAGACCTTAAGAGAAACTACGAGAAGCTTGATGTTACATTTGATCTTTGGAAGGGCGAAAGTGACGCACAGCCATACATCCCTGATATGGTTCAGAAGATGAAGGATGACGGATTCGCTTACATTTCAGAGGGCGCTCTTGTAGTTGACGTAAAAGAAGAAACAGATACAAAAGAGGTTCCACCTTGTATGATTCTTAAGTCAGACGGAGCTTCTTTATATAACACAACAGACCTTGCAACAATGGTGTGGCGTATGAAGGATTACAATCCAGATTCTATCATCTATGTTGTAGATAAGCGTCAGGAGCTTTACTTTACACAGGTATTCCGCTGTGCAAAGAAGACTGGAATTGTTCCAGCTGATAAGAATCTTTACTTCGTTGGTTTTGGTACAATGAACGGTAAGGATGGCAAGCCATTCAAGACACGTCAGGGTGGCGTTATGAGACTTGAGTATCTTCTTCAGGAAGTAGAAGATAAGATGCTTGAGAAGATTAAAGAGAATGGTACAATGGATGATGAGCAGGCAGCTGAGACTGCAAAGGTAGTTGGTCTTTCTGCTGTTAAGTATGGTGATCTTTCAAACCAGGCTTCTAAGGATTACATCTTTGATATTGATAGATTTACATCTTCAGAAGGTAACACTGGCCCATACATTCTTTACACAATCGTTAGATGTAAATCAATCCTTGCAAAGGCAGGAGTTAGCAGCTTTGATGGAGCAATCCTTCCTGCTCGCTCTGAATCAGAAAGAGCATTACAGCTTGAGCTTACAAAGCTTGTTGCAGCTCTTACAGCAGCTTACGAGGATATGGCTCCTCACAAGATTTGTGCTTATATCTACGATTTAGCAAATGCATTTAATAGATTCTATCACGATACAAAGATTTTGGCTGAAGAGGATGAAGCAGTTAAGGCTAGTTACCTTAAGCTTCTTAACCTTACAAGAGGAGTTCTTGAAAAGGCAATTGATCTTCTCGGTTTCAAAGCACCGGAGCGTATGTAATGTCTGATACTTCTTTTTTACCAATTGATTTTGTTAATCGCATGGAGCAGGACTTAGGTCCTGACTTCCATGCGTTTTTGCGTTCCTATGAGGAAAATAAAATATCAGCTTTGAGATTTAATCCTATTAAGGCCGATGAGAAGGCTAAGGATAATATGGCTCAGATTCTTACTGGAAAAGTTCAGTGGAGCAAAGAGGGATATTATTATGATGAACAGTCTCGTCCGGGAATTCACCCATATCACGGGGCTGGCGTATATTATATTCAGGATGCATCGGCGCAGCTTCCAGTGGAAATGTTAAATCCAGTTCCAGGGGATGTGTGTCTTGATTTGTGCTCGGCGCCTGGTGGAAAATCCACTCAGATTGCTGGATATTTAAAGGGCGAAGGGGTACTAATTTCCAACGAGCCAATCAAAAACAGAGCCAAGATTCTATCTGAAAATATTGAGAGACTTGGAATAAAAAATTGTATTGTCACTTCAGAATATCCAGACAAACTTTCGCAGAAATTTATTAAGTATTTTGATAAAATAATGGTGGATGCTCCTTGCTCAGGGGAGGGTATGTTTAGAAAGAATCATGATGCCTGTGCAGAGTGGTCGCTAGAATCTGTCCAGATGTGCGCAGATAGACAGGGAGAGATTTTAGATAGAGCATACGAAATGCTTATACCTGGTGGCAGATTGTGTTATAGCACCTGCACATTTGCTCGTCTTGAGGATGAGGAGGCAGTGACAGCATTTATAGATAGACATCCTGATATGCATCTTGTTGAGGAGCGTAGATTATGGCCTCATGAGGTAAAGGGCGAGGGACACTATGTGGCGCTTCTTGAGAAGGATGATAGTGCTAATATAGCTGATGATTGCAGGGGAAATCGCAGCATATATCAGCTTAAAAAGATTAGTGATAAGCAGCTTGTAGATTACAATTCTTTTATAAAAGAAACTATGGCTTCGCCTAAGGAGTGGAAGAGTAATCTGTTGCTTATTAATGATTTGCTTTACAAGCTTCCAGAGGAATGTCCTGATTTTGAGGGCTTACATGTCCTTCGTGGAGGACTTTTCCTTGGAACCTTAAAGAAAAATAGATTCGAGCCAAGCCATGCTTTGGCACTTGCGCTTACATCAGAAGATGTTAATCATTCAAAGGATTTTTCTAGTGATAGTCAGGAAATCAAGGACTATATGTTTGGTCAATCATTACGATGTGACGTGGAGGACGGCTGGACTCTTATCACAGTGGACGGATATTCAATTGGTTGGGGAAAGGCTGTAAAAGGCCAGATAAAAAATCATTACCCGAAGGGATTGAGAAGATATGATTCATAAATTTTATATGCATAAGCAAGATATATACGAGTATTTAATGTTTACCGTTGGTGCAATAGTGATGGTAATCGGTATATATTTCTTTAAATTCCCAAATCATTTTTCATTTGGTGGCGTCAGTGGTATTTCTATTGTATTGGCTCAGCTCATGCCTCATACACCAGGAAATATCAACCTGGTAATTAATATCTGTTTGTTGGTTTTAGGATTCATTGTTTTTGGAAATAGTTTTGGAATCAAGACAACCTATATCACATTACTTGTTTCCATTGGTCCAAGACTCCTTGAAAAAATTTATCCTATGGATGGACCACTTACAAATCAGCCGGTACTTGAGCTAATGTTTGCCATAGCTTTACCAGCTTTTTCGTCAGCAATATTTTTTAATCTTGGAGCATCTAGTGGTGGTACTGATATCGTAGCCATGATATTAAAGAAATATACAAAGGTAGATATAGGAATGGCTCTTTTTATGTCTGACGTTATAATAGTTATTATGGCTTGCATGGTATTTAACATTCAGACAGGTCTATTTTCACTGGTAGGACTTTTGTCTAAGTCACTTGTTGTGGATGAGACTATTGAGAATATCAACTTAGTTAAATACTTTACTATCATCTGTAATAACCCAGAGCCTATTGTTGATTATATTATGAATGACCTAGGCAAAGGTGCCACTGTTTACAAGGCGGAGGGTGCTTACGGTCACACAGAAAAAACTGTTATTCTTACTATTCTTAAGAGACAGCAGGCTGTAGAACTAAAGAATTATATTCGAAAAAATCAGCCAGGAGCGTTTATTGCTATAACAAACAGTAGTGAGATTATTGGTAAAGGATTCCGAGGCTATAATTAAGGGGGATACATGAATACAACTTGGGGAATTCTAGCCCACGTAGATGCGGGTAAGACAACACTTTCAGAAGCAATTCTATATAACGCTGGAATTTTAGCGGACCTTGGTCGAGTAGATAAGGGGTCCGCTTTTTTAGATACAGATTCGCAGGAGAAAAAGCGCGGAATTACTATTTTTTCAAAGCCAGCAGTATTCGATTACGGTAATGGAAAAATCACTTTGCTTGACACTCCAGGTCATGTGGATTTTGCTACAGAAACAGAACGTGCAATATGGGCGTTGGATTTTGCCATTCTATTGATAAATGCAACTGATGGAGTGCAGGCCCATACTAAGACTTTGTTTTCTTTACTTAAGAAAAATCAAATTCCTACAGTGATTTTCATTAATAAGATGGATATGCTGGATGTGGATAAAATTAAGTTGGTGGCTGATTTAAAGAATCAGTTGTCATCATCCTGCCATCTTATAGAGAGTGAAGAGGACATTGCAACAGAAGAGGAAAGTGCAATGGAAGAGTATTTGGAAGAAGGTACTCTTTCTTCAAATCGTATATACGATATGATTCTTCAAAGACGATTCTATCCTGTATTCACAGGTGCCGCTCTTAAAAATCAAGGTGTCATAGAATTGCTTGATTTTATGGGCAGATTAAGCGAGTACCACAGCACTTTGAATAAGTCACTTGAATCTCAGGAATTTGGTGGAAAAGTTTACAAAATCGAAAGCCTTGGCAGGGATACAAGACTTACATTTACAAAGATTACCTCTGGAAAAATAAAGGTTAAGACCAGTATTTTAGACGGAGAAAAAATAGATCAAATCAGAATATATTCTGGTACAAAATATACGCAAGTTGATGAGGCTATTGCAGGTGATATCGTTGCCTTTACAGGTTTAAAGACATCATTTGCAGGTCAAGGACTTGGTGTAGAAGAGGATAGACCAGAGCTTGGAATCTCCCCTGTACTTAAATACAAGCTTGATTTTGTGGATGGAACAGTGCCACGTCTAGCTTATCCAAAGCTTGTTGCATTTAACGACGAGGACCCATCCTTAAATGTTGCTTGGAATGATTCTTTAGAAGAAATCACATTTAATCTTATGGGGGACGTTCAGACGGAAATTGTCCTTAATCGTATTGAAAATGAGTTGGGTATAAAAGGCCAGTTTGTTTCTGCTGGAGTTCTTTATAAAGAGACGATTAATGAGATGGTTGAAGGTGTTGGTCACTTTGAGCCACTAAGACATTATGCGGAGGCGCATATTTTAATGGAGCCACTTCCTATTGGCAGCGGAATACAGGTGGATGCTAATGTTTCCACTGATGATTTAGCCCTTAACTGGCAAAGGCTAATCACCACCCATATTCTTGAAAGAGAGCATAAAGGTGTTGCGATAGGAGCTCCTTTGACAGATGTGAAATTCACTGTTGTTGGAGGAATGGCTCATATTAAACATACAGAAGGTGGAGATTTTAGAGAGGCCACATATAGAGCGATTCGTCAGGGATTGATGGAGGTTGGAACTACTATTTTAGAGCCTTATTATAACTTTGAAATCAGAGTGCCATCAGAGCAAATCGGACGAGTAATGACTGACATTGAAACCATGAAGGGGCAGTTTGATGCACCTATGGATAATAACGGGGTATCGATAATCACTGGAACAGCACCAGCTGTTAATATCATTAACTATCATTCTAGCCTTATTGCATACACTAAGGGGGCAGGCTCTATTAGTCTTGGCAATGCTCATTACGGCATATGTAATAACAGTGATGATGTTATTGCAGAAGCTGATTATAATCCAGATGCTGATATTGAAAATCCAGCATCTTCAGTATTTTGTTCCCATGGCGCAGCTGAAATTGTACCATGGCAAGAGGTTAAGGACAGGTGTCATGTGCCATGTCTTAATCTAAATGATGATTCTAGTGAAGAAAAAGAGCTAGAACTTGGAGCCAAAAGAATGAATCATGGTGTTGATGAGTGGTTGGACCCAGATGAAATAGATGCAATTTTGCGACAGGCCACCCACAGCAATCATGGCAAGAATCCTAAAAAGGGTTGGCATTACGGCGAAAGCTCTCGCCCTAAGAGAGTTGATTCAAATTATGTTTATCATGCTCCAAAGGAAATAAAGCCAAAGGAAAAATACCTTTTAGTAGATGGTTATAATTTGATTTATGCATGGCCAGAACTAAAGGAAGTTTTGGATGTCAATTTAGATGGTGCAAGAGGAAAGCTTCTTGATATCCTTAGCAACTACAAGGCTATGACTGACTATATCGTAATTGCGGTGTTTGATGCCTATAAGGTGAAGGGCCATGAGGTGACAGCATCAGATTATTTGAATATCTATCAAGTATTTACAGCAGAGGCTCAGACAGCAGATGCCTATATCGAAAGATTCACCCATGAGCATGGCAAGAAATACGATATTACGGTTGTTACTTCTGATGGCTTAGAGCAAATTATCATTAGAGGCGCCGGTGCAAAGCTTTTATCTTCTAGAGAATTTATAGAAGAGGTAGAGCGCAAAGCTAATGAATTACGAGAACAATTTAATATAAAATAAACGTTATATTGGACAACAAAATAAAAAGTTGTTTTAACAATTACTCCATACTTTTTCATTATAATGCGGATATATGAAATCACTATTATTGCGAGGCGGGTATGGAGAAATATTGTTTTAATGAAGATGAAAGAGCCACTTTAGAGAGGCTAAATATTGCAATGGCTATATATCAATTCATTGACAAGAGAGTTGTTACAATACTTATTACAGATGGATTGTGCACCTTAATGGGGATGGATAGACCAGCAGTAATAGAACTTCTGGACAACGATATGTACAGAGATACCCATCCAGATGACAAAGCAAGAGTAGCTGATGCAGCATTTAAATTTGCATCGGGAGGGGAAAGATTAGATTGCGTTTATAGAACTCTTTCCCACATACTAAACGATTATGTAATTCTCCATTCTCATGGAGAACATTTCTATACAAGTGATGGTACTATGCTTTCTAGTACTATTTATATGGTTGAAGGTTTGGGTAAGGATGCCGACAATGCTTTGACTGAAAAAATAGCTTCTAATTTCATAGATATGATGTCTAAGGAAAGTCTAATTCGAGATAATTTCTATGATACTTTGACTGGTTTACCGAATATGTCTTATTTTTTAACATTGGCTGATGCTGGGCTGAAAACTATAAGAGATAATGGACATACACCGGGAGTGGTTTATTTTGATTTCACAGGAATGAAATACTTCAATCAGAAATATGGTATACAAGAAGGAGATAATTTAATTATGTCCTTTGGTTTTGTCTTGAAAAAGTTTTTTGCAAATGAAAATTGTGGTCGATTGGGCCAAGACCATTTTGCAGTTTACACTGAAATGGAAGGCATAGAGGAAATTCTGGTTGAAATATTTAATGATATAAAATATGCAAATGAAGGTAGAACTCTTCCTGTTCATGTTGGAATTTATTCCATGGAATTTGAGGAAGTATCTGCCAGCAGCGCCTGCGACAGAGCAAAGATTGTAAGTGATAAGCTAAAGGGTGCCTATATTTCTAAGTATGCATATTACGATGAGAATACTCATGCTGCTTCAACTCATTTTGAATATGTCATAAACACTCTTGATAAAGCCATGAAAGAGGGATGGATACGTCCTTTCTATCAGCAGATTATCAGATCAGTTAATGGTCTTGTGTGCAATGAAGAGGCATTGGCCAGATGGATTGACCCGGAGAGAGGTTTGATTCCACCGGACCATTTCGTATATGTGCTTGAAGATGCAAAGCTTATCCATAAATTGGATTTGTATATTCTTGATTGTGTATTAAGAGATTTAGAGGAGGTTCAGGCTAAGAATCTTCCAATAACACCTGTCTCAATTAATCTTTCAAAATACGATTTTGAACTGTGTGACATGGTGGATGAAATAATTAAAAGAGTCTCAGCATCCAAGATAACACCAGATAAGATAACAATAGAAATAACAGAAAGTGTATCAAGCCTTGAGACTGATTTTGCAATAGAACAAATCAGACGATTTCATGAGGCGGGATTCCAGGTTTGGATGGATGATTTTGGTAGCGGCTACTCATCTCTTAACATGCTCCAGAAATTTGATTTTGATTTGATTAAGCTTGATATGCGATTTATGCGAGAGTTCAACATGTCAAAGAAGAATCATATTATTTTGCGTGAGTTAATTAACATGGCTACAAAGCTTGGAATAGGCACAGTGGTAGAAGGCGTAGAGACTTGCGAACAAGTAAAATTTTTGCGAGAGATTGGTTGTAGTAAGTTACAGGGATATTACTTCGCAAAGCCTATATCTTTAGAGGAATGGTATGCCATTTACGGGGCAAAGGTAGGAAATAAAATAGAAGATTATAAAGAAAATAAATATTACGATATAGTTGGTGGCATCAATGTGGTGGAGCCTATGGTAAACAAAGAATATAGCTGGAAGACAGATGAATTCTTTGGCCAAGTGCCAACAGGTATTTTCGAAGTCAGAGAAAAAGAAATGTATGTGATGCGCTACAACAGGACCTTTGCCGAATTTCTACTTAAGTTTGGTTACGTAGATGAGGTGGATTTAGGAAATGAGCTTATAAAGCAAAGAAAGATGCCTGCAAAGGAAGTTGTTGATTTAATATGTTCCTGCGATGAGATAGATAAGTGGGAATATATTGAGAATGTGCCTGAGGGCAGTTATTTGCTTAATTTATTCGTAAAAAAGGTGGCTATAAATCCTGTTAACTATCACTCAGCCTATGAAGTGGTTATAACTTCTATATATAATACATAGTTTTTATATTTGTTAGACATAAAATGGCTAATGTGCTAGTATATCTAAGAAATATATACAGTACATGGAATTAGGTGCCTATGGAATCGCAAGATTTGGCATAGGTGAAAAGGGAATCTGGTGAGAATCCAGAGCGAAGCCGTCACTGTGTTAGGGAGTCTGTTTTCATATCACTGAGCGCTAGCTTGGGAAGAGATAATGGATGTTGATCGAAGTCAGGAGACCTGCCTATTTCTGGTAATTTTGATTTGCGGACTTTCGAATCTAAATTCATTTTTAGGATTTTATGAAGGGTCGTTTTAGCGGCCCTTTTTATTTTGTGTGTCCGCGAACAGATATGGAGGATAGTATAGAAATGAGAAAAAAGACTATTGGATTGGTTGCTCTATCTATGTCTGTTATGCTTAGTTTTGCAGCATGTGGACAGAGTGATGAAGGGAAGGAAGTATCAGAAACTACTGAGGCTACAGAGGTTGCAGAAGAAAGCCAGGTTTCTGATGAGGATGCAGCAATGGAAGTAGCAAAGCTTATTGATGCAATTTATGTTCAGGAGAGAACAGATGAGACTGATGCTCAGTGCGAGGCAGCAAAGGCAGCTTGGGATGCACTTACAGATGAGCAGAAGGAGTTAGTTGAGGGAGAGAATGCAGATCCAGATTATTTCGGAAGAGATACAGGAGATGCATCAAAGGATGATCCTTTAAACCAGGATGAAATTGGTGAGAACGAAATTCTTGTTGTAAGTTTCGGAACATCATTTAATGATAGCCGTGTAAATGATATCGGTGGTGTTGAGAAAGCTATTGCAGCAGCTTATCCTGACTGGTCAGTTAGAAGAGCTTTTACAGCACAGATTATTATTAACCATATTCAGGCGCGTGACGGGGAGAAGATTGATAATGTAGATCAGGCGCTTGAGAGAGCAGTTAATAACGGGGTGAAAAATTTGGTTATTCAGCCAACACATTTAATGCACGGCGCTGAGTATGACGAATTAGTTGAGGC
>JAILAV010000119.1 GCA_024681435.1 Pseudobutyrivibrio sp. | reverse complement strand
TGGAAAATAAAATCAACACCTGGCATAGCATCCTGCACTGAACGCATATTACGAACATCACCAATGTAGAACTTTACCTTGTTGGCAAATTCTGGATGCTCAGCTTGAAGCTGATGTCTCATATCATCCTGTTTTTTCTCATCACGTGAGAAGATTCTGATTTCCTTCAAATCAGAATCCAAAAAATGCTTGAGGACAGTGCTACCGAACGAACCTGTACCTCCTGTAATCATAAGTGTTTTATCTTTAAATAAATCGCAAGTCATTTCTTTCGACTCCTTAATAACTATTTATGTAAGCTGCGCTTACTAGATGGGTCATACCATTCGGGACATATTATATCACAACCGTAATAAAAGCGCACGTTTCATAACGACAGTGGTTAACAGGCTTTATCGTTATAAAAGCAATATTTATATGGCTTTTTCGTCAAATCTATGATAAAATCAATCGTCTTCGCGTTACCTATTTATATGTCAGAATAATAAGTAATGCCAAACTGATAATTAAGGAGATTATATGAGAGTATTAAGAAAAATTTCGAGCCTTTTGCTAGCTTTCGCCTTGATAATTGCTGGTTCTTTATCCACAAATATCATCGAAGCTTCAGCCGCTGCAACAATGATAATTAGCAGCGCAAGTATTTCAGGAGGTAGTGTAGTAATTACTGCCTCAGGTGTAGCCGCATCTGAAGATGGCATGTACCATTTGATTGCATCTGCAGCTAATCAAGTAGCTCCAGCTGGTAAGGAAGTTGCGAGTCAAGGTGCTGGTTCTACAAAATTTGTTGTTCCACTTAATAAAGGGACAGCAGATTCAGTTCTTTTCAAAAAGTTTACAATCTGCGGTAAGGTTGGCGGCAAACTTGTTCCAGTTTCAAACAGTATGTTCATTACTAATCCTGAGGCAACTGCAAGCCACAGACCAAAGAGAATGGATTATGGTAAGAAGGGAATTCTTCCAGCTTTAGAGAAGAATCTTGCTGATAAAAATCTCGTTGCAGATTTAGGTATTAAGCAGGTAAATCTTAACATTCCTATTTCACAGCTTAATTCATTAGGTGGTTATGATTACTCAGTTCAGAAATATAATTCACTTGGCATCCAAGTAAATGTAATACTTCTAGCTGACAAAGCTGCCGGCAAGAAATATATCAGTCCTTTATCTTACAAGGGAATGGGAAGCGCCCACAGCTATTATGGATTTAACGCATCATCTGAGACTGCGCTTGAAGATTTAGGTAATGCTGCTGCTCAGCTTGCAAGTCACTACTCAAACATCGGATTCGGACAGGTTGATAACTTCATCATCGGTAATGAGGTAAACGCTTGGTATAAATGGAATTATATGAACTGCGGTTCTAACGATGCTTTTATGAATGAATACTATAAAGCATTCCGCGTAATGTACAATGGTATCAAGTCAGAGAATGCTAATGCAAATGTTTATACTTGCATCGACCACGAGTGGGCAAAGCCAGAAGCTTCTTACTACATTTCTGGTAAGGAATTCTTAACAAAGCTCAACAACCTAGTAACAGCTGAAGGAAATATCGACTGGAGAGTTGCTGCTCATCCAAACAACGTATTGTTACGTGAGCCTCAGGTATGGGCACCTTCAAAGCAGGTTACACATGACCAGTCTTCTCCATTTGTAACAATGGCAAACCTTGAAGTACTTACAGATTACTTAAGTCTTCCAGAAATGCTTAGCCCTTCAGGAAAGGTTAGAAGCGTAAAGCTTTCAGAGGTTGGATATCCAAGTAACAAGGGTGAAGAATTACAGGCAGCCGCAGTTGTTTTCGCATACAACGCAGCTATGAGCAATAGTCACGTAGATGGATTTGTTCTTTTAAGAGAGAACGATCACAAAGAGGAGATTGCACAAGGTTTGGCATGCGGAATCGGAAATGTAAACGATGCGCCAAAGATGGCATATTCATTCTACAAGAATGCATCAGACCCAGGCGTTATCGCTCAGGCAAATGCTATCGCCGGTGTTGATTTCTCACAATTGATTATTCCACGATAAAAAATAGCTAGGGATTTTAAAGTCCCTAGCTATTTTTGTATTATACTTTATCTAATTGGGCCGGAGTATTATATAGTTAGCTATTTCTCTTTTAATACTAATTTTTGCTGATTTAAGAGCTATATTTGATAAAAAAGTATTAAACTATGATGATTTTTAAATTTAATACTCAAAAAATGAATTTTCTAGTATTAAAAACAAAAACTCACTTTATTTAATACTTATCCCATGATTTCAAGCGAAATATGTGGCTAAAATAGTATTAAAACTTCTTTTTGCTTTTATTTAATACTACGGATGCTTTTGACCACTGTTAAAGGAAAAGCTAGGGACCATGTTGATATACCCCGTCAAGTAGACAAGGGCATATCAACATCACTTCGATCTGA
>JAILAV010000109.1 GCA_024681435.1 Pseudobutyrivibrio sp. | reverse complement strand
TTTCAAGGATACATGTTTTAAAAACTTGTATTAATTCAAGGTTTGTTTCACTGTTCAGTTATCAATCTTCGCTTCGTTGCTTACCTCAGCAGCAACTCGTTTATATTATCATGTTGCTAGCTGTTTGTCAACAACTTTTTTGATTTATTTTTCAAAATCTTTTTTAGAAAACTAAGTATTTTCTAAGTTATTACCGCTCTCAGCGGAACGAAATATATACTATCATCAGCCAACCTTTTCGTCAACACTTTTTTTGAAAAAAATTAATGTCTTTATATTCCGATAATTCGTTCAATTATATTGTTTTGATAGATAAAATATAATATCTGGTTATTTTCGCTATTATCGATTACAAAACGGCCCATTACAGAGGCTGAAAAGCAATCTGCTATATACATTATAAGCCATATAACCAACATACCTTCCATTAGACCGGCTATAACTCCAAGCAGTCTGTTAACATCTCTAACTCCAGGCACTAAACCTATAGCCTTTATCAGCTTATCTAATATGATGATTAGTATTATGCCAAGTATTACACATAATATAGTAGATATACCTTTTATAGCTGCCTTAGCAAGCTCTTGTGCGATAAGCTTTATTGCAATATCAATTGACTCCTGAATGGACTCCATTATCTCATCTTTAATCTTAGCTGGAACAATTACCATTACAGCATCCTGTCCGCTACCGGCTTCCTTTTCTTCTGCCTTGGTATATCGTTCATGGAGATGCACATCTAATCTATCTTCTATAAAAGTAGGCACTGATGTACTTGTCTCTATATAGCTGGCTGCGATCCCTGCTCCATAATTAACGAAGCATATTAAGAATATCCAGGCGCATAAACCAAAAGCTATTCTAAGCATCCCTTTTGTGGCACCTCGAATAACGCAAAACAACATCAGCAAAGCAAATATAATAAGTAAATAGTTAAGCTCCATCATTCTCCTTACTTTAAATAAATCTCTTCTGTCTTATTTCTCTGAATTACATAATATCTACGGGATGTGTTTCCTGGAAGCACATCATACACAGTATCATCAAAGGTATAATTAAACTTTTCAAAGCCCTGAAGATTATAAATAGAAACTTCATTACCATTCTTTATACATATCTCATTATTATCCATAATAGATACGGTGTCGTAGCTATTTTCGATTGTCTTTGAGACACATTTAAATCCATACAGGTTATATACGTTTAGTTCATTTACAACTTCACCTGTCTCTAGTGCTGTCTCGCATATATATCCAAAGTGAGTATCGTCATAGAAAATGCTTTTCATTTCTGCATTCACTGTTATGTCTTTGGCTACAGTAGCCTTAAGGTTATTATTAAAAATAATTATTCTAGAATCGGAAAAAGCTATAGCTTTATCATTTTTAACGTAGTCAACCTTTGGTATCAATGTACCTATGTAGTGGTTTGTAGCTACGATATTATCCTGTTCCTTTTTTCCTGCACTTGTAAAATCGTAAAATATAAGATCTGTAGAAACCTGTCCGCTATCAATATTTATAATAGAAAGTAATAGTCTGGTTGCATCAGATGAAAGGGCCATGGAAACTGGAAAACCAGTGTTTTCAGGGTGTATTTCTCCTGATACTAAAACTGAGCCATTTCTGTCGTACATCTGAATATAGCTTGTGGTGTTTTCCTGAAGCAATAATGCAACTGTACCTTGCGAAGCAACTCTGGCCTCTATTACTGGAGTTGTTGTGGTTATTGACTTAACAAATCCCTTTGTGGAGAATATGTCTACCTCTGTGCCTTTCTTATCAAAAGCAACAATATAATCTCCGCAAACATCAATATTTGGATTTGTCATGTCATATGTGTAATTCCATATTAATGAACCATCAAAGCCAGTATAAAAAATACCGTCAGCACTATATTTAATGAGATTATTGTTGTAACTAATATAGTAGCTTTCAGATGAATCCTGTCGCTCCCATGTTTTTTCAATTTCATAATCATCATAGGTAGTGACAATTTTAATTACTACAATTGAAACTATTATTATGATTATTAATAAAAGCAAAAAGAAATAGCGTTTCTTCGGTGGCTGGTAATCATCATCCACCGGGCGCTCTTCTATTACAACATCATCTTCACTTTCTTCGTCTTGCTTTGTTGGTAATGTAATAATCTTAAATTCTTCCATAATTATTGCCTATTCAAAAAATAATGGGCTGCATTCACAGCCCATATGTTTAGTACACAAATATTGCGACCTGATAAGGTGCAACCGGAAATGCTATTGAATACTCTCTTCCGTCGCATTCGTCCTTGATTGGGGTATAGGTGTCTAAAATTGTTCCACCATCGCCTCCAAATTCTTTACTTTGGCTATCTAACAATAGCTTACATTTTTTATTTTCTGGTACACCTACTTTGTAATCATCGTATCTCATAGGTGTCATATTGATTACAAATAATACGCTATTTTTGCCGTTTTTTGCTTTACGGACAAAACTGAATATACTTCGATAATTGTCGTTGGCATTTATCCATTCAAAGCCAGCCCAGGATACATCCTGCTCATACATAGCTGGATATGTTCTGTAAATGTGAAGAAGCTCTTTGAACATTCTTGATACATGTCTGTGATTTGGATTATCAAGTACATACCAATCTAACTCTCGTGCTTCGCTCCACTCTGTCCCTTGAGCAAAATCTTGGCCCATGAACAGAAGCTTCTTACCTGGATGACCTATCATAAATGCATAGGCAGCCATGAGATTTCGGTATTTATCCAACTCAAGCCCTGGCATTTTGGCAAGCATAGAGCCCTTTAAATGAACCACTTCATCATGGCTTAAAACTAAGATATATCGTTCTGCCTCATTGTAGCTCATGGCAAATGTCATTTTGTTATGGTTATCTTTTCTGAAATATGGATCCAGCTTCATGTAGTCAATGAAATCATGCATCCATCCCATATTCCATTTATATGAGAAGTTTAATCCGCCTTCTTCAACATCGCCGGTAATCTTTGGCCAAGCTGTTGATTCCTCAGCAATCATCACTGCTCCAGGGTTTCGACCTCTAATAAGTGTATTAATATGCTTGAAAAGCTCTATAGCTTCAAGATTTTCGTTGCCTCCATGCTCATTTGGAATCCACTGCCCTGGCTTTTTACCGTAGTCGAGATATAACATGGATGCAACTGCATCTACTCGAAGGCCGTCAATATGATAGTGCTCTACCCACTGCAAAGCGCTACCAATAAGGAAGTTCTTAACCTCTGGCTTTCCATAATTAAATATCTTTGTGCCCCAATCAGGGTGCTCACCCTTCTTAGGATCTGCATATTCATATAATGGCTGTCCATCAAAATCAGCAAGTCCATGAGCATCTCTTGGAAAATGAGCTGGTACCCAATCCAAGATTACTCCGATTCCATGTTTATGGAGATAGTTCACTAGATACATAAAATCATCTGGTGTGCCATATCTTGATGTCGGTGCATAGTAACCTGTAACCTGATATCCCCAGGAACCATCAAATGGATACTCGGAAATTCCCATAAGCTCAACATGAGTATATCCCATATCAAGAATATATTCTGTTAGACTATGAGCAAATTCTTTGTAGCTGTAGAAGCCATCATTATCTGGTCTTGGATGTCTCTTCCATGAACCAGGATGAACTTCATAAATAGCCATTGGCTGCTCCCAGAAATTCTTGGCAGCCTTACGATGCTTCATCCATGAGGAATCTGTCCATTTAAATTTATTAATATCGTAAATTCTAGAGGCAGTACCTGGTCTAACCTCCGCGTAAGTAGCATATGGATCTGCTTTATATAGCTTTTCGCCATTTTCAGTAATAATTAAATATTTGTAGAGCTGTCCCTCTTTGGCCTCAGGAATAAATGCTTCAAATACGCCTTGCTCCTCTGGCTCAACTCTCTGCATGAAATTGCGAGTCTCATCCCAATCATTAAATTCACCTATAACTGCCACACGGCTTGCTCTAGGTGCCCAAACGTCAAAGTAATATCCTGTCTGTCTACACTGCTTGCCTTTGTGGGCGCCAAGCTTTTTATAGATGTCATAATGGGTTCCCTGTCCAAACAAATAGCCATCTAAATCCGTAAAATTACTCATACACTACTTCCCCTTTGAATTTTATTTATCAAAATCCTTCTCTTTAAGAATGACGTTGCCATTTTTGTCATACTTAGGCTTATTGAAAAATCCACCCCTTGTAGACTTCTCAATGGCGTCATCCATAATTTCTGCAACCTCCTTAATGGTTGTTACATGATCATAACGGCCAACTAAATTAATTCTATTATATAAAGCTAAGATGCCCATATCATCAATGGTGCAGCCTGCTTCTAATGCATATGTCTTTGCAAATGAAACCAACTCATCTATTGAGAAAATTGGAATAACAATTTTTTCAGTGAATCTTCTAGCAAATGAACCATCCTTCATTAATGCCTTGTCGATTCCCTTTTTATTATCCTCGATGATGATAATTGTTCCAGAGTTATCTGCTTCCATCAAAAGAGACAATGTAACCGCTGTCTCCTTTGTGATGCCTCCTGCTGATTCGATAATCAAGCAGCCTCCCTGAATTTTTGCATATAACTTTTGGATATCCTTTTCATTAAGCTTCTCACCAGAAATCTTACCGATACCACCCTTTGGATATCCTGTCTTTTTCTGGAGAACCTTAATGATGCTTGTTGCCATTTGAGTCTTTCCTGAACCTGGCTCACCAACAATTGCAATGCTTCCTCCATTTTTCGAAGCGTCGCTAAGGTGACTAGCTGTTCCTGAAATAGCTTTTGCAATGCTTGACTTCATGCCACCAATTGGAAGGAAGTATGAGAAAATCGCCATATCTTCATCGTCCAATTCAAGGGCTGGAGCGCTTTCCTGCTGTGGTGTTGCTACAGGAGCAGGAGTCTCTACCTCTGGCACTTGAATACTTGGCATTGCAATTTCTTCTATCTTGATTTCAGGAATAACTGGCTCTGGTTGAACATTTTGCTGTTGATATACTGGCTGTTCATAAACTGGCTCTGGCTGAACATTTTGTTGTTGATACACAGGTTGTTCATTAACTGGCTCTGGCTGGGCTGCTGCGACTTCTTCCATGATATCTGGTGGAAGCTGGATTGGAGGTAATTCAAAATCATCCTCTTTAAATGCTGGCTCTTCAGCCTGTGGTTCCTGTGGAATCTGCTGTTCAACAATTGGCTCAATCTTTGGCTGTGGTTCTGGTGTTGCAGCCTTAACTGGCTCTTCTAAGGTATCAACCTTAAGTTGTTTATCTAAGTTTTCTAACTTGCTATTGATTATTGGTGTTGTAAGTCTGTCAATCTCTTTTTGTAAGATGCTATTTACATCAGCAATTATCTGGGATGCTTCTTTAAAGTCCACGTCTTCTGTCTCCTCGGATTCATTTAATACTGGAGGATGCCAACTTGGAGTGCTTCCTCCTAACTCCCCTGCTGTATGCATAATAGTTGCAGCTGCCCCAGCCGCTGCTGCTCCTGCTGCAACTTCTGGTTTCACTACTGGAATATCTAACAGACCCTTCTGTAATCCTTCTGTAGAAAGCTTTGGAATTGCAAACCCAGGATGATCTGCTGGCTTTGCTTCCTCATGAACTTCTTCTTTGTCTTCTTTAATTTCCTCAGCTGATGTGTCTTCTATTTCTTCATCGGTAAGCTCTTCATCTTCTGCAGATTTCTCAAGCTCATCGTCTACTTCTTCAATATCAGGCTCAACTAATTCTTCCTGCTCTGAGTTGTCTACTTCGTCGATTTCCTCAGGTTCCTCTGATAGTTCGACCTCTTTAACCGGCATAGTAGGCTCAGTGCTGCCTTCTGTTGAAAGATATTCTTCTTTAAGAAGCTCCTGAGATGTCATGCCTGCATCAAGCTTTGACATTGCTCCCTCTAAGCGGTTAAGAACGCTATTGGCTTCTCGAAGTGCCTTTGCTCTGGCGCTTTCAAGCTCTTTAGACTTAGCATCTTCCATGGCTGCTTCTGCGGCACGCTTTGTCTTTTCCCATTCAGCGAGAACATCTTCTATTGTCATCTGGCCTTCAACCTGCTCTTCTGTTTCTTTGCTTTCATCGGCAAGCTTAAGGCTAATCTGGCCATCAAAGCCTTCTTCAAGGTACTGCTGGAATGTATCGTTGACGGAGAAATCTTCTTCTTGGTCATCTTCCTTTGTTTCAGATACCTTTAAGTAAGGAATCTCCTCAACAAGGTTTTTGATTGCATCCATATTCTCTGATACTTCACCTGTATCAGTTGCCTTCATTATCTCATCGATATTTTTCTTAATCTCAGCCTGAAGATTGATTGTATCAAATCTCTCTGGTCCTTCTGGCAATTGGATAGCCTTAACGTTTGGAACTATGCTGCTGGATTCAGCAACAGGCTTTGGTTTAATCTCTGTTATTCCATCTTTTTTCTGCTGGAAGCTACGATATTTATCTTCTTGAGCTTTATCAAGAGGCTGGTAAAGCATCTTTAGCTCTAAAGCTCGTTCAACAACAGGACCGTCGCCGAACCATAGAATGATTTCATCGCACAAAGATATACACTTATCACCCTGATTTGTTTTGTGATATAGATATGCAAGCTCGTAAGCCCATTCCTCAATGAAGTCGCTTTCCTTGAGCTGTTCAAGAATCTTTATAAGAGTAGCATTATCTGCTCCCTTAGCTACACTGATATTGTACTTAAGGATATATTTGAGACTGTCATGAGGGGCTATCTGTACAAATTCATTGTAGTACTCCTGGGCCTCCTCAATATCCTTTAGCTTAATTGAAATCATACAAAGCTTATATAGAATCATTCTTCCAATTGGAGAACGCTCGTGGGCAACAAGTAATAAATCTCTAGCCTCTTCGATTTTACCCGCTGCTTCATATGATTCACTTCCGGCAATTAAGTCGTTAATATTGTGGACCTTGCGCCAATTAATGGACTCAGCCACATTCATTGCTTCCGCAAATTTGTTTTTTGATATGAGATTTTTCATCTCTTCAATTCTAGTTCTATATTCCATTTTTTCCACAAAAATATTCTCCAAAATATATACTTATAGTTATTAAAATATTAACATAGGTCGTTTCTAAAATCAAAAAACCAGGAATAAAATATCCTGGTTTTCTAAAAATATATTTATTATTTTTTCTTAGCAAAAAAACATTTCTTCTTTGCTGTTTCGATAGTTTTATCCTTATGCTTTATCAAGACGTTATTTTCTTCATCTATGTAGTCCATCAAGGTGTACTCAGATGTATCAATCGGCAAATCTCTTCTGGCTACAAGATAGCTTGCCAAACGTCCTACCATATAATAAATAATGGCAACGATTGGTACCGCAACAATCATTCCGCCTAAACCAAAGAATCCTGCACCAACAACTACTGCAAACACAACCCAGAAGGATGATATTCCAGTTGAATCCCCCAAAATCTTTGGTCCAATTAGGTTTCCATCTACCTGCTGCAAAATTAGCACGAAAATTAAGAAATATATACCCTTCATTGGCTCTGTTAAGAAAATAATGATTACAGTTGGCACTGCTCCAATGTATGGTCCAAATACAGGAACTATATTTGTGACACCAACAATTACTGAAACAAGCACTGGATATGGCATTTTCATAATCAAGCATCCAATGTAACATATAATGCCTATTATGACAGAATCAATTATCTTTCCAATAATGAATCCGTAGAATATCTGACCTGACTTTCTTCCGATTTCCAAAATAATATTAGAGTACTTTGGAATAAATATTCCACAAACAAGTTTTTTTGCTTGAGCCTTAAATGTCTCCTTTGAAACAAGGACATATACCGAAACAAACATTCCAATAATGATGTTTACTATGAATTTTCCAACTGACAAAACGCTGCTTGTAGCAAGAGACATAATATCAGTCTCATCATAATCAACATACTGGTTAAACATTTTCAGGCCTTGATTTGCCAGGTCTCCGATATTGTTATCCTTGGCCTTCATCAACTCTTCTTCGTACTGTCCATGGGTAATTTGATTACACCAATCAAGGACAACAGCAATTTGCTCTTCAATATGATTTGCCAAGTAAATTATTGTGTTTATTAAGTTAGGCACGATTGCTCGTATTATATATACCACCACTAGCGTAAACACAATAAGAGCAATTATGGAAGAAAGTGTCCTGCAAGTCTTCTTTGCCACGGAATCAGACTTGAAGATTTTTTTTAAAACTACAAATAATCTGATTTCAAAAAATTCCATAATTGGATTCATTAAAAATGCCATAACAAATCCAATAAGAATAGGTTGAATCACTTTGTATACATGATCAATGGCCAAAGAAACACTTCTTTGGTTTTTTAAAATGAAGTAAAACACTATGACTATGCAGGCTGCAAAAACATAGCTACACAGCTTTCTGAATAAAGCTCTTCGCTCTACTCTTTCGCTATCATCTGGCATAGCTCCCCCTCCTACAATACTACTGTCTGTTGTAGTTTATTAAGCATCCCTTAAGGATGATTTCTCTTTCATCATCTGTTAGCTGGCCTAATGTCATCTCAAATTCCTTAAGACCATCTTCCTTAACTACATAAGCCTTGATTGTCTC
>JAILAV010000108.1 GCA_024681435.1 Pseudobutyrivibrio sp. | reverse complement strand
GTGCTCTTTTTACTCTCGTTGTTGATTACTAATTTTGCCATTATTAAAACCTCCAAAACATATTATCCCTATAGAAAACCTAGCACATATTTCAAAAAAACTCTACCGAAATAGTAACTTTTAATTACGAATTCTTGTACTTCTTACGACAAAAACACCCATATACAGCTATAAGCCATATATGGGTGTTCTTTACCAAAAATTATTAGGGCATTTTGATACTTTTGCCGCGGCGCGAATCTCCACGTAACAACCACAGCTCATGCAAGTTCCTGCATTAAGCTTCTCGCAGGCTGTACATACATTAAGTCGACGATTATATTCATCCTCGTCAACTCTATCCTGAGCCTTCAGCGCCATTTTGTATTTTTCTATCATAGACATATCTGCATCAATCATGTCTCGAAGCAGACATCTAGTGCATACTCGATTGTCCATATTATTTATCGTTCATCTTAGCAAGCTTAGCAGCCTGATCTGCTGCGATTAATGCATCAAGAATCTCCTGAATGTCACCATTCATAATCTTATCAAGCTTGTAAAGAGTAAGATTGATTCTGTGGTCTGTAACACGTCCCTGTGGGAAGTTATATGTACGAATCTTCTCAGCACGGTCGCCTGTACCAATCTGCGAACGACGCTCTGCAGCCTCTGCATCCTGCTGCTTTTGCATCTCTAAATCATACAACTTTGCACGAAGAAGTGCGAAAGCCTTTTCCTTATTCTGAAGCTGTGACTTCTCAGTCTGGCTGTAGATAACAATACCTGTTGGGTAGTGAGTAAGACGAACAGCTGAGTCAGTTGTATTGACACACTGACCACCGTTACCTGAGGCACGCATTACGTCGATACGTATATCTTTTTCATCGATCTGTACATCTACTTCCTCTGCCTCTGGCATAACTGCTACAGAACATGTAGATGTCTGAATACGACCCTGAGACTCTGTCTCTGGGACACGCTGTACACGGTGAACACCTGACTCATACTTAAGGATAGAATAAGCTCCTGTACCCTTAACCATGAATTCGATATTCTTCATACCACCGATACCTGTCTCATCAGCTTCGAGAAGCTCAACCTTCCATCCACGTGATTCAACATAATGTACGTACATACGATAAATCTCTGCTGCAAAAAGAGCCGCCTCTTCACCGCCGGCACCTGCACGGATTTCAACGATAACATTCTTATCATCGTTAGGGTCCTTTGGAAGAAGTAAAATCTTGAGCTCCTGCTCAAGTCTTTCTACCTCTGCCTTTGACTCATTCAATTCTTCTTTTGCAAGTTCCTTCATTTCCTCGTCAGTCTCTTCCTCAAGAAGTGCCAAAGAATCTTCAATATTCTGCTTGTGGGCCGCATACTGCTTATACGCTTCAACAATTGGCGCTAAGTCAGACTGCTCCTTCATAAGGGCTCTGAATCTAGCATTATCATTTGCAACATCTGGCTCAGAAAGAAGATTCATAACCTCTTCATATCTTAAAACCAAATCTTCAAGTCTATCGAACATAATAACCTCCTAAAATTAGCGGTGTCCCTTAACGACTCTGTCGTTTCCGGCTAAGTCCTTTATAACCTGGACATCCTTAAATCCATTATCTATGAAAAGTGTCTTAACGTCCTGGCCCTGGTCGTAACCAATCTCCACCAAAAGCCAACCGTCTTCACTTAAATAATCTGCTGCATGCTCTGCTATCTGTCTGTAAAAATACAATCCATCTTCTGTCCCATCAAGGGCCATTCTAGGCTCGTGATCCTTAACCTCTACAGCCAAATCCTCTATGTCTTTGGTCCTGATGTATGGTGGATTGGAAACGATAGCGTTAAATTTGCCTGTTACCGGCTCCCAAAGATTGCCCTGTAAGAATTCCACCTTGGAACCAGCCAAGCGAGTTCTGTTTTCACGGGCAACCACAAGTGCATCTTCTGAAAGGTCTACACCAATTCCAGAGAAACCCTGTCCTAAAACGACAAGAGAAATAATAACACATCCACTGCCTGTGCACAAATCAAGAATATGACTACCGCTAGGAATAACCTTTAGAGCCTCTTCCACAAGAGTCTCTGTGTCTTGTCTAGGGATAAGCACATGTTCATTAACCCAAAAGGTAAGTCCCATAAAATCCTGCTCTCCAGTAATGTGTTGCAGTGGCTCATGGGCAGCTCTTTTTAAAAGAACATCCTTATATTTGTACAATGTGAGCTCGTCAATGGTGTCATTTTGCTTAAGGAAATATTGAGCTTTTGTCATTTGGCTGACAAAAGAAAGAAGATACCAAGCATCTATTTTTGCGTCTGGTATGCTCTCAGATTCAAGCAAAAGTATTCCCTTTTCTAGGGCTTGCTTAAAAGTCATTCTAAAAATACTCCTTATTTTTCTCCTGAAAATCCTTCCAATCAAAAACAGCTTCAACAGAAGCAATACCTACTTCTATCATGTCATCATCTGGCTCCATAACAGTAATCTTTTGAAGCAAGAGGCCCGGCTTTGAAATAAGATTGACAAATCCATTGTCATATCTGCCTGCAAGTCTAATAAATTCAAAAGAAATACCAGCAATGATTGGTATAAGAAGAAGTCTTGCTACCAGTTTAATCCAAGTATTGTCAAATGAAATAAACATAAAGACAAATACTGAAATAATGAAAACTATAAAAATAAAACTTGTACCGCAGCGCTTATGAAATCTAGTGGACTTTCTGACATTCTCAACAGTCAAAGGAAGTCCTGCCTCCACGCAATTAATGCATTTATGCTCTGCGCCGTGATACATAAATGTACGCTTGATGTCTTCCATTCTGGAAATCAACATAACATACCCTATAAATATAGCAATACGAATCACGCCCTCAATAAAAGCTATAAGAGCCTGTGATGTTGTAAATCTATTTAATCCTAGAGAAATAAAATATGGCAACGCAAAGAATATACCTAAGGCCATGACAAATGAAATCACAAGTGTTCCGCCCATCTCTGCCTTTTCTTTCCTCTCTAGCTTCTTCAATTCCTCTTCAGAAAGTGTGCTCTTATCAACTGATTCTTCGTCCTCGAAATAGCTAGCTGATTGCATCAGCGAACCAAGCCCTATAACCAAAGAATCAATAAAAGCAACCATTCCCCTAATAATAGGAATCTTATGCCAAATATCATTTATATCCCTTGTATTTTTTAATTCTACGGCAATATCATTATCTGGCTTTCTGACTGCCACGGCATATTTGCTGCCATTGCGCATCATAACACCTTCCATTACTGCCTGTCCACCTATCCCCGAATACTTCACTGAATACCTCTAGTCCGCCAGTTACAGCTACAAGCCTTAGTATTTCCTCGCTCGACTACATGTCTCGCTAAGGAAATCTAAGAGCTTGACGCTTACTGGCTCATCTAAAATCCTTAAATATTCTAATCACTAAAAATAATATATTAGTATTGTCAAATACACACGTATACGAATCCATGTTTACGTAAACACGGAAAAAGGGCTGAGACGAATCTCAACCCTCAATAAACTCTTATCAAAGTGACTACTTTGCGTCAATGCCGTACTTCTTGTTGAACTTATCAATACGTCCACGAGCCTGTGTAGCTTTCTGCTGGCCTGTGTAGAATGGATGGCACTTTGAGCAAATTTCTACGTGGATGCTCTCCTTTGTAGAACCTGTTACAAATGTGTTA
>JAILAV010000102.1 GCA_024681435.1 Pseudobutyrivibrio sp. | reverse complement strand
AACACGTATAAATAGCCTGCAGCTATTAGAGTTCAACCTACAAATAGGCTGTAGCAATCAAGCTCAATATATTGAATTGCTTGTAATTAACAAGCACATAATCTGTAAGTAATCTGTATCTGTCAAGCTCAATATATTAATTTGCTTGTAATTAACAAGCACATAATTTGTAAGTAATCTGTAGCTATAAAGCGCTTAATATTCCTGAAGGAGACATGTTAGTCGACGTAAGGAATATTAAGGCTTGAGAGCGTAACAGATTATAGAAAGAATGTATTTCTTGTTAATGTAACAAGCATAGTAGAAGAAAAGACTTGAGAGCGTAACAGATTACAGAAAGAATGTATTTCTTGTTAATGTAACAAGCATAGTAGAAGAAATGGCTTGAGAGCGTAACAGCCGAGAGATAGTAGCAGGCGGGAGATAAAGATGAAGAAATATGATTATTTAGTGGTAGGTGCAGGCCTTTTTGGTGCTACATTTGCCTACGAGGCTATGAAGCGCGGCAAGTCAGTTCTTGTGATTGACCGCCGCAATCATATAGCCGGAAATATTTATACAAAGGAAGAAGACGGCATCAACGTGCACGTCTATGGAGCTCATATCTTCCACACCAGTGATAAGAAGATTTGGGAATACATGAATCAGTTCGCTGAGTTCAACAATTACATAAATTCACCAGTGGCAGTTTACGGCGATGAGCTATATAACCTGCCTTTTAATATGAATACATTTTCTAAGATGTGGGGAATCAAGACTCCATCTGAGGCAAAGGCAAAGATTGCAGATCAGATTAAGGAGTTAAACATTACCGAGCCAAAGAACTTGGAAGAGCAGGCTCTTTCGCTGGTTGGTACAGATGTTTATGAGAAGCTCATCAAGGGCTATACTCAGAAGCAGTGGGGACGTCCATGTGACGAACTTCCAGCTTTTATCATCAAGAGATTACCTCTTAGATTTACATATGATAATAACTACTTTAACGATAGATTCCAGGGCATTCCAATGGGTGGTTACACTCAGATTGTTGAGAAGATGCTTGAGGGCGCAGATGTAGTGCTCGAACAGGATTACTTCGATATGGTTGGTGGTGCCAACAATGCTTCTAATACATTTGAGGGAAAGCTTTCAGATGGAACAGAGGTAAGCTGGGGCAAGCTGGTGTTCACAGGTCAGATTGATGAATATTATAGCAGCTGCTTCGGACCACTTGAGTATCGTTCGGTTCGCTTCGAGACAGAAAAACTCGACTGCGATAATTATCAGGGTAACGCAGTTGTTAACTACACTGCAGCCGATGTGCCTTATACTCGTGTTATCGAGCATAAGCACTTTGAGTTTGGTACTCAGCCTACCACTATCATTTCAAAGGAATATTCCAGCGAATGGCAGCCAGGAGTTGAGCCATATTACCCGGTTAATAATGATAAGAACAATGCTGTATATCAGCAGTATGCTGATCGTGCGGCATCTGAAAACGGCGTCCTCTTCGGCGGCCGCCTGGGTCAGTATAAATACTACGACATGGATAAGGTTGTAGCTGCAGCCCTCGATTGCGTAGCAAACGAATTCTAAAGAATTGTAAAGAATAACGTAAACTAGAGAAATTTCAAACCGTAAAACCTATAATGGTAACGCACAGCAATGCTAGATGTTGTGTGGTTGCCATTTACTCTAGGTTTTGGAGTGAAGGAGGAATTATGAAAGGTATTATTTTAGCAGGTGGTTCGGGAACAAGATTGTATCCTTTGACTAAGGCTATTAGTAAGCAGATCATGCCAATCTATGACAAGCCAATGATTTATTATCCATTGTCTACTCTTATGTTGGCAGGTATCCGTGAGGTGTTAATTATATCTACACCAAGAGATTTGCCAGTATTCAAGGAGCTTCTAGGAGATGGAAGCCAGCTTGGAATGGATATACAGTATGCTGTTCAGGAACAGCCAAACGGACTTGCTGAGGCATTCATTATTGGTGCAGACTTTATCGGAAATGACGCTGTAGCACTTGTGCTTGGCGATAACATTTTCTATGGTCAGTCATTCTCTAAGGTGCTTCTTTCGGCAGCAACTCGTACACAGAATGAGCCAGGCGCAACAATCTTTGGTTACTATGTACGTGACCCAAGAGAGTACGGCGTTGTAGAGTTTGACGAGAACGGTGTGGCTATTTCTATTGAAGAAAAACCAGAAAAGCCAAAGAGTAATTATGCAGTTCCAGGACTTTACTTCTATGATAATTCAGTTGTAGAAATTGCAAAGACCATCAAGCCATCAGCCCGTGGCGAGCTCGAAATCACTGCAGTAAATAATGCATATTTAGAGAAGGGAAATCTTCATGTAGAAACACTTGGCCGTGGATTTGCTTGGCTTGATACAGGAAATCACGACATGCTTCTCGCAGCTGCTGAATTCGTCAGCACCTTCCAGAAGCGCCAGGGTATGTACGTTTCATGCATAGAAGAAATCGCTTACAAGCGTGGCTTCATCGATAAGGATCAGCTCCTCAAACTCGCTGAACCCCTTATGAAAACCGACTACGGCAAATATCTCGTAGATATCGCAAACGGATTATAATTCGTAAAATATAAAGTAAAAAGCAATCTGTAGTTAACAAGCTAATACCTTTCTGAAAGGAACATATAGTGACTGCAAGAAAGCGTATTGCTTGTTAGCATAACAGATTGAATTCTGAAATATATAAAATGCAAAATCGAGTGATTGCTTGTATAACAAGTATGATCTTCTTTTTCACTCGTTACTTAGATGGTGCTTTAGCAGCATCTTATGTAACGTAAGTAGAAAAAGCAGAGCGAAAGCGTGTCATACGGTTATACAAGCAATCACGAAGATAGCAAGATAGATTAGAGGTTAGATAATGGCAATTACAGTTGAGAAAAACGTTAATGGTATAGAGGGCCTTTGCGTCATCACTCCAAAGGTGTTTGGCGACGACAGAGGCTACTTCATGGAAACTTATAATGAGAACGACATGAAGGCAGAAGGACTTGATTATGTTTTTGTACAGGATAATCAGTCAGCAAGTAAGAAGGGAGTTCTTAGAGGACTTCATTTCCAGAAAAACTTCCCACAGGATAAGCTCGTAAGAGTAATTTCTGGTGAGGTTTATGATGTAGCAGTAGATTTAAGAGAGGGTTCAAAGACT
>JAILAV010000101.1 GCA_024681435.1 Pseudobutyrivibrio sp. | reverse complement strand
CCGTGTACCAAAAGGGGTTATGGTAGAGGTTTATGCTACTGCCCTACACTACGCTCCATGCCAGGCTAGCAAGGATTCAGGTTTCCAGGTATTAGTAGGTCTTCCACAGGGCACAAATGTAGGCAAGCCAAGCTTCACAGCAGGCAACCAGGAGGACAAGCTCCTCACAGCCACCAACAAATGGCTCCTCGCTCACTCAGAGTCTTCTGAGGCCGCTGACGGCGCTTGGGTAGGCATCACAGGAGAAAACATTGACATAGCAGCTGAAATTTAGTTTGTAACCTTCCAAAAGAATGACCATCACTTCAATCGTGATGGTCATTTTTGTGTTCCTCTACTTTATTTTCTTGAGAGACTTCACGATATTGCTGCTAATGCTATTTTGGATGCTTGTACAGGCTCAAATCCAAGACAGCCTAGCCAGGAGGAAATGGAAAAGCTGCTTAAGTGCTGCTACTACGACACAGAAGTTGATTTCTAAATAGGTATACTAAAAGGGGCGCCGCGTGCGCCCCCTTATTATTTATGAATTACTAATTACATTTTGATACCAGTAGAAACTATCTTTTTTATAGCGATTGCCTGTTCCATTACCAAAATTATCCAAATCGACATATATAAAACCATATCTCTTTTCGATATTTCCAGTTGAAAGAGCTATCAAATCTATTGCGCTCCATGGCATATACCCAATTACTTCTACGCCATCTTTAATTGCTTCTTCCATCGATTCCACATGACTCTTAAGATATTCAATTCTGTAATCATCATGAATAGAATTATCCTCATCAAGGGTATCTCTCGCACCCAAACCATTCTCTACAACCATAATAGGTTTCTGATATCTGTCATATATTTGATTAAGAAGATATCTAAATCCTTCAGGATCAATCTGCCATCCCCACTGACTTGCATTTAGATAAGGATTCTTTAAGCCCGATATTAGATTACCCGACGTTGCTTCAATACCAAGTTCCTCTGCATGTTCCTTAGTAGAAATACAATTAGTCATGTAATAACTACAACTGTAAAAATCCACACAGCCTTCTTTGATGATTGCATCATCTTCTGGCTCCTTCTCAAGCTTAATATTGTGATCGGCAAAATATCTTAAGGCATATCCAGGATAATAGCCCCTAATCATCACATCGGATGCAAACATATATGACATTCTGTTATGAGATAAAGCTAGGAACTGATCTGTAGGATGAGCTGTAAGCCCATACTGAAGCATACTTGCTATCATGCAGCCTACTTTTGCATCAGGGTCAATTTCATGCAATTTTTTAGTCACTAGAGCCGAAGCTACAAATTGATGATGTAACGCCTGATATCTTAATTGTTCTGTGTTTTCAGGATCATGAAAGCCCATTTTTATACCACCGGCCGTCATGATTCCAAATGGAACCTGCAAACAATTTATTTCGTTAAATGTAAGATAATATTTTACCTTGCCTTTATATCTTTTAAAAACACATTCTGCATAATTAACAAAGCAGTCAATCATCTTACGATTTGACCAACCTCCCTGCTCTGTCATATGAAGAGGTGGTTCATAGTGAGATAACGTCACAACGGGCTCAATGCCAGCCTTTTTTAATTCATCAAAAACATGGTCATAATATTTTAGTCCTGCTTCATTTGGCTTATCATCATCTCCATTAGGAAATATTCTTGTCCATGCGATAGACATTCTATAACCTTTTAAGCCTAGTTCTTTCATAAGTGCAATATCTTCATCTATTCGATGATACATGTCTACAGCCTTATGCGATGCATAAAACTTATCAGGTTCGATTGATGCAGTTTCAATTCTAAATCCTTTTTCTGGATCAGAAGCAAGAATATCAGCGACACTTAAACCTTTTCCGTCTTCCATATATGCGCCTTCACACTGATTTGCAGCTGTAGATGCCCCCCATAAAAAATCTTTTGGGAAAATATTACTCATTATCTTCCTCCTTTGGATCATCAAATCCTAGAATGAGTGTTAATACAAACGGAATAACGAATGTAGAAACAATTGCCAGAATTCCAAATAGTATACTTGGACACTTCTGGAAAAATACTGCGGCTGTTAAAAGTGATGGTGTAATAAATGTAG
>JAILAV010000082.1 GCA_024681435.1 Pseudobutyrivibrio sp. | reverse complement strand
AAATAAAAAACACCCCAGGCGTGGGGTGTTTTTTGAAGGAGAATGTTATTTATTGAAGAAACAAAAATTAATTCATTTCTGCAACTACCGAAACAGTTTTTTTGCTGCCATCGAATGGAATGATGTTTCCTTCGATTTCCTTGCCATCTACAAGCAACTTAGCAACGCCCTTTTGTACTTTGTTAGGGTTCTTGATTTCGATGTTGTATGTAACACCACGGTAAACACGAGTTACTTTGAAATCACCAAACTCTGCAGGAGTACAAGGGTTTACTGAAAGTCCCTCAAGTGTAGGATAGATACCTAAAATGTACTGAGAGATGTTTGTAAATGTCCATGCAGCAGTACCTGTAAGCCAGCTGTTCTTTGCCTCGCCGTGGAACTTAGCGTCTGCGCCAGCAACCATCTGTGAGTAAACATATGGCTCAGTTCTATGAATTTCAGAGATGTCCTCGATGTATGATGGACATGTCTTCTTGTAAACTTCGAAAGCTCTGTCGCCGCGGCCTATGCAAGTCTCAGCGATAGAAATCCAAGGGTTGTTGTGGCAGAAGATTCCAGCATTTTCCTTGTATCCTGGTGGATATGATGTGATTTCACCAAGCTCAAGATGGTATCTTGTGTAAGCAGGCTGAAGAATCATAACACCGTACTTTGTGTCAAGTTTAGCCTTTACAGAATCAAGTGCCTTCTTGGCATTGCCATCTTCAACACCAACACCAGCCATTACGCACATACCCTGTGGCTCGATGTAAATCTGGCCCTCTTCACATTCCTTAGAACCAACCTTGTGGCTGTATGCATCATAAGCACGTACGAACCACTCGCCGTCCCAGCCATCTTTCTCGATAGCTTTAATCATCTTGTCAACTTCTGCAAGAACTCTAGCTTCTTCAGCTGTATCCCCCATAAGTTTTGCAAGAGCTGCATATTCGCGACCATATTTAACAAACATACCAGCGATGAATACTGACTCAGCAACTGGGCCTTCTGAAGGACCGAAGCACTGGAAGCTTTCGCCTGGATGCTCTGAGAAGCAGTTAAGATTTAGACAGTCATTCCAGTCAGCACGGCCGATAAGTGGAAGGTCGTGTGGACCCTTGTGATTTACAATGTAATCAAATGAACGCTTCAAGTGCTCCATAAGAGTGGTTGCAACTGACATATCATTGTCATATGGAACCATTTCTTTAAGGATTGAAGTATCACCTGTCTCGCGGATATAAGCGCTTGTTCCAGCAATGAGCCAAAGTGGATCATCATTAAAGCCAGAACCGATATCGGAGTTACCCTTCTTTGTAAGAGGCTGATACTGGTGGTAAGCTGAACCATCCTGGAACTGTGTAGAAGCAATATCGATGATACGCTCTCTAGCACGGTCTGGGATAAGATGAACGAATCCAAGAAGATCCTGACAAGAATCTCTGAATCCCATACCACGGCCGATACCTGTCTCATAGTAAGAAGCGGAACGTGACATGTTGAATGTAACCATACATTGATACTGATTCCAGATGTTAACCATACGATTAACGTGCTCGTCTTTTGATTCAATATGGAACTTGCTAAGAAGGTCGTTCCAATATTCACAAAGCGCATTGAATGCCTTATCAAAATCCTCTGTTGTCTGATATTTAGAAAGAAGTGCAGTAGCCTTCTTTTTATTGATAATACCTGGCTTTTCCCATTTATCATCCTCAGCATTTTCAACATAACCAAGTGCAAATACGAATGTCTTGCTCTCCCCTGCAGCTAACGAAACATTAATCTGATGAGATGCAATTGGATACCAACCAGAAGCGATTGTATTGTGAAGCTTTCCTTCGATTACAGCTGCTGGCTTGTCAGGACCATTGTAAGCGCCTCTGAATTCATCTCTGCTTGTTTCGAAGCCGTCAATTTTTGTATTTACAGAATATACTGCGTAGTGATTTCTACGCTCTCTATACTCAGTCTTGTGATAGATAGTAGAATCGATAACCTCAACTTCACCGATTGAAAGGTTACGCTGATAATTCTTCATATCATCATCTGCATTCCAAAGACACCATTCTACATATGAGAAAAGAGAAATATCTTTCTTGTCAGTCCCTTTATTAGTAATAGTAACCTTTGTAAGCTCTACAGGATCGTCATATGGAACGAAAGTAACAAGAGCAGCCTCGATATCATTTTTAGCTCCAGTGAATTTGCTGTAGCCGATACCGTGACGACACTCATAAGAGTCAAGCTCTGTCTTAGTTGGCTGCCAACCAGGATTCCAAATTGTATCACCATCTTTTATATAGAAGTATTTACCGTTTGTATCTGGAGTCGTGTCATTATAACGATATCTTGTCATTCTTAGAAGCTTTGCATCTTTATAGAATGTATATCCACCGCATGTATTAGACATTAATGTAAAGAAATCTTTACAGCCTAGATAGTTAATCCATGGCAATGGAGTTTTTGGAGTAGTGATGACATATTCTTTATTATTATCATCGAAAAAACCGTACTTCATATATGCCTCCCAAAAAGAAATAGTAAAAATAGATTTAAGAAAACGTTTAAGTTGTAAAATAACAATGATTAAGCAATTATATGAAAAAAACACCCCGTAAACGTTTAAGTTGAAAAGGTGCATCTTCTCCCGATTAGAATACCATATCCATGGGAAATTACAACTAAAAGGTTGAAGTTTTAGTAAATTTACACTAAAATAGTTTACGAAAATATAACAAAAACACAATTTTCCGAAAAACGCTTGTGAATTTTCGAAAATAGAGCTATATTTAAGTTACGAAAACGATTAAGCGGAGAAAATTAATAGGGAGAGAGCAATGGTTTCACTAAAAGATATTGCTAGTCAATGTGGAGTATCCGTGGCTACAGTAAGTAAATCGTTAAATGACCACAGTGACATAGGTATTGAAACAAAGCAAAGAGTGCGACAGGTTGCTAAGGATCTTGGATATGTTCCAAATGCAGCAGCCAAGTCAATGAAAACAAACAGAACACATAACATTGGGGTTCTATTTATGGATGATGCGAACAGCGGTCTGACACATGACTTCTTCGCAAGCGTCCTGGAAAGCTTTAAACGAGGGGTTGAAAAAGAAGGTTACGACATAACCTTCATATCTAATGACAGAACTCGTCCAGGTAGAAGTACTTATCTAACACATGCTAGATACAGAAGATTCGATGGAGTGATAATTGCAAATGTTCATTTTGATGACCCGGAAGTGGTACAGCTGGTAAAGAGTGATATTCCAGTAGTTACAATTGATCATTTGTACAACGACACAATTACAATTCTATCTGACAATGTTGAAGGTGTAGCAACACTTGTTGATTACGCAGTTCAAAATGGCCACAAGAAGATAGCGTTCATACATGGAGCAGATTCATCAGTCACAAAGGCTAGATTGATTACCTTCAATAGAAAGATGGAAGAATATGGAATTGAACTTCCAGAAGAGTACATAGTGGAATCTCCTTATAGAGATACGCATGGTGCTTATGAAAGAACATTAGAGCTTCTTGATATGCAGGATAGACCAACTTGTATTTTCTATCCGGATGATTATGCAGCTTATGGCGGAATGAGAGCTATAGCTGAAAAAGGGTTAAAGGTGCCAGATGATGTTTCGGTTGTTGGCTTTGATGGAATCAAAGTTGCACGGCACATCAGACCAAGACTTACAACCTACAGACAGGATACAGATGAGCTTGGTGCACAGGCAGCTAAAAATCTCATTGATTTAATTGAAAGACCTAAGACAACACTGGTTCAGCAGATAGTTGTCAAAGGAAAGCTACTTGAGGGAGACACCCTTAAGAAAATTAATTAGGCATTTAGTTGGAAAGCAACTTATATAAATGCAGTCACAATCAATCAAAACGTGCATAGCACGAGAGAAATTGGGAGGAACAAATCACATGAAAAAAAGATTAGTGAGCTTGCTAGCAATAGCAACAATGACAGCAACAATGTTTGCTGGATGCGGAAGCTCAAACGGAGCTTCAGATGATTCAGCAGCAGCAGAGCCAGCATCACAGGAGGAAATCGATGCAGAAGCTGCAGCGGTAGAACTTCCAGAGGACACAGGTAAAGTTCTTAACATCTATGTTTGGAACGAGGAGTTCAAGAGCCGTGTAACAGATCATTATCCAGGGTATGAGAAGGTTGATGAGACTCACGGTAAGATTGGTGATGTTGAAGTAGTTTGGAACATTACAGCAAACGAGAACAACGCATACCAGAACAATCTTGATACAAAGTTACTTGAGCAGGAATCAGCATCTGATGATGACAAGATCGATATCTTCCTTGTAGAGGCAGATTACGCACTTAAGTATGTTGATACAGATTATGCATTAGCAATGTCTGATCTTGGTATCACATCAGAAGATCTTGCAGATCAGTACAAATATACACAGAGCATCGTAACAGATAGCACAGGAAAGCTTAAGGGCTCTTCATGGCAGGCTTGCTCAGCTGGTCTTATCTATAACAGAGAGGCAGCTAAGGAAGTTCTTGGAACAGATGACCCAGCAGAAGTACAGGCAGCTGTAGCTGATTGGGATAAGTATAACGAGACAGCAGCTAAGGCAGCTGAAGCTGGTTACACAATGTGTTCAGTAAACGATACATACCGTGTATACTCTAACAACGTATCTGGTAAGTGGGTACAGGATGGCAAGGTAGTTATCGATAAGAACATTGATAAGTGGGTTGATGATTCTAAGGCACTTGTAGATTCAAAGGCTGAAGATACAGATGATCTTTGGGGTGATGACTGGGCAAAGGGTAAGTTCCCTACAGGTAAAGTATTCTGCTACTTTGGACCAGCTTGGTTCTTCAACTTCAGCTTAGCAGCTGACGAAGAAGGCTCTATCGCTAACCAGGGCGGTTGGGGATACTGCGAAGGACCTCAGTCTTACTACTGGGGCGGTACATGGATTTGTGCAGCAGCAGGCACAGATAACCCTAACCTTGTAAAGGATGTTATCCTTACAATGACAACAGATAAGGCAGTTCTTAAGGAAATCGCACAGAAGGATCAGGATTGTGTAAACAGCAAGACAGTTCTTGCAGAGTTGGCTTCTTCTGATGAAGGTAACGTTGAGCTTCTTGGCGGACAAAACCCATACGAGCAGCTTGCAGCAGGTGCTGAGAACGTAGACCTTTCAAACCTTTCAGAGTACGATCAGGGATGTAACGAAGAGTTCCAGAAGGCTATGAAGAACTACTTCTTAGGCAATGCTACAAAGGATGAGGCTATTGAGCAGTTCCAGAAGGCAATCAAAGAGAAGTATCCAGATGTTGAAGTGCAGTAATATCTGATTATTAAATTGCACTAGATGATTTTGGGGGCGCATGGGTTAGTCTTGTGCGCCCCATATTAAAGAAACACAGAAATACAAAGGGAGCACTTATGAACAAGAAGAGCAAAGTTGTACGATACAACAAATGGGGCTATATTTTCTTGATACCATTTATCGTTATCTTTTTGGTTTTCCAAATGATACCACTGGCGTCAACAATTTATAATTCGTTCTTTGAGAATTATCGAGCAGGTCTAAAACAAATTGGTCCTAATTTCGTAGGGCTTCAGAATTATGTAACAATTATTTCAAACGGTGATCTGCCAACTTATTTCAAGAATACAATGATTATGTGGGTAATGGGTTTTATTCCGCAGATTTTATTATCGTTGCTTCTTGGAGCGTGGTTTACAGATCCATCGCTTAGACTTAAATTTCAAACTTTTTTTAAAACAGTTATTTATTTACCTAATTTAATTATGGCATCTGCATTTGCAATGTTATTCTTTACATTATTTGCAGATAGCGGTCCTATCAACTCTATTCTTTTACAGCTTGGAGTGGTAAAGGAAGCTTTTAAATTTATGAGTAATGAATGGTCAGTTCGTGGACTTGTAGCTACTATGAACTGTCTTATGTGGTTTGGAAATACGACAATTCTTCTGATGGCAGGTATGCTTGGTATTGATCCATCTTTATTTGAGGCAGCTCAGGTGGATGGAGCAACTGCTAACCAGATTTTCTATAAAATTACATTACCATTATTAAAACCAATTCTTATCTATGTAATGATTACATCATTGATTGGTGGTATCCAGATGTTTGATGTTCCACAGATTTTAACAAATGGAACAGGTGACCCAATGCGTTCTTCAATGACACTTATCATGTACTTGAATAAGCATTTGTACAGCAAGAACTATGGTCTTGGAGGAGCATTATCTGTATTCCTATTTATCATCACTGGCATCTTGAGCTTGGTTGTATATAAGTTTACAAACAGCAAAGAAAAGTAAAGTGATTTAGATGTAATAAGTAGTGGAAAAGAGGAGAAAACATGGCGGCATATACAAATGATGTAGCGGGAAAGAAAGATGGTAATTCTATCCATGCTAGAAGATTCGTAGCTTACTTGGTGCTAATTTTAGTAACATTTATATGCTTATTCTGGTTTTATATCTTGTTTATCAATGCAACAAGAAGTAATTCAGAATTGAGCACTGGTTTTAGACCAACACCAAGTTCTCATTTCTTTGAGAACTGGACGAACTTAAAAGAGGGGACACTACCTATTTTTACTGGTATGATTAACTCTCTGGTTATAGCTGTTTTAACAGCAGGTTTGGCAACATATTTTTCAACAATGACAGCTTATGCAATCCATGCATATGAATTTAAGTTGAAAAATGCAATGTTTACATTTATTCTTATGATTATGATGATTCCAACACAGGTAACTGTACTTGGTTTCTTGCAGTTGATTGGTAATATCGGTTTGGATAACAACCCAGCTGCACTTATCGTACCAGCGGTTGCTTCACCAGCAGTATTCTTCTATATGAAGCAATACATGGATTCTACATTGCCTCTATCTTTAATAGAAGCGGCTAGAATTGATGGCTCTGGTGAATTTAGAACATTTAATCAGATTGTGCTTCCACTTATGAAGCCGGCTATTGCAGTACAGGCAATATTTAGTTTCGTAAGCAGCTGGAACAACTATTTCACACCAGCACTTGTACTTCATGATGATGCAAAGAAGACATTACCAATTTTGATTGCACAACTGCGTTCTGCAGACTTCCTAAAGTTTGATATGGGACAGGTATATATGATGATTGCATTCTCTATCTTCCCAGTTATTTTGGTATACCTTGTATTATCAAGATATATTGTTGGTGGTGTTACACTTGGAGGCGTTAAGGGCTAATATGGGCCCCGCTTTCCCATTACCTTATATAATGTAATAAATGAAAAAGACTTGACAGTTCTTGTGTCCTGTGATATATTTTGCTAGCGACTAAGAAAAGCAGGTCTTTTTTTTATGCTCTTTTTTCGCCCCATCAAATTGTTCGCTATGATGGGTGAGCATAACAGATTTGCAGAGTAGAAAATTTACGGAGGTGGAAGTTGTGCGCACAAAGATAACATTGGCATGTACAGAATGCCAGCAGCGTAATTACAACATGACAAAAGACAAGAAGACACACCCTGACAGAATGGAAACAAAGAAGTATTGCA
>JAILAV010000044.1 GCA_024681435.1 Pseudobutyrivibrio sp. | reverse complement strand
GCGCACCACGGACCGCACCACAAGCCAGGCCAAGGACCATGGAAAGATTGATTTCGACGACAAGAGCGTTACAGAGAACACTCGTGTATCTTACCCAATCGAGCACATCAACAATATTGCAGCTGAGGTAAACGGTGTATCTGCAGGTCCAGATGCTGATAATGTTATCTTCCTTTCAGCTGATGCATTCGGAGTACTTCCTCCAGTATCTATCCTTACACCAGAGCAGACAAAGTACTACTTCCTTTCAGGATTTACAGCTAAGCTTGCTGGTACAGAGAGAGGTATCACAGAGCCTACACCTACATTCTCTGCTTGCTTCGGTCAGGCATTCCTTGAGCTTCACCCAACAAAGTATGCAGAGGAGCTTGTTAAGAAGATGGAGAAGTCTGGAGCAAAGGCTTACCTCGTAAATACAGGTTGGAACGGAACAGGAAAGAGAATCACAATCAAGGATACAAGAGGTATCATCGATGCTATCCTTAATGGTGACATCAAGAATGCTCCTACAAAGACAATTCCAATGTTCAACTTCGAAGTTCCTACAGAGCTTCCAGGTGTAGATCCTAAGATTCTTGATCCTAGAGATACATACGCTAACGCTTCTGAGTGGGAAGAGAAGGCAAAAGATCTTGCAGCTAGATTCAACAAGAACTTTGTTAAGTACACAACAAATGAGGCTGGTAAGGCACTTGTTTCAGCAGGTCCACAGCTCTAAAATAAGTTAAAATTTCCACCTTGTTATATTTTTATAACAAGGTGGTTTTTTGTTGTTACTTATAACGCAAAGGGATAGTTTGTGTGAAAAAATGGTTCTTTATTTTGACACAAATATGTTGTAATATAATTGCAGGTAGTAAAAATACCGAACTTTAATCTAACCTGGGATGTGCGATTTAACTTATCCTTTTTGAACCTACATTTACTTTAAACGGAATGCCTATATTTCTAATTGGCTGTCAGGCCTCCATTACGCAGGGGAAGGCAAAAGATTAGTTGCGGCGATCCACCTAGCTTGGGCTAGGAGTCAAGATGATAGGCCCGGCATTTTGGGTTAGATTTTTTATTGCAAATTTTTATGAAGACTACAGACACCTTGTTACGCATACAAGCCTGTATTTACTCCGCTCAACAACACGTTTCGCTTGAGTAAGTACAGAGCTTGACTGCTACAAGGTGTTCTTTTATATGTGAGAAAATTTGCAATAAAAAATCTATACGATTGGTACCAACCCTTTAAAATGCAGCACGTTTTTGGTAGAATTTGGGATTAAGGAGAGATATTATGTGGACTTTTTTAGGTTATGGAAAAACATATTTAGATAAATGTGGAAGAGATAATATTGGTGCGTATGCTGCGCAGACAGCATATTTTATGATTATGTCATCAATTCCTATTTTGATGCTTTTGGTATGGATCGCAGGTTTTGTGCCATCTATTGGTGAGTACATTAATGAGTTAGTATACGATGTTTTGCCTAGCGAGTTTTCGCCATATCTCGCTAAGATTTTAGGGCTTGTGACACAGGCTTCTTTTGGTGCTATTTCCATTTCGGCTGTTATGGCTATTTGGTCATCAGGCAAGGCATTTCAGAATCTGATGGTTGGCCTTAATCAGGTAAATAAAATAGGAGAAACAAGAAACTGGGTTGCCAGAAGACTTAAGGCTGTATTTTATACATTGATTTTACTTTCAGTAATCGTTGTAATTATGCTGATGCTTGTATTTACCCAGAAGCTTCAATATTATGCTAGAAACTATTACGGCTTCTTAGCTTACGTAGTTGGAATACGACCTTTATTTAGAGGTATATTTGTATTCGTATTTCTTGTTATCGTATTTACGTTTTTATTTACAGTATTACCTAATAAACATCTGACATTTTTCAGTCAGCTTCCAGGTGGAATTATTTGTGCTGTTAGCTGGCATTTATTCAGTTTACTTTTAGCTGTATGGGTTAAGATTTTTAATAACTTTTCTATGTACGGTGCCTTCGCTACGATGATGATGTTTATGTTTTGGTTATACTTTTGTATGTATTTCATGCTTATGGCAGCTGAGGCCAATGTGTTCTTCGAGGAAGCTTTTGGCTTGGCATGGCAGAAATTCATCAAGAGCTTTAAAGAGAAAAACAGATAAAGTGGACTGAAAAATAGTAGTGTGTTACACTATTCAAGGTCACTATTTGTGATAGTTTGTTATATATTAGAAAGATATTAAAATGTTAGTTAAGGATTTCGATTATGAGCTTCCTGAGGAATTAATAGCTCAGGATCCATTGGAAAAACGTAGTAATTCAAGATTAATGGTCTTGGATAAAAACACAGGTGAAACAATTCATAAGCATTTCTATGATATCAAGGAGTACTTGAAGCCTGGGGATTGTTTAGTTATCAACAATACCAAAGTCATCCCAGCTAGATTGTATGGCGCTAGAGTTGGCTCTGGTGGTAAGGTTGAGATTCTTCTATTAAAGAGATTAAGCGATAACAGGTGGGAATGTCTTGTTAAGCCAGGTAAGAAAGCTAGACCTGGTATGGAGATTTCATTTGGCGAAGGTCTTCTCGTCGGAAAAATCATTGATATAGTTGATGAAGGAAATAGAATAATAGAATTTAGCTATGATGGTATTTTTGAAGAAATATTGGATAAGCTTGGCGAAATGCCACTTCCACCATACATCACTCATAAGCTAAAGGACAGAGATAGATATCAGACTGTTTATGCTAAATACGACGGCAGTGCAGCAGCACCTACAGCAGGACTTCATTTTACGCCTGAGCTTCTTGAGGAGGTTAAGGCTATGGGAGTTAAGATTGCTGAGGTAACACTTCATGTTGGTCTTGGTACCTTTAGACCTGTTAAGGAAGATGAAGTATTAGACCATCACATGCATTCAGAATATTACGAGCTCAATCAGGAAGCTTGCGATATTATAAATGAAACAAAAGCAAACGGGGGCAGAATTATTTCTGTTGGAACAACCAGCACCCGTACATTGGAGTCCGCAGCAGAAGCTGGTAAACCGCTTACTCCAAAGAGTGGATGGACACAGATTTTTATTTATCCAGGATATGAGTTTAAGGTGATAGATGGATTGATTACTAACTTCCATTTACCACAGTCTACGCTTATCATGCTAGTTTCAGCGTTAGCAGGAAGAGAGCATGTGTTAGCTGCTTATGAAGAGGCTGTTAGAGAAAAATACAGATTCTTCTCCTTTGGAGATGCGATGTTGATTGCGGATTTATCATCGTAGAATAGCCTAATAACCTTGAATTACAGCGTAATAAAAGATAAAATTTTGATTTAGTGAATTACTATTTAGGGAGGAAGCCATGATAGATATTATATCTGAGTTGAGCGCCAAGTTTGAAACAGAGCTTCAGAACATCAAAAACTCTGAAGAGCTTGAGAATATTCGTGTTTCTTATTTGGGTAAAAAGGGTAGTGTAACAGCTGCTATGAAGGAAATGGGCAAGCTTTCAGCTGAGGAGAAGAAAGAGTTTGGCCAGAAAATCAATGTACTTAAGAATAGTGTTGCAGATAAGATTGCAGCAAAGAAAGAAGAACTTGCAGCTTTGGAGCTTCAGAAGGAAATTGAAAAGGTTCCTGAGTTCGATATTTCACTTCCTGAACACTTTGATCAGGGTAGCTATCACCCAATCACTCTTGTTCAGCGCCAGTGTGAGACTATCTTTAAGTCGATGGGCTTTACAGTTGAGGATTACAGCGAAGTAGTTACAGATTATGAGTGCTTCGAGTCTGTTAACATTCCAAAATATCACCCAGCTCGTGATATGCAGGATACATATTATCTTGAAAATGGTCAGCTATTAAAGTCGCAGACTACAGCTGCTCAGAATGCTATCTACAAGAAGTACAGAAAACAGCTTCTTGAGAATGGCACACCTATCAAGGCTATTTTCCCAGGTCGTTGCTTTAGAAACGAAGCAACAGATGCCTGCCATGAGAATACATTCTTCCAAATGGAAGGTGTTATGGTTGGAAAAGATATTTCTATTTCAAACCTTATCTACTTCATGAAAACTATGCTTTCTGAAGTATTTAGAAGAGATATTAAGGTACGTCTTCGTCCAGGCTTCTTCCCATTTGTGGAGCCGGGATTTGAGCTTGATATCAACTGCCTCAATTGTGGCGGTAAGGGATGTCCTTCATGTAAGCATTCCGGATGGCTTGAGCTTTGCCCATGTGGTATGGTTCATCCAAAGGTTCTTGAAGAGGGCGGCATTGACCCTGAGAAATATACTGGATTTGCATTTGGTCTTGGTCTTACAAGACTTGCAATGATGAAATATGGTATTAAAGACATTCGTGATTTGAACAGCGGCAATCTTAGCAGCCTTGCTCAGTTCACAGATGATGAACAATAAGGGAGGGCGCAGGATATGTTTATTTCAATGAATTGGATTTCTGACTTTGTTGACCTTAGCGGTCTTGACAAGATGGAGCTTATCGCAAAGTTCTCTCTTGCTACAGCAGAGGTAGAAAATGATATTTTCCATAAAGGAGCAGATTTATCAGGTGTTGTAGTTGCTGAGATTAAATCAGTAGAGGAGCATCCTGAGTCTAAGAAGCTTCACCTTCTTAAGGTTGATGCTGGTGATGGCAAGCTTACAGATGTTGTCTGTGGCGCTCCAAATGTTCGCGTAGGTATGAAGACAGCTTTCGCAAAGGTTGGTGCTAAGCTTGGTGATATCACAATTGCTCCACGTCCACTTGCAGGATTCGAGTCATGTGGTATGTGCTGTTCTGAAAAGGAAATCGGAATCTCTGATAACCATGAAGGTATCATGGATATCACAGAGGATGTTGCTAACGGTACAGATATTAAAGACTTATACGAAATCGATGATATTATCTTCGAGGTAGATAATAAATCACTTACAAACCGTCCTGACCTTTGGGGCCACTACGGTATTGCCAGAGAGTTTGCTACAATTGCAAAGCGTCCACTTAAGGAGCTTCCTACAATTGATTTAAGCAAGTACGATAATCTTGAAAAGATTGACCTTAAGATTGAGGATGAGCTTTGCCAGAGATATTCTTCAATTAAGGTTGAAAACGTAGAGAAGAATGTTGCACCAATGAATATGCGTATTCGTCTTTACTACTGTGGTATGAGAGGAATCAATCTTCTTACAGACCTTACAAACTATCTTATGCTTGAAATGGGTCAGCCAATGCACGCTTTCGATTCTAGAAAGGTTGGCAAGATTCGCATCAAGAGATTTGATAAGCCATTTAATTTCACAACACTTGATGGTGTTGAGAGAAACATAGATGAGAACACTCTAATGATTTGCAACGATAACACACCGGTTGCTATCGCAGGTATCATGGGTGGTCTTGATTCAGAAATTGTTGAGGATACAACACAGCTCACACTTGAGTCAGCTACATTTAATGCGGCTTCAATCAGAAAGAGTGCAGTTCGTCTTGCTCACAGAACAGATGCTTCTGCTCGTTATGAGAAGAGTCTTGATCCTGAGATGACTACAGTTGCCATCGCTCGTTTCATGAAACTTCTTCTTGAGATTGATCCTGGCGTAAAGATTGTATCTGCTCTTACAGATGAGTATGCATTCCATTATCCAAAGGTTGCTCTTGATTTTGATAAGACCTTTGTTGATAAGTACACAGGTATCGAAATCACAAACGAGCATATTGTTGATACACTTACAGCACTCGGCTTTGGTGTAACACAAAATGGTGATAACTTCCGCGTGGATGTTCCTTCTTATCGTGCAACAAAGGATATTAGCCTTAAGGCAGATATCATTGAGGAAATCACACGTATTTACGGATATGATAATTTCGAGCTTTCTACAACAAAGGCTCCACTTTATCCAGTTCGTATGGCAGAGACAAAGAACGTTGAAGATAGAATCAAGGATATCCTTGTTAAGAGATTCAAGCTTCACGAGGTTCACTCATATGTATGGCAGTATGCTGATGAGTACAAGAAGCTTGGCATGGAAGTAGAAGAGAATGTTAAATTAGCTAATTCTACAAATCCTAATATCGAAACACTTCGTAACTCAATGATACCTACTCAGCTTTGCCAAGTTAATTACAACACAGGCTATGATACTGATTTTGGTATTTTCGAAGTCGGTCGTGTAGTTGAAGGTCTCAAGGCTGATGGTCTTTGCGATGAGAAAAAGAAGCTTTGCATCACTTTATTCTCAAAGACAAAGTCATTAGAGCAGCTTTACTTTGAGCTTCGCGATATGATTGCTGAGACAGTTGATGATGTTAGAAATAAGCAGCTTACATATTCTAAGCTTGAGGCTACTCATTCATATGAGCATCCAAAGAATCTTAATGCACTTGTGCTTGATGGCACTCAGATTGGTAAGCTTGGTGTAGCACATCCACTTGTTTCAAAGAAAATCGACAAGAAGGCAGCTATTGTGTTTGCCGAAATCGATGTTGAAGCTCTTTCAGATGTTGCTGCAGACCCAATCAAATATGTTGAGCCTTCAAAATATCCTTCAATTGAAGTTGACTTATCATTTATTGTCGAGAAATTTTCAGAAATAAATGATACAATAAAGAAGAGCGCTGGAGAAATCTTGAAAAAGGTCGGAGTTACTGACGTATATTCAGATGGTTCAAGCAAGTCAATTACTGTAAGGCTCCTCTTTGGGGATGATGAGCGTACGCTTACACATGAGGAAGTTCAAAAGGTTGTTGACGATATTATTGAGCAATTAAAAACTAAGGGTATTAATCTTAAAGTTTAGTTATTGTTTGGGAGGCAAGAAGCATGGAAGAAAAAAGAAAAAATAAGCGATTAGACATTGGTGTTAGAGTTGAAATTGAGCGTATCGATGAAGACAATATCACTACTGTAAAGTATATGGAAGTTGAGGTTACTAATATTTCAAAGACTGGCCTTGCTTTCGTGGTACCAGATGTTGAATTCAAAGTAGGAGCATGCTTTGATGCTAAGATTCAGATTTGGACTAAAGAAACAATCGATACTGTATTCAAGGTTGTCAGAGTTAATAAGCGCGATGACGGAGTTTATGAGTACGGATGTATCTTTGTTGGCATGACAGATACTGATGCATTAAAGATCGAGATATATCAGCTCTTTAATGATGTTGAATAATTTTTACTGGGAGAATAGCAGTGGATACTAGTATTATTTTCCCCAATTTGCATATTACTTTAAATAATATTGAAAAAGGATTCTATGTTGGGTCCTTTTTCATTGCATTTTATGGAGTAATTATTGCTTTGGGAATGCTCGTTGGAGTATCAGTTATTTTAAAAGAAGCAAAGAGGGTTGGATTCGATGAGGATCAATTCCTTGATGTTTGCATAGTGACTATTATCGTTGGTGTTATTGGTGCTAGGATTTACTATGTTATCTTTGCATGGGATTATTACAAGGATAATGTGCTTAGTGTCTTTAATATAAGAGGCGGCGGTTTGGCCATTTATGGCGGCGTATTAGCAGGAATTGCCTGTCTATACGTTATGTCGCGCATCAAAAAGATGCCGTTTCTTAGAGTTATGGATGTTGCTATGATAGGCGTGCTAATCGGTCAGATTTTTGGACGCTGGGGCAATTTCTTTAACAGAGAAGCCTTTGGACAGTATACAGATGGCCTTTTTGCTATGTTGCTTCCACAGAGTGCCATCCGTTCTTATTCAGATTGCACGGCTGAGATGTTGGCTAATTTAGTCGAAATCAACGGTGTTACTTATATTTCTGTACATCCAACATTCCTTTATGAGTCGATGTGGAATCTGTGCTTGCTAATATTAATTTTTTGCACTCGCAAGAAAAAGAAGTTTGACGGCTATGTATTTTTCTTATATTTAGCTGGATATGGTGCAGGCAGATTCTGGATAGAAGGACTTCGTACAGACCAGTTAAAGCTTTGGGGAACCAATATAGGTGTTTCTCAGCTGTTGGCGGCTGTCATGGTTGTTCTTGGAACTGGCTTGATGGTTTATTTTTACAAAAACTATAAAAACAATTCAGAAACATATTCGTAAAATCGCTTTTAACAAAGCTTTCCTTTTACTCATGTGTTTTTCTCACAAAATAACTTTTAATTGAAAAGAGAATACAAGTATTCTTTTTCAATATAAAAGTTACTTTGCTCTGAATTGTTTTATATTGTATTTTTTTAAAGACATTGGGATCTCCAATGTCTTTTTTTGTGTCTATTTTTACTTTCTACCACAATATTTTGGGGTGTTCCCTCCACAACCCTCCACAGCCGAAAAACATTGATTTTTCACGGGTTTGAGGGTTGCACTCATGACTATAATAGTTTAAAATGTAGTTAAAAGTGGAGGAAAGTGGAAGAAAAGTGTCACAAAGTGGCGGAAAGGATGGTAGAGCGTCATGTTCATGGGCGAATACAGTCATAATATAGACGCGAAAAACCGTCTGATTATGCCAGCAAAGTTTAGAGAGCAGCTTGGAGAGCACTTCGTTGCTACCAAGGGTTTGGATGGATGCTTATTTGTATATCCACAAAGCGAATGGCAGACCATCGAGGAGAAGTTTAGGGAGATTCCACTTACCACAAAGGATGCTAGAAAGTTCTCACGTTTCTTCTTTGCAGGAGCGGCTGAATGCGACGTTGATAAGCAAGGAAGAGTATTAATTCCAGCTAACCTTAAGGAGTATGCAGGGATAGATAAAGAGGTTGTTTCCGTAGGTGTTCTTAACCGAATTGAAATTTGGTCTAAGGAGAGATGGGCTACTGAAGGTACCTATGATGATATGGATGAAATAGCAGAGCATATGGCCGAGCTAGGATTAGGAATTTAAATGGAATTTAATCATTATTCAGTTCTCTTAAATGAGACAATCGATAATTTGAATATTAAGCCAGATGGTATATACGTGGATGGCACTTTGGGTGGCGGTGGACATTCTTATGAGATTGCAAGCCGACTTACCACAGGTCATCTTTATGGATTCGATCAGGATACAGATGCCCTTAAGGCTGCAGGTGAGAGATTAAAACCATTTTCTGACAGAGTTACAACCATTCATAGCAACTATGAATTCATGAAAGAAAAGCTTTTAGAACAGGGAGTGACAAAGGTCGATGGCATCACGCTTGACCTTGGGGTTTCAAGCTTCCAACTTGATGAAGCAGATAGAGGATTCACATATCGAGTAGATGACGCTCCACTTGATATGAGGATGGACAAAGATAAAGAAATGACAGCGGCGGATATAGTTAACACTTATTCGCCAGAGGACTTAACTAGAGTGCTTTTTACATACGGTGAGGAGAAATTCTCCAAGCAGATTGTTAAAAACATCGTAAAGGAAAGAGAAAAGGCACCAATACTTACAGCAGGTCAGCTAAATAAAATCATTGCTGAAAGTATTCCAAAGAAGGCCCAGGTAGGTCAAGGGCATCCATCAAAGAGGACCTATCAGGCACTTAGGATTGAGCTTAATAGAGAACTTACTGTTCTGGAAGATCATATAGATGACATGATTGATTTGTTAAATCCAGGCGGAAGACTTTGTATCATCACATTCCATTCTCTTGAGGACAGAATTACAAAGGTGGCTTTTAAAAGAAATGAAGATCCTTGTACTTGCCCAAAGGATTTTCCAGTGTGCGTATGTGGTAAGAAGTCAAAGGGAAAGGTGATTTCCAGAAAGCCAATTCTTCCTAGTGAGAAGGAACTAGAAGAGAATTCAAGATCAAAGAGTGCCAAGTTAAGGGTATTCGAAGCAAGATGATAATTTGGGGAGAATAATGCTAGTTTTAATTGCAAGATTTAGGAGTTATATATGCAAGAAGTAAGAACTTATTATTACAATCAGGGTACAGCGGTAAGAAAAGAGACCGAATACAGCATGCGTCCTGCTAGAAGATTGCCTACCCGCGAGCAGCGCGAGAGGGAAAAACGCGAAGACGCTATTCGTCGTCAAAAGATTACTGACAGAAAACGTGCAGCTGAGCTTAGAAAAAACAGATTATTAACTGGATATATGATTGTAGCAGTAATGTTCACTTGCGTTATGCTAGTTGGTTATGTTGCTTTACAAACAAACGTTACAACTAGAATGGCTCACATCGCTACATTAGAAAATGAGCTTTCCTCAATCAATGCTGATAACAAGGCGGCAGAGAGCAGAATTGCTACAACTACAAACCTAACCGACATCAAGGATCGTGCTATAAATGAATTGGGAATGGTATATGCAACCAATAGTCAAATAGTGTATTATAGTATAGATGGTGCTGACTACATGAGTCAGTATCATGATATTCCATAGAATAGAGATGTAATAATGTCTGAAGGTAAAAGGCGCAGATTAAAACCTAATAATAAAATTTTAAAAAGAATGCAACGGAAGCTCTGGTTGGTTTTTGGAGTTGTTTGTATTCTTTTTGTCGTTCTTATAGGCCGCGTAATGTACATACAGCGTACAAGTGGGGAGAAATATGAGAAAATCGTTCTCTCGCAGCAGCGTTATGATAGTACAATCATTCCTTTCCAGCGAGGTAATATCGTTGATGCCAGAGGAACTGTTTTAGCCACTAGTGTAGATGTTTACAATGTAATATTGGATTGTAAGGTCCTCAATGAAAACGAGGCCAAGAAGGCAGGATGTATTTCAACAACAATCGATTTGGTCGCTGATTGTTTTGATGAAATCGACAAAGGAAAGATTAGAGAACAGCTAGAGGATAATCCAACATCCCAGTATGTTATTTTAGCTAAGAAGGTTTCTTATGATAAGATGATGGCTTTTCAGGAAAAGCAGGAATCTGACGATTATAAGAATAAGGTCTTTGGTATCTGGTTTGAAAAGGAATATATCCGTCAGTACCCATATAACACTTTGGCGGCTGCTACAATTGGATATGCTAGCAGTGGTAACGTAGGTGTTATCGGCTTGGAGAATAAATACTCAAGTGTTCTTAACGGTGTTAACGGACGTACATATGGATACCTTAATTCCGACAGTAACCTTGAAAAGACAACCATAGATGCCACAAATGGTAACAATATAGTTCTTTCATTGGATATTAATATTCAAGGTATAGCTGAAAAAGCTGTTGCAGATTGGAATAACAAGACAATGGAACAGTGGAATGCAGAGCATCCAGATGAGCCAGAAGGCTTTGGTTCTCTTCATACTGCAGCTCTTGTTATGAATCCTAACACTGGTGAAATATATGCAATGGTCCAGTATCCTACTTTTGATTTAAATAATCCTAGAGATTTGTCTGGATTCTTCAGCGAAGAGCAACTAGCAGAGATGTCTACTGATGATAAGATGGATGAGCTTAATAAAATCTGGCAGAATTTCTGTATTACATACACATATGAGCCTGGTTCTACATTCAAGCCATTCACTGTAGCAATGGGAATAGAGACAGGAGCACTTAATGGCGATGAGACTTACTACTGTGATGGTGGTGAGATGATTGCAGGCTATCCTAAGCTGGTTAAATGTGTAGCTTATAAAAAGGGTGGCCACGGTACACAGAATATCGCTGAGGTACTATCGAATTCCTGCAACGATGCTCTTATGCAGATGGTAAGAGTGATTGGTCCATCTACTTTTGCTAAGTATCAATCTATTTTTGGCTTTGGTCAGAAAACAGGAATTGACCTTACGGGAGAGGCTAGTACAGCAGGTCTTATTTACAGTGAGCAGGATTTGAATTCATCAATCAACCTTGCTACTAATTCATTTGGTCAGAACTTTAACACTACAATGATTCAGCTTGCAACAGGATTTAGTTCACTTATAAATGGTGGTAATTTGTACGAGCCACATTTGGTTACAAAGATTACGGATTCAAATGGAAATACTGTTCAGGAGATAGAACCAACTGTTTTAAAGAAAACAATCTCAACTGAGACAGGAGAATTACTAAGGGGCTATCTTGAATATGTTGTATCCAACGGTACTGGTAAAACAGCTGGTGTTGATGGATATAGAATCGGTGGTAAGACAGGTACTGCCGAGAAACTACCTCGAGGAAATCACAAATATTTGGTTTCGTTTATTGGATTTGCTCCAGTGGACGACCCTCAGGTAGTAGTTTATGTAATTGTTGATGAGCCTGGCGTAGGCGCTGTTGGTGATAATCAGGCCCACAGTAGTTTTGCCCAGGAGATTTGTCATAATATATTTGAGCAGATTCTTCCATATCTTGGAATTGAATCTTCTCTTTCAGAGGAAGAGCAGGCTGAGGTTGCTGCATCTCTTACAGAGGCAGCTCAGAACACTCCACAGGATGAAGGTGGTACAGAGGATACACCTGAAGGTGGAGAATCAACTGCAGATCCAACAGAGACACCTGATACACCTCCAGAAGGTGAAACAAATTAGAGAATTAGAGATTTTTGAGAGTATATAGAGAAAATTAGAGAATAGAGATTTAGAGAATTGGAGTATTATGATGGTTGAAGTTTTTTTACCTATGCTTGTAAGTTTTTTTATTGTTTTAGTAGTAGGACCTATTTGCATTCCTATACTTAGACGCCTTAAGATGGGAAACACAGAGCGAGAGTATATCAAAGAACACAAGGTTAAGAATGGTACACCTTCTATGGGCGGTATTATGATTTTGATTGGCTTTGCTGTTGTAGCATTTTATAATGCAAGACTTCATCCACATATTTATCCTATTTTGTTTGTAACATTAGGATTTGGTCTTCTTGGCTTTATTGATGACTTCCTTAAGGCAATCAAGAAAAGCTCAGATGGATTAAAGGCTTGGCAGAAGATGCTTGGACAATTTGCTATTACAACAGGTTTTGCTGTATACATGGTGAAGTTTTCCGATGTGACACTTGAGCTTAGAATTCCATTTACAGGAGCTTTTGTAGATATTGGTTGGCTTGCAATCGTAGTTTTATATTTAGCAGTTCTTGGCACAGTTAATGGTGCTAATTTTACAGATGGATTAGACGGTCTTGCTACATCTGTAACACTTGCTATTGCTGCATTCTTTGGAATTGCTTCTATTCATCTTTATTCAGATATTACACCAGCAATCGCAGGAATGATTGGTGCTTTATTTGGATTCTTGATGTTTAATGTACATCCTGCAAAGATTTTTATGGGAGATACAGGTTCACTTGCATTAGGCGGCTTCGTAGCAAGTACAGCTTACATGTTAAAGATGCCTATATTTATCATCATCGTTGCACTCATTTACCTTGTAGAGGTATTATCAGTTATTTTACAGGTAGGCTATTTCAAGCTTACTGGCGGAAAGAGAATATTTAGAATGGCTCCTATTCACCATCACTATGAGTTAGGTGGTTGGTCAGAGGTTAAGGTTGTGGCTGTATTCACTACAGTTACAATATTCCTATGCATTTTTGCATATTATTTGGTCTAAGAGAATGGGGAAGAGCTTATGGTAAGAGAACAGGATTACGCTGCCTCTAGAAAGGAGGCTAGGCGACGAAAAAAGATAATAAAGCTTTTGAATTTCGATTACACCTTGCTGCTTATCGTTATTTTCATTCTCGCATTTGGTCTGGTTATGCTTTATAGTACCTCGGCTTATGCAGCGGCGCTTAAAAGAGGAGACTCAACCTACTATTTAACAAAGCAACTTTTGGCCGCAGGCCTTGGATTTGTAGGAATGTTTTTCTCTACAAAAATTGACTACAGAAGATGGTCAACAATCGTATGGCCTCTTTATTTAGCATCTATATTCTTGTGCGTCTTTGTTATTATGCTGGACAGAAATATCAACGGACAATCAAGATGGCTAAGCGTTGGTGGTATCAGTGTGCAGCCATCTGAGATTGCTAAGGTTGCTGTTATTTTGCTTTTGGCCAGCATTATTGACAGAGCCCCAAAGGCTCAAAGAGATATTAAGGGCTCCATGAAGACATTGAGCTTAGTACTTCCTTTATTTATGGTTGTTGCCTACAACAATCTTTCAACAGCCATTATCATCATGGGAATTGCTTTTATAATGGTCTTTGTTGCTTCTCCAAAGTTTTGGGTATTTGCTGGAGCTGCAGGTGGAGCAATAATGCTTGTTATCTTATATATTTCAGTGGAGAGCTATCGTGCAGATCGTATTGGTGCATGGCTTCGCCCAGAGGAATATATAGATAGCACTGGATATCAGACACTTCAAGGTCTTTACGCCATTGGTTCAGGCGGACTTTTTGGCAAAGGCTTAGGTGAGAGTATGCAAAAGTACATCGTTCCAGAGGCTCAAAACGATATGATTTTCTCAATCATTTGCGAAGAGCTTGGAGTATTTGGTGTTGTATGTATTATTTTGCTTTACATCCTTTTACTTTACAGATTGCTTAATATTGCAAGTCATGCAAAGGATATGTTTGGATCTTATATCTGTATAGGAATAATGAGTCATATAGCCCTTCAGGTTATTCTCAACATCGCCGTTGTTACAAACTCAATTCCAAATACAGGTGTTACTCTTCCTTTGATTAGTTACGGTGGTACATCGGTAGCGATTCTTTTAACAGAATTGGGACTGGCCCTCAGTGTTTCTAAGAACATGGAATTCGAGGAGGGAAGAGATGTCTAGGAGGCGAAAGAAACGAGGCTTAGGTGGCTTCATTCTAGCACTAATTGAGATTATTCTTGGAATCGGAATCCTTGCAGCTTTAGCAGGAACAGCGGCATATTTCTTCTGCCCACTTAAAAATGTTTCTGTTGAAGGTACAGATTTATATACATCAGAAGAAATTGCAAACTATATTTTGGATGATGAATATTCAAAGAATACGGTTTATGCCTTTGTTAAAAATAAAATCTTCCCAAAGGGGGACGCGGAGTTCATCGAAAAGTTCGGCGTAAAGATGACTGGTCCTAATTCCCTTACAATTATTTGTTATGAGAAGGATATATTAGGTTACATTGCTTCTGAGGATGGCAAATATATTTACTTTGATTTTAGTGGCCGAATAGTTGAAATTAGTGAGACTTACCTTGATAGAGGATATATGAAGGTTGATGGAGTTGTTTGCGACGAGCCTGAGATTGGAAAGACACTTCCAATTGGCGACAGTGAGATTGGTTATTTGACATCGCTTATTAAGATTTTAAACAAAAATGATTTGATGCCAAATGTTATTTCATATGATGACAGAAGTCATATAACTGTTAGTTATGACACATATAATATTGCTTTGGGTAGTAGTATTTATCTAGAGGAGAAGATTGACCGAGTTTTAAGAATTCTCCCTCAGATTGAAGGAATGTATGGTACACTACATCTAGAGAATTACTCGAATCAAAACACAGATATTGTATTTGAGAAAGATGCTGAAGCAGAACAATAAAAATCAAATTTTATTAAAAAGTTGTTGCGAAATAGGGGGAAAAACTATAATATTATAATAGTATTTATCTAAGGATAGGATTATCTATCTTTGTAGATATTTTGGTATTAGAGATTTTCGACCTCCCTTAGAGGTTTAATAAAAGGAGGATATGGTTTTGATTAACATTACGACTGACGAGACAGGTGCTCCTGTCAGAATCATTGTTGTCGGTGTCGGCGGAGCTGGTAACAATGCTGTAAAGCGTATGGTTGAAGAGGGTATTGGGGGAGTTGAGTTCATCGGAATCAACACTGATAAGCAGGCACTTGATTTATGCAAGGCGCCTACTCTTTTAGCTATAGGTGAAAAGACAACAGGTGGAAAAGGTGCAGGTGCAAATCCAGAGGTTGGTATGAAGTCAGCTGAGGAGAGTGCAGAAGATATTTCAGCAGCTATTAAGGGTGCTGATATGGTATTCATCACTTGTGGTATGGGTGGTGGCACAGGTACAGGTGCTGCTCCAGTTGTTGCCCGTATTGCAAAGGAACAGGGTATTCTTACTGTAGGTATTGTTACAAAGCCTTTCCAGTTCGAAGGAAAGCCACGTATGAACAATGCCCTTAATGGTATTGAAAGATTAAAAGAAAGCGTTGATACTCTTATCGTTATCCCTAATCAGAAGCTTGTTGAAATCTGCAACAAGTCTATGGGTATTGGTGAGAGCTTTAGAATGGCTGATGGTGTTCTTCACCAGGCAGTTCAGGGTATCACAGATCTTATTACTAAGAATTCACTTATCAATCTTGACTTTGCTGATGTTCAGACAGTTATGAAGGATAAGGGACTTGCTCACGTTGGTATTGGTTCAGCTAAGGGTGATGAGAAGGCTCTTGAGGCTGTTAAGGCAGCTGTTGCTTCTCCACTTCTTGAGACAAGCATCCAGGGCGCTACAGATGTTATCGTTAATATCTGTGGTGATGTTGGACTTAACGATGCTAACGAGGCTACATCTTACGTTCAGGATATGACTGGTGCAGATGCTAATATCATTCTTGGTATTACAGTTGACGAGTCTATGGACGATGAAGTTTCTGTTACAGTTATTGCAACAGGACTTGGCGAGCCAACTACAGTTGGAAGCTTCCGCAGCTCAACAGGCATGTCATATGTATCTCAGCCTAGACAGTCTAGCGCAGATTTACTTGGCAATATGTCTAGACCTGCAGCTCCAGCAAGTCAGTCAGGTGTTACAAATACACCACCAGTAGTTAACAGACCTGTGACTCCAGCAGCACATACACCTGTTACTCCAGTTCAGCGTCCAGCCGCTCCTACAGCTCCTACAGAGAGCACAGTACCTGAACTCAACATCAAAATGCCAGACTTCATGAACTCAATCAGAAAATAAAATCAAACCTACAGGCACCGCATTGGCGGTGCCTTTTTTATGCCTATTTTTAGTTAGTGTGAATTCATTATGTAAAAAATGTGATTTTTTAAAGCATGATTATAAATAAAGGTATAATAAAAATAGTTTCGATTTAATGCTTGATAGGAGGTTTACATGGGTAGAAAAAAGGGGTTTTTTCGTATACTCGATCATACTTTTAGTTGTTTTTTTAACTTCGGGATGTGCCGCTTCACAGGCGCAAAACAAAAAAGCTTCTGAACCGACTGAAGTCATAAATGAAAATAAAGAATCCTTGTCTGAGGCTGAAAATAAGAATGAAAAAGGAACTGTTGTTATTTTGGCCACAGGAGGAACTATTGCAGGAGCGGGAGAAGAAGGAAAAGAGACTGGATACAAATCTGGTACATTATCTGTTGATTCATTGGTGGATGCTGTTCCTGGACTTACTGATATTTCAAATATTAAAGCTGAGCAGATTTGTAATGTAAATTCTGATGATATTACATCTGAAATTTGGATAGAATTAGCGAATAAAATAAATGAAATGGCTCAAGATGAAAATATATCTGGTTTTGTAATTACCCATGGAACGGACACCATGGAAGAAACAGCGTATTTTCTTAATGTCTGCGGGAGAAACAGGAAGTATTGGTGTTGTACGAAATGATGAGGTTTCTTTCTATGAGAATACTACTAGAAAGCATACTATTGACACTGAATTTGATGTTAAAGAAGAATCTAAACTTCCTAATGTACAGATAGTTTATTTTGCAGTCGACTCGGACCCTGAAATATTAAAATATGCGGCAAAAAATGCTGATGGTATTGTAATAGCCGGAGCCGGCGCAGGTGAGTTCAGCGAAGGATTTATTGATGCTATCAATGGGATTAGACTTTTTGATACATATTGATTAGGCATTACAGTCCGGAGGAACTGATATGAATAATTTGAAAATGGTTAATAATGAAGGATTAAAAATTTTGAAGGGGATTTTGGTTTCGTTCCTATGCGTTATAGTGTTAACTAGTGTGACAAATGATACCATAGTAGCAAATGCACAAGGCAGTGATCCACTTTCTTACTGGACGCAGGACTCACCTACGAAGGTGGAGCTTACAGGTTACATGAAAGACATCACTAATAAGAACAGCCCCAATTATATTCCAGTTGAGGATAGAATTGCAGTGTTTGATTTAGATGGAACACTTTGTTGTGAGACTGACCCTGTATATTTTGACCATCAGCTTTTAGTGTACAGAGTATTTGGAGATCCTACATATAAAGATAAGGCTACAGAATATGAAAAGGCGGTGGCTACTAAGGTATTAGATTTTGCCCAGACAGGAAAATATCCTGAAGAACTAAGCAATGAGCATGGAGCGGCAATAGCATCTTCATTTTCAGGTATGCCTGTAGATGAATTTATACAGTATGTTAAGAATTTCAAGAACACGCCAATGAATGGATACAATGGCATGACAAAGGGTGAGGCATTCTATCAGCCTATGCT
>JAILAV010000014.1 GCA_024681435.1 Pseudobutyrivibrio sp. | reverse complement strand
TCATCACCTACTGCAAGAAGGCTATCACCTACAAAATTCTCAGTGATGTAATCATTGATTTCATCTTCGTCTAAATCTTCTCCTTCAATAAGAAGCTGTGTATCATATCTAAATTCTATTGTCTGTTCTGGTAACATTTTTAATCCTCCTAACCAAAATTATCCACGGCAATTTTATCATACATTAATTAAAAAGGCGAGTACGTTATGCCGAATAACGATTAGTGATTGCTAACTATTGGTAGTTATGTTAAACTATCAATCGTTTGATAAATGTTACTTTTATGATTTTAAACTATATTTTTTAAAATTTTATGAACAGAGAGGATATGTGAAAATGAAAAAAAGGTGTTTTAAGATCTGCATTTCAACAATGGCTGTTGTGGGAATGCTACTCACAAACAAAATGTCGTTAAATATTCATGCTGAAAACAAAGGTGTGGTATTTGATGGCGAATCAATTACTCTTCAAGTAGGTGATACTGCTACACTTAAATGTGCAAAAAATTATGGCTATGACGCTTTGGATGTTACTTGGGAAATAGACGATGAAAATGTCATTAACATAACTGATGAAGATCCAGGGGATACATATAGTTCTATTACTAATGCATCAATTGAGGCAAAAAATCCTGGTACTGCTCACGTTTCTATGAAAGCAGAATCTCCATGGGGACAATATTGGAGGGATAAAACTGAAAGCTTTACTGTCGTTGTCGAAGGCGAAAACAATGAAACACCTTCTACTTCAGTTGAAAACTCTAAAACACCTGAAGCGACTGAAACACCTGAAACACCTTCAGAGCCAGAGGAACCTTTAGAACCTGAGATTCCTTCTACTTCTTCACAAGACGATAATCCTGCATCAATAGATGGCAAAACTCTTTATGTTAGATTATCTGGTAATTTCTCTCATATGATGATTGGTGAAGATGATATCGATGCTGTGTCTGGCGCTACAGGTGTCGGTTACAAACCTCAAGAAGCCAATTCAGTAACTGTACAAGCAATTCTTGTGGAAGATGGTACTGACAGAGACTCAATTGCAGATGACGCATGGAAAACAGTTGAATATTTTAATTTTGATTCTGATGCAATTAGACCAAATGGTGATACATCAAAATGCAAAGTTAGTGTAACTCCTGAATGTCCTGGCATGGAATTTTTCTATAATATATGGTCTGGAAAAATTGAAGCCTCAGGTAAACCAGAAAGTGCTGGAAAATACAATATTTCACTTGAATTCGTTGATACCGATGGACGTGTTGCCACAAGTAATAGTGTTTCATTTGAAGTATACGAATTAAATAATACTCTTTTAGATTCTCTTACTTATGAAAATAGCTCTCAGACTGCTGATGGAAAATATATTTATGATCAAACTCCTTGGTATATAACAGAGATGGGCGCAGATACCGTTGTGGTTCCAAAAGATATCAAAGCTTGGTTTGGCAGCCACACTGAAGGCACTTATGCTGAAGTTGGTGAAATCATTTCGCTTACAAATGGAGATCAGCCTAGTCATTCCCTTGTAATTCCATCTGGATGCAATCTTACTTTAGTTAATACAAGAATTCATAGTGACGTAAAAGTTATTGTAGAATACGGAGGCAAACTAACCCTTCGTCAATCAACAATAGAAGGAATCATTGAGGTAAAAAATGGTGGTACTCTATCTGTAGATTATAACGATTACGGTGCAGGCAGTTTCCTTTCTGGTTCAGTCTTAAATGGCCAAGTTATTCTTCAAGAGGGTGCAACTTTAGATAATGCACATATCGTCTCACATACAAATTATTCAGCTAGAGATGATGTGAACAGAAAAAATAACAAACCAATAGTTGTTGTAAATGGAAATGTTACATTTAAAGGCGAAGTTACAATAAAGGCTGATGAAGCTGCCGATTATGGTGTAGGCCAAAGAGGTCTTGAAGTAAACGGCACATTAAATATTCCTGAAGGTTCATCACTTGAAGTTTATGGCGGTGGAGAATCTCAGCTTACCTCAAAGGGTGGCGATGCAATCATTCTTAATAACGGCACCATCCAAGGCAAAGGAAAGCTTATTGCTGTTGGTGGTTTTGGTTTGAATCTTACTTCAGACCGCTCTCTATTAGGTGGTGGTCACGCTATTTCAGGTTCTGGAAAAATCCTAATTTCTGAGTCAAATTTATACCTTTCTGCTGGAAAGAGCTTTGAGGATGTTGATATACCTGCTGTTTCATCTGATGTAAAAGTCGGTGGTTTCACTGAAGCTGATGAAGCTAATAAAACTGAAAACAACGATGAAGTAAGGAAACCTGTTACAGATATTACTCCTGTAAATAACACAGAAGAAAAAGCTGTATCTAACAGCACAACTGAAGTATCTATTGTAACTAATATGCCTATTTCTAATTCAACAGATACTTCTAGTTCAACTACAAACTCTTCATCATCAAGTGATACAGCTAAATCATATCCTGCTCTTATTACAGCAGCAAACCCTCAGCCAACTACTGTAGCTGAAGAGTCTGTTCCACTTGCTAAAGTAGAAAACACTCAACCTCCTACTAAGAAAACATCTACTTCAACAGTCAGCAACACTACAAATGAAATAGCAATTTCAGAAGATGTAGATACTACTGTTGAGCACAATAAAACAAAAAGTACAAAAAAAATCAAAGATACAAATGTACCTCTTTCCGCTAAAGAAGCTACAACTGAAGCTATTACAGAAACTACAAATAACAATCTTTATTTAGTAATCGCATTCATTCTTATTTTGTCATGCGGCGGAATTGTATTCTACAAATTTAAAACTAAAAATAAATAATATATTACTTAGATTTAAAATTATTAAAACAGCCAGCTAGTTAATAAAGCTAGTTGGCTGTTTTAATGTATGTTAAAATGTTGCACATATCATTTTGAAAGGAGCATTGTTATGCGACTACTATTTATTAGACACGGGGATCCTGATTATGAAAATGATACGCTTACAGAAAAGGGCCATAAAGAAGCCCAGCTGTTAGCTCAGTATATTAAGAAGTTTCATATTGATGAAGCTTATGTATCACCACTTGGCAGAGCTAGGGATACAGCTGCTTATGCATTAAAGGAACTTGGCATTGAGGGAACAACACTAGATTGGTTAAGAGAATTTCCTGGAATCGTTGATGCCAATGTGTCAGAAGACGTACGAAAAGCTTACGAAACAGAATTAGAAAAAGATGAAGCTACAGGCTTATATAAAACAAGAATTATGTGGGATATG
>JAILAV010000228.1 GCA_024681435.1 Pseudobutyrivibrio sp. | reverse complement strand
TTCAACCAGTCTCTTATATATTCCTCATCAGTCTTTTCGATTTTTTCAACTAAAGTCAATTTGGCATTTGACATTCTCTCCGGCACACTCTCAACTACCATCTTGTCATACAAGCGATTCAACCTATTTATTATCTTAAGTTCATCATTTGCTGCCCTTAGGACTTTCTCATCATATTCTTTTTGCGCCAACTGTATTGCTTGCTCTATTTCATTGCTCTTAATATATGTCCCATTTGTTTCCTGCGACTCTTTTCTAACAAAATATTGATACTTATTCCTACACTTTGTTGCTCTTAATTGCCCTTCTGGCACATCTGCTAAATCAATCTTCTTTCTTAGAATAATCTCTTCTAATTCTGCCTCTCTTTTATTTATCATTTTTTGAATTTCTTTGTAATTAACCATTTACTCACTCCTATTAATATATTCTTTGCATATTTCATCCGCTTTATCTTTTGGCTTGTTTTTATAGTCGCTAGTTGCCTCTGTTGACTATAATCTGCGGCCTATTGCTTTATTTATAGTCGCTCTTTGCCTTAGTTGACTATAATTCGAAGATTATTCTTTAATTTATAGTCGCGCATCTGCTCGGCTGACTATAATCTGAGCTATATTCTCTAATTTATAGTCACTCTTTGCTTTGGCACACTATAATTTGAGGATTATTCTCTTTTTTATAGTCATGCACCTGTTCAACCGACTATAATCCACAGCATTTCCTCTAATTTATAGTCGCGCGCCACATTACCTGACTATAATCCACGATATTTCCTCTAATTTATAGTCATACGCCACTTCACACGACTATAATTACAGAACAAGCTCCATTTTATTAGTCCACACGCCAAAGAATACAGCTAACTAAATTTGCGAAATCTTATTTCAATTAGCCATATATCAACTGTACTTATTGCACTTCATACAGTTTAGGCCAAATATGCTTATTAAATTATTGTCCTAACTTCATACTTGGAAAAAAGCTTCGTCCCTTCGAAGCTCGAACCATGAATTGGTTCAATATTGAAACTAAATTATGTTCAGATAGAATATCATCTAGCAAATTATTTGTCCACCCCAAATAAAAAAGACTAGTCCCATATCTAGGAGCTAGTCTTAAAAACTCGATTAATTAAATCCTACTACTTTCTGTGCGATCTTGTAGGCTGTTATGGATATTGCTCGACCACCGTGACCTGGTAGATTAGTTGTGGCGCACATGAATCCGTAGCGAAGCTTTCTGTATAAATAGTAGTCATGGGACTTAATATATGCCCAAAGCTCGTGGCGCTTCTTCTGGTGTTCCTTTGTACCACTCTTCATCAATAATACTGTTGAAACAACCGTTATCATCTCTAAGTAATTGAACATGTATTTCTTAACATGTGCATTCTTGATATTCTTATAGTCATATGCTTCAAGCATGAGCTTGTTGACTTTGATCTGCTGGTCGATTCGACTAATCATGACCTTCTCATTAACGGACTGATCATCACGACCAATGAAGTAACGGTAGAAATCTACGTCTAAGTAATACATTGTCTTAACATAAGGCAATGGGTAATACACGTAAAGGTTATCCACATAGAATGTGTGCTTAGGTAATTCCATTCCACAATCACGAAGTAGCTTTGTACGATAGATTACAGAATGCATTAAAATGTACTGGCCCTTTTTGAAGTGTCCACAATCGTCCCAAGAGAAGTATTTATTCTTAGGAAGATTTGAATAAGACATGACCTTTTTGTGGTGAGCACCTTCCTTTTCGTATACAAAGTTTGAAATAAGCATATCAAGCTGCTTGCTATGCTCAACTGATGAGCGAAGCACTTTTAACACTTTGTCATAGGCAGCCTCATCAACCCAATCATCTGAATCAACTACTTTGAAGAATAATCCAGTGGCATTTTTAAGACCTGTATTAACAGCCTGACCATGACCGCCATTCTCCTGATGCACTGCTTTTACGATAGTTGGGTGTTCTGCCGCAAGTCTATCTGCTATTTCAGCTGTGTTATCTTTTTGTGAACCATCATCCACGATGATGATTTCTACATCCTCTCCTCCATGAAGTAATGTCTCTACACAGTGCTCCATGTATGCTGCCGAATTGTAACATGGTACGGCGAATGATAAAAGTTTCATTATATATAATCTCCTAGATACTATTACTATATTGTCTTATAGAATTTTACCAAATACCGTTTATTAGTTCAATAATGGCAATTTTTCCCATAAAAAACTATGCTATTTCTACAAATATTACATTTTTGTTTGATTATTCACGATAATCTTGTAAAATAACGTTATATCGACACTTTTGAATTATGGGGGATAATAATGACTAAAGAAATTAATGGCTACGTAAGCGACTTGCCGTTGGGCTGTATTACTGAGACAGACATATATACAGACAAGGGTGCTCTTCTATGTCAGAAAATGACCATTATTGATGAATCGATGATGGAAAAGTTTTCTAATTATCATGGCAAAATTCATGCCACCATTTCGTATATTCCGGATGAACCATATTTTAAAATAAAACCAGACCCAGATTATTCGATAACCTTTGATGACGATTTCAAAAAGCATGCAGAGGAAACTTTAAAATCTATCTACAAAAATGTTGATGACGTTAAATCTTTAACTCAAGGTGCTAGAGAAATCGGTGAGCAGGTTTATGCAATTATTGAAAATTCTGACGAACTCATTGTAAATCTTTCAAAGTTAAAGATTAGTGATGAATATACATACAAGCATTCAATTGATGTAGGCACCATGGCTGCTGTACTTGCAAAGTATATGGGCGAGACAGATAAATTCGTGCATGATATTGCAATTGCTGGACTGCTCCATGATATTGGAAAAGAAAAGATTCCTCCAGAAATCATCCGAAAACCATCCAAGCTTACACCAGAAGAATATGAAATAGTTAAAAAGCATCCCCTTTATGCATATCATTTACTTATGGATTCAAAGGACCTGTCAGAGAACATGCTTCTTGGAATTTTAAATCATCATGAAAATATCGACGGCACAGGTTATCCTCGCGGGCTTAGAGATAAACAGATTGGAAAGATGGCTCAGGTTCTTACAATTGTAGATGTATATGATGCTCTTGTAACAAAGCGGTCTTATAAGGAGGCAAAAACTCCATCTCAGGCTATTGAGATTATGTTTACCATGAGTAATAAGTTTAATTTGAGTTACTTCAAATCTTTCCTCGATGTGATCATCACTTATCCTAATGGTTCTAATGTAGTCTTAAGTAGTGGTGAGATTGCAACGGTAATCAAGCAGAACAAGTCATATCCTCTTAGACCTGTAATTCAGGTTAAGGGAAGCGACCATGCCATAGACCTTGCAAACGATGCCAATTATCTATCAACAGTTATTATGAATTTTGCATCAGCATAATTAAATTTAAAATTAATAAATAGAAGGATGGCGTTCGCTATCCTTTTATTTAACCCACTTTATATTTTTCTATAAACTCATCAATTGGAAGTGGTTTAGAAAAGAAATACCCCTGAAGATATGTACATCCCAGTTCTGTCATGATATCTGCTATCTCTTCCGTTTCAATTCCCTCAGCAGTAATTTCAAAACCTGATTTCTTGAAGGCTTCTATCTCACTCGGTAAAATCTGTCCTGGCTTTTTACAATAATCCCACACAAGACTCATATCTAACTTAACATTTATGAATTGAGATTTACGCAGTCGAGACATATTAGAATATCCTTTTCCATAATCGTCCAACACAAACTTAAATCCGCGAGAGGTCAAGGAATCTATCTGCCTATCAATCAATTGCTCGTCTATCATAGCCTCCTCAGTGATTTCCAAATGAAGCAAATCTCTATCTGCCCCTGTCTCATCAATATAACTATTAAGAATATCCGTTAAATCTCTTCTCAAAAACTGAATTGGCGACAGGTTTACATTAATAAAACCAAGTCCCATCTTTCTTATTTCTGGATAATTAGAATATTCACAGCACTTCTTGAATACCTGCTTACCCATTTTATTAATCTTTCCGTTTCTTTCTGCAATTGGAATGAATAAGCCTGGCGAGATTAAATTCCCCTCCGAATCTCTAATTCGAGCCAAAGCCTCCACTCCTGCCATCTTCCTTGTTTTTGCTTCTATTATAGGTTGGAAGAATACCTCCACCTCATTCTTTTCGATAGCTCTTTCTAGAGCTCTCTTCATTTCAAAATCTCTTATTATCTTCTCTATTCTGGAATTATCAATGGTCTCAATAACATCTTCATCACCAGTCTCTGCTACAGCTAATGCTTCCTCAAAAACTCTAAACAAAGTCTCAAAAGACATATCTTGATTTTCCAGATGAATCAAACTCATGCCCAGTGAAAAATATATTTCTGTATCCTTTGAAATCCAAGGCTGTAAAAAACGCTCCTTTAATTCAATACAAACCATAGCCCAGTCAACTTCATGCCACCAGCGTTTCATCATTACGTATCTTCCATTGCCAAAATAAAATACAAGATGTTTTGGAAATTTCTGATGCAAGTATGTCTGTACCAAATATATACCTTGGTTTGTCTGCTTCGCTCCATAAAGCTCCAGCTTTTCCGAATAGGTTCTATCGCAAAATACTAAAGCCTCCACACCTTTAGCTGGTTTTACCTCCATCAAATATTCTCTAAAAGCTATTCGATTAAAGATAAAAGTTCGATTTTCAAGTCTGTTATCTGGATTTTCGAATCCTAAAAATATAATAATGTAGGAAACGAGAATAAAAATAATCATCAACAGCATCCATGGGAATATATAACGCATTATCAGTCCTGCCGCAAGAATTACTGTGCTATAGATTAGTATCTGAACTTCTCTCTTTCTTACGTTTTTAGCATTTTTATTTATAATAACCAGAAAAGATAAAATAATATATAGACCCCAAATTACATATAACATGTTGTATTGTGGCCCGTTGTGATATCCTTCGCTATCTATATAATAGAAGCCATGTGTCCAAGGAGTCACTAAGATAAGAACTATACCTACATAAAGTGGTATGCCCGCCAAGTACGATGTGAAGAAATTATATGTATAATCAAAGCAAATATGCTCCGTGAACATAAAGAATGCATACGCAATAGCAAAAAAGAAAATAAAATAGGCGCTATTCAAGAAATATAGCGCCCATGAAGGAAAAAGCTGATATTTTATATCAGCCCATGTTGCAATAATATCCAATGCAATTCCTAAATATACAACTGTAGTCAAATATACAAAAGTGAGATTCTTTTTTATAGGCAATCTTGGTAGCGATAGATAATGTCCTATAATTACTGACAAAATCATAAGGCTAGGAATAGCGTAATCTAAACTCCACATATATTGTTCCCCGTAAGCAACTACAATGATACACTTCTTTTACACAGGTAAATAATACATCAGCTTTGTGAATATTTAGTATAAATTCTATGTAATATATAAATAATATTAATTTTTTATATCATGTATAAATAATCCACTTCTAAGCTTTGGCTCAAACCATGTTGACTTGGGTGGCATCAAAAGACCCGCATCAGCAACATCAAACAGCTCTTTTATGCTAGTTGGATACATTGCAAATGCTACTTTGCAGTCCACTGTACAGCGTCGTTCTAACTCTTCTAAGCCTCTAATTCCACCTACAAAATCGATTCTATCGTCAGTTTTTGGATCCTTGATTCCAAGAAGTGGCTCTAAAACTAGATTCTGAAGAAGAGATACATCCAATCCCTCAACTGGATCATCAGTAAGAACCTCGTCCTTAAACTGATATAAATACCATTTACCATCCAAAAGAAGGCTCCACTGACCTTTGTTTTCTGGGCGAATTGGCGCATCTGCAGTTTTAACTACTTTAGCTACTTTATCAATTCCATCAAACAATTCCTCAGCTGAATGGCCATTTAAATCCTTTACGACTCTGTTATAATCATAGATTTTCAGCTCATCATCTGGGAAAAGAACTGATAGGAAATAGTTGAAATCTTCCCTGCCGGTATAACCAGAATTTTCTTCACGACGCTTCAATCCAACCTTAACAGCGCTGGCTGCGCGGTGATGACCATCTGCAATATAAATGCTGTCCATCTTATCGAATGTAGTAGCAATAAGAGCCTTTGTAGTCATATCATCAATAACCCAACAGCGATGACTAATTCCGTCCTCTGCTACAAAGTCGTATACAGGACGTCTTGTCTTTACTTTCTCTACAATCGTTGTAAGAGTAGGATTAGCTCTATATGCTAAAAAAATTGGTCCAGTCTGCGCGTCACATGTATCCACGTGACGTATCCTGTCCAATTCCTTCTCTGCTCTAGTATTCTCATGTTTTTTTATTACGCCATTAACATAATCGTCAATTGAAGCGCAAGCAACGATGCCAGTCTGTGCTCTGCCATCCATTGAAAGTTCGTATACATAATAAAAAGGCTTAGCGTCTTGAATAAATCTGCCCTTAGCCTTCCAATCATTTAGCATTTCAGCAGCCTTTGCATATACAGCATCGCTATACATATCAACGCTCTCAGAAAACTGTGTCTCTGGCCTGTCGATTGCAAGAAATGAACCTGGCTGCTCCTTTACTTTTTCGTATGCTTCTTTTCTGCTATAAACATCATAAGGAAGGGCTGCTATAATAGCAGCCTCTTCTTTACTTGGTCTTATAGCTTTAAATGGTAATATTTGTGCCATTATTTAACCACCCTAACCTTAATAACTCCGTCAACCTTCTCTATTTCTGAAATAACCCCATCGTTTAGCTTTGAGCTAATATCTAAAAGAGTATATGCATACTCTCCACGGCTCTTGTTTGTCATATCATCTACGTTTACATTCTCTTTACTTAAGATAGTTGTAAATGATGCGATAAGACCTGCCTTATTCTTGTGAAGAATAGCAACTCTACTTTCTGTCTGGCAGATACCCATATTGCAATCTGGGTAGTTTACTGAGTGACAGATATTTCCATTCTCCATGTAATCCTTAATCTCATCAACAGCCATAACTGCACAGTTGTCCTCAGCCTCTTCTGTAGAAGCACCAAGGTGTGGTGTACAGATAACGCCCTTCTTACCTGCTGTTGTAGGATTAGCAAAGTCAGTAACGTAATTACGAACCTTTCCAGCCTCTATTCCATCAATAACAGCCTGCTCATCTACAAGAAGGTCTCTTGCAAAGTTAAGTATAACTACGCCCTTCTTCATCATCTGAATAGCTTCCTTGTTGATCATGCCCTTCGTTGAATCAAGAAGAGGTACATGTACTGTGATAAAATCGCATTCTCGATAAATATCTTCCACATTTGTCACGTGCTTTACATTACGAGACAAATTCCAAGCTGCATTAACAGAGATGTATGGATCAAAACCAAGTACCTCTAAACCAAGATGTGTTGCATCATTTGCAACCTTTACACCGATGGCACCAAGTCCGATTACGCCAATCTTCTTGCCTGCAATTTCTGTACCGGCAAATGCTTTCTTAGCCTTCTCTGCAAGCTTTCCAATATTCTCATCTTCCTTATTATCAAGAACCCAGTTGATACCACCAACGATATCACGAGATGCAAGAAGCATTCCCGCAAATACTAACTCTTTAACACCATTTGCATTAGCACCTGGTGTGTTGAATACTACAATACCTTTTTCAGCACACTTATCAAGTGGAATATTATTTACACCGGCACCTGCTCTAGCTACGCACTTAAGCTTGTCACCAAGCTCAAGGTCGTGCATTGCAGCTGAACGAACAAGTGCTGCATCAGCTTCGCCAATTGTATCTACCTGCTTGTAGTCTGTTGAAAATAAATCCAAGCCCTTATTAGAAATTGGATTTAAGCAGTTATATGTGTACATTATGCATTTTCCTCCTCGAACTTCTTCATAAACTCAACAAGCTTCTCTACACCCTCGATTGGCATTGCGTTGTAAATAGAAGCGCGCATACCACCAACAGTTCTGTGACCCTTAAGGTTTACAAAACCAGCAGCTGTAGCTTCTTTTACGAACTTGGCATCAAGCTCTTCGTCACCTGTAACAAATGGGACATTCATAAGTGAACGGTCTTCTTTTCTTACTGTTCCCTTGAAAAGCTTTGATGAATCAAGATAATCATATAAAATCTTAGCCTTCTTCTCGTTAAGCTCCTTCATTGCTGAAAGGCCGCCATTCTTAAGAAGCCACTTGAACACCTTACCGCAGATATAAATATCGTAGCATGGTGGAGTGTTGTAAAGGCTGTCGTTGTCTGCCTGTGTCTTATACTTAAGCATTGTAGGTGTTCCTGCAAGAACATCATCTCTGATAAGATCCTCACGGATGATTACGATAACCATACCAGCAGGGCCTACGTTCTTCTGAACACCACCGTAGATGATGCCATATTTTGAAACATCAACTGGCTCAGAAAGGAAGCATGAGCTAACGTCTGCAACCAAATCCTTACCCTTTGTATTTGGAAGAGTCTTAAATTTTGTACCATAGATTGTGTTATTCTCGCAGATGTATACGTAATCCATATCATCTGTGATTGGAAGATCTGAACAATCTGGGATATAGCTAAATGTCTCGTCTGCTGATGATGCAAGCTCTACAGCCTCGCCATAAATCTTTGCTTCCTGATAAGCCTTCTTAGCCCACTGCCCTGTGATGATATATCCAGCCTTCTTGTTCTTCATAAGGTTCATAGGGATTGCTGCAAACTGCTGGCTTGCTCCACCCTGAAGGAAAAGAACCTTGTAGTTGTCTGGGATATTCATAAGTGTACGGATATCAGCCTCTGCTTCTTTGATGATATCATCGAATACTTTTGAACGATGGCTCATCTCCATAACTGACATTCCACAGCCCTTATAATCAAGCATCTCATCTGCTGCTTCCTTAAGGACCTCCTCAGGTAATACTGCTGGACCTGCACTAAAATTATAAACTCTACTCATTACACTTTCTCCTTTTCTAGGCAATTAATTTTCTTCGAAAAACTCATTAATAGGTGCTCCTGGTGCTACCATTGGCCATACTTTGTCATCTGAATCGATGATACAGTCAATGAGCACAGGCTTCTCGGATCGCATTGCCTCCGAAAGTGCATTGTTAAATTCTTCTCTCGTAGTAACTCTGTATCCTGTTGCCCCCATGGCCTCTGCAAGCTTAACGTAATCTACCCCATCGTCAAGGACTGTTGCAGAGTATCTCTTCTCGTAGAAAATTGTCTGCCACTGTCTAACCATTCCTAAAACATGATTGTTAAGGATGATCTCAATGATAGGCAAATTTTCTCTAGAAGCTGTAGCCATTTCATTCATGTTCATTCTAAAACAACCGTCACCTGCAAAGTTGATGACAGTCTTCTCTGGCTTACCAGTCTTAGCTCCAATTGCAGCACCAAGGCCGTAACCCATGGTTCCAAGACCACCAGATGTTAATAACTGATGTGGCTTTTTGAATTTGTAGAACTGCGCAGCCCACATCTGATGCTGGCCAACCTCAGTAGTGATGATTGCATCGCCCTTTGTCTGACGATATGTCTCAGCCACAATGTACTGACCTGAAAGTCCTTCAGCTGGAATGTTAAGAGGATACTTTTCTGAAAGCTCCTTAACATGCTTCATCCAAGCCTCATTAGACTTCTGAGTAAGCAACTTGTTAATTCTAGAAAGAATCTCTTTAACGTCGCCAATAATTGCATGGTCAGCGATAATATTTTTATTAATTTCAGCGGGATCTACATCAAACTGTAGAATCTTTGCTTTGCTGGCAAATTTTTCAGGATTTCCTAAAACTCTATCAGAAAATCTTGTTCCAATAGCGATTAATAAATCGCACTCAGAAACGCTGAGGTTTGAGGCCTTGCAGCCGTGCATTCCAAGCATTCCTGTATATCTTTCATCTGTGCCGTCAAATGCGCCCTTACCCATAAGTGTGTCGCAAACTGGTGCATCAACGAGCTCAACAAACTTCTTTAATTCCTTTGAAGCATTGGCAAGAACAGCTCCACCACCAACGAAAACAACCGGCTTCTTTGCCTTGCTAATAAGCTTTACCGCTTCATTAAGAGACTTTTCAGTAATGTTCTTCTTAACTCTTCCTACTGGAATAGGCTTAATTGGCATATATTCATATTTATTTGTAGGAGCTGTAATATCCTTTGGAATATCAATAAGTACAGGGCCTGGTCTTCCGCTCTTTGCAATGACAAAGGCACGGCGAATAATCTCAGCCAAATCCTTGATGTCCTTCACAATGAAGTTGTGCTTTGTAATAGGCATTGTGATACCTGTAATATCAATCTCCTGGAAAGAATCCTTTCCTAAAAGAGGCAAAGTAACATTACAAGTAATCGCAATAATAGGAACTGAATCCATGTGAGCTGTTGCAATACCAGTTACAAGATTTGTAGCACCTGGGCCACTTGTTGCAAAACACACGCCAACCTTACCTGTTGCACGAGCATATCCATCTGCTGCATGGGCAGCACCCTGCTCGTGGCTTGTAAGCACGTGATGAATCTCGTCGCTGTGCTTATAAAGCTCATCATAAAGATTAAGGATTGCACCGCCCGGATAGCCAAATACTGTATCAACCCCTTGCTCTTTCAAACATTCGATTATTATCTCTGAACCATTTAATAACATATCTATACCTTTCTCGTAAATCCGTCCGTTACGTTATCATCGATGAGCTGGGCGGTATCGCGCACAGCTTAATCTGTAGCTAACAAGCTATTATATTTCTTGAGCGAAGCTTTCTATGCGAAGCGAAGAAAGCATAATGCTTGTGAGCGTAACAGTTAAGTTGTGTACGATACCTCAACCAGCGCTATTATAATTCCGGTGTACGAAGGATTGCACCGCGGTTGCCGGAGGTTACCTGAGCTGCATAGCGGCGAAGGTAGCCTGTGGTTACTTTAGGCTCGCGTGGTTGCCACTTAGCCTTGCGTGCTGCAAGCTCTTCGTCTGAAACTTTAAGTGTCATTGTGTAATTTGGAATATCGATGGCAATGATATCGCCCTCTTCAACAAGTGCGATAGGTCCGCCTACGGCTGCCTCTGGTGAAACGTGTCCGATTGAAGCTCCACGGCTGGCGCCTGAGAAACGGCCATCTGTAATAAGAGCAACTGACGAGCCAAGTCCCATACCTGCGATTGCAGATGTAGGATTGAGCATCTCTCTCATACCAGGGCCCCCCTTAGGTCCCTCGTAGCGGATAACAACAACATCACCTGCAACGATTTTGCCACCCTTGATAGCTGCAATAGCATCTTCCTCTGAATCAAAGACTCTGGCTGGGCCTTCGTGAACAAGCATCTCTGGAACAACAGCACTACGCTTTACAACAGAGCCGTCTGGTGCAAGATTTCCCTTGAGGACTGCAAGTCCACCAGTCTTTGTATATGGATTGTCCACAGGTCTGATAACCTCTGGATTTTTATTTATCGCATTTGCGATATTCTCTCCAACTGTCTTACCTGTAACTGTCATACAGTCTGTGTTGAGAAGTCCGATGTCTGCAAGCTCCTTCATTACAGCCCATACACCGCCTGCCTCGTTGAGGTCTTCCATATATGTAGGACCTGCTGGTGCAAGGTGGCAAAGGTTTGGAGTCTTTTCTGATATCGGATTTGCGAATTCAATATCAAAATCAAAGCCAATCTCATGTGCGATTGCTGGAAGATGAAGCATTGAGTTTGTAGAACAACCAAGTGCCATATCTACTGTAAGAGCGTTAAGAACAG
>JAILAV010000200.1 GCA_024681435.1 Pseudobutyrivibrio sp. | reverse complement strand
GCAATCCTATCGAATATGTGGATGGCTACACATTTACAGATACATTTGGAGATGGACAGGATTATGTGGCAGGTTCATTTAAAATAAATGAAAGTGATAGTGATAAAGCATCAATTAACGGCTCAAAATTAAGTTGGACATATAAAGATAATGATGCTGCCGCTGTAAATACATTTACATATCAAACAAAAATGGATATCCTTGCCAATCTTTCTAAAAATAATAATGGTGGAAAAGCTTCAGCCACAGTTCAAAATAAAGTTGAAGTAACTGCCCCAGCAGGAGAAGGATACAAAGAATTAGAGATTTCTGATTCTGCCAGTTCAACCTTTAATAAGAATATAGTTAAGTGGATTGACAAAGAAGGTGGAGAAGTCAATGCAAATGGTGTAGCTTCATGGACAGTAACAGTTCAAAATAATGGTTTTGACGTTTACGACGTTATTCTGACAGATAAAATTGTTGCTGATTCTGGTGTTGAAATTACCATTAGCGATTTAAAGGTTGTTGATGGTTCTGGTAATGAAGTGACAATGCCATCAGGGAAATATTCCTATGCTAGTAATACTCAGACCTTTAACTTTGGCGAGATGAGTGGTACTAAAAAGTATGTTGTCACATATAAAACTAAGATAGAAAACTTTGGTACATATTTAAAGGAAAACCATGCTGTTCCTAAAAATGAGGCAACCATTACTTATAAGTACAAGAAAGGTAATGGAGAAGAGGTTGTTATACCAAAAGGACCAACAGTAGGTAAGGATTTTGAAAATGAATTGCTTGACCCAAAAGCAGCAATAGGAAAAGTAGCCGCAGGATATGATGCTAGTACTCATACAATAAAGTGGAATGTTACTGTTAATAAGAGTAAACAGACTCTGACTAATGTAAAAGTTACAGATATACTCCCTAAAGATAATAAATTTGAAAGCATATCTAATATAAAAAAAGGAGATGCCGATTTTTCTCTAGCTGATGCTAGTATTGATACATCTAAAGCTGGTGAGGTGACATTTACTTTTGGAGAGTTAAAAGAGGTGCTTACCTTTACTGTAACAACCAAACTAACTAATAATAATGTATGGGCAAGTAATGCGACTGAAACATATACAAATATAGTTAATCTATATTATGGATCTGATAAGGAAGTTAAAGCAACAGACTCAGCGCCACAGGTATGCAAAAGTAATGTAATTGAAAAGACTGCTGGAACATATGATTATTCAACAAGAACTATTCCGTATACCATCGTGGTTGATACAAATAATATGCTGATGGATACAGTAGTTGTTACGGATATACTTAATGAAAAATTAGAATATGTAGATGGTTCTGCTACAGGTGCCACTCCTACTTATGATAAAACAACGAATACATTAACATTTTCACTTGGCACTATAAACGGAAAACAAACGATTACATTTAATGCAAAAGTAAAAGATGGTGATACATTTAAAGATTCTGGCGATATTATAATAAAAAATAATGCGACATTAACTAGTGATCAATGTAGTGTTTCAACAACAACTTCAGATACTACTACAAAAATCACCAATAAGGTAATTTCAAAAGCAGGCAAACGCAATAATGAAGTTATTGATTATACAGTTTCGCTTAATCCTGCGCAGCAGAAGTTGTATACTGATACTTCAATTAATGAGGTAGTTATTCAAGATACTTTAGGAGCTAGTCTTTCTCTTAAAGAAGATTCTATACATTTATATGAAGCTACAGTAGCAACTGATGGTAGTTTGACAAAGAATGTAGAAATCACAAGCCCAACAATAAGAACTAATATAGTTAACGGAAAGACTGTGCTAGAGGTTGTAGTGCCAAAGGATAAGGATGGAAAGGCATTCGTTCTCACATATACAGCCTATATGCTTAACGCAGAAGCGGGTGATTTTAAAAACAACGTATTGTTAAAGGGATATGGAGCTGAAGAGAAAAATGTTTCTGAGGTTTCTTATAAACAGACAGATTTTTCAAGTGTCAACTTTAATAACTACACATATTACGTTGCAGAGCTTAGAGATGAAAATGACCCAACAATCCTTTTGAAGGAAGGTCATTTCCAGATGGTTGATCCATCTAGTGGAAAAGTAATAGCCGAGGCTGATATTAGTAGTAAGGGTGAAATCCTTCTAAAGGGAGTAGATATTAAGCCTAACACTGAATACAAAATTATTCAGACATCAGCCCCAGAGGGATACATCATTCCTGAGGAATATAAAACAGGTAAGACTATTACAACACCAGATAAGGGATTGAATGCCGCTAAAAATCAGAAGGCAAGTAATACTCTATACAATGCCAAGCCAACAAAAGAAATAAGTATTTCTAAAGAGGATGGTTTGGGAAATGCGGTTACAGGCGCAAAGCTATCCATTACATGGAAAGATTCTGCTGGTACAAAGCAAACGGCAGAATCTTGGACATCAGGTTCAGCAGCGAAAACATTTAAAGCTAGCGCTGATATTCTATACACACTGACCGAAGAGTCTACACCATTTGGTTACAAAACAGCTAATCCGATTGATTTCAAAGTTGGAACAGATGGAACTCTTTATAAACGCGAAGGAAATGCATTTAATTCGATTGGTTCAGATAAGTTAGTAATGATTGATGTGCCAATGAATTCTGCAACAATCTCAATAAGCAAAATATCTGCGACTCAGGGAAATAACATTGAAGGTGCAGAGTTGATTATTAGTAAAAGTGCGGGTGGCTCAAATCCATTGGCTCAGTGGACATCAAGTGAGAGTGCTAAGCAATTATCACTACCTGATGGACAGTATTATCTTATCGAGGCAAGTGCACCAGTAGGCTATGAAAAAGCAGATGCAATTCCTTTTGAAATAACAGCTGATTTGGAACTCAAAGTTAATGGTGAAATAGTTTCTGATAAGAAAATAATTATGAAGGATGAGTATAGTTCATCAACTGATGTAGATGGAAATGATACTTCACCAAAGGCTACTGTTACCTTCAGCCCAACTACCCTTGGCATCGACCCAGATATATTCAAATCCATGAAGTTTGCAATCTTTACAAAGGATTCACTAAGCAAAAAGCTTACCAAGGTGGATTGGTTCAACTTTGACGAAGATAATCAGGAGTATGAATACAATCTCAACTATCAAGATGAATATGTAATCATGCCTGAGGGTGAAATTGAAGGATACGATCCAGTTGAGCCTATAACATTTAAGGTTATTGGTGAAGAAGATGGAAGTGGCAATATCGTAACTTCCATGAAGATGAAGACTCCAGGCGATACATTTAAGGAAGCTAGCTTGACTGATATAGGCAAAAAGGCAACACCAAAGCCTATACCAGAACCAGTAGTAGAACCAGAAATACCTTCAAATGAAACACCATCACCAAAAAATGCTGACCCATTAATTTCATCAACAGCAGGGGATGATAATAAGGTAGATGAGCCAAAAAATGCAGAAGTAGCTGATAATGTTTCTAAAAAGAATAGCTCTTCTGACGATGATTCAAGTGATTCTAGTTCATCATCTCATTCATACGCGGCTGCAAAAGCAACAAATCCTGTGGATGCATTAACATTTAAGGATGTTGAAGTTAATTATGGTGCTGATACAGATGAGCAGAGTCAACCGGAAGAGGCAAATGGTCCTCGCCTTGCTAAAACCGGCGGATTTATTGGAACAATGGCTGGTTATGGAGTTTCAATTTTCTTGATACTATTTGGTTTATATTTGGTGTTTGGAAAGAAAAAGAATTATAAATAATATGAAAATCACAAATAGAAAATTAATTGGTTTTATAGTGATAGCAGTAGGACTCGGCATTTTGCTGAGTTCTATTGGTTTAAACGTAAGACAATACTTTTCAAAAAAGAATACGGTAAGAGAATTTAAAGA
>JAILAV010000172.1 GCA_024681435.1 Pseudobutyrivibrio sp. | reverse complement strand
TGCTGGGTGAAGATTTCCACCAAGTCTGCTATCTTTTTCAACTAATGTTACGTCGTGTCCCCTCTTTGCTGCTGTGATAGCTGCTTCCATACCAGCAGGACCACCACCGGCAACTAAAATCTTTTTCTTAAACTCAGGACCTGGCACTCCATATTTTTCCTCAAGCTGCTGACCCTGACATGGGTTTACAGTACATTTAATCATCTCCAGCTGACCTGTTGCGCCGAAGCATTCATAACATCTTAAGCATGGGCTTATATCATCTGCTCTTCCCTCAAGAGCTTTCTTTGGAAGATAAGGATCAGCAACAAGTGCACGACCAATCTCAACCATATCTGCCTGTCCGCTTGCAATGATTTCTTCCATGTGAGCAGGATCATTAAGTGAACCTACACAAGCAACTGGCTTGTTAACATGCTTCTTAATCTCTGCTGAAAGATAAACATTTACTCCTCTTGGGAAGAATGAATTTGGATGAGTTCTGCAGAACATTGCAGGATCCTCGTGATTTCCACAAGAGATGTTGAACATATCAACCTTATCCTCAACCATCTTTGCGATTTCAACATAATCCTCTAAGTGAAGACCCCCCTCCTGGAAGTCATCACCATTTAAACGAAGCTCGATGGCAACTGTTGGTCCAACATTCTTTCTAACCTCATCAAGTACAAGTGAAAGGAAGCGAACTCTGTTCTCTAAAGAGCCACCAAACTCATCTGTTCTGTGATTGAAAAGTGGTGACATGAACTGGTTGAACAACCAACCATGAGCTGCGTGAACCTGAACCATATCGTATCCAACATCCTTGCAAAGAGCAGCTGCCTTTCCATAAGACTCTACGATTTCATATATAAGCTCCTTTGGCATCTCATATACGTGGCCTGCCGGCATTTCCATTTCGCTAGGTCCGTATGCCTTCTCAGTCTTACCGATATCTCCACCTACAGAAGCCAGTCCACCGTACATACCACCGTGTGAAAGCTGGATGTTTGCAAGACCGCCTGCGTTGTGAATCATTCTTGTAGACTCTGTAAGTCCCTGACGAACACCAAATGCATCAAGCTGAAGCTGCTTGTTGTGGCTCTTACCAGTTTTGCTATGTGGAATTGCCTCACCATATGTAACAACGGCACATCCACCAAGAGCCTTTTCTTCTAAATACGCTGCCATCTCTGGTGTAAACAAGCCATCTGTTGTAATCATGCTTGGGCTTGTTGGAGCAGCGATAATTCTGTTTTTTAATTTAACATTTCCTATACGAATTGATTTAAATAGGTTTGGATATAAATCCTTGCCTGGGAATCTTTCTGACATTTTTACTCCCTCCTTTTGTTTCTAAATCAACCTTACTTTCTTAGCATAATAGCCGCAATTTTTTTATTTCCGCTCGCTAGCGGCAATCAGGGAAATTGAATGGCAATATTTTCAATGCTAAATTACAAACTAGGAGAAACTAATTAAGGGAGGAAATTAGAATGAACTTGAAAGAATGTTATCTTCTTGGCATTGATTTAGGAACAACCAATGTTAAGGGTAATATCATGGATGCCGAGGGTAATCTCATTGCCACAGCTTCTCGAAGCCTTGGCAAGATTTTCCCAGGCCAAAACATGATTGAACAGGATCCTAAGCAGTGGTGGACAAGCACAATTGCGATTCTTAAGTATATGACCGCACTTGCCGGAGAAGATGTAGTAAAGAATATTAAAGGAATTTCTATCAGCTCTCAGTGCCCTACCCTACTTCCATTAGATGAAGATGGCGAACCAGTTCACAACGCTATCATCTATGCTGATGGTCGTTCCGTAGCTGAAACTGATGAAGTTACTAATACTATAGGCTTTGATAAATTTGTAAATATTGTTGGCGGTCAGCCTAGTGTTGCCTTTCTTCCTGGCAAATTACTTTGGTTCAAGAGAAATCTTCCAGAGGAATTTGAAAGAACTGCAACTATCATGCAGGCCAACAGCTACTTAAACTATAGATTAACAGGTGAGCTTACAATTGACGTTGATACAGCTTCCCGTACTCAGCTTATGAATCTTTCTACATTAAAGTGGGCTAAGGAAGTTGGAGATGCAATCGGAGTTAATCTTGAAGATATTATGCCTCCAGTAAAGAATTGCACAGATATCATTGGACATGTAACTAAAAAGGCTGCCGAGCAAACTGGTCTTGTAGAGGGTATTCCAGTTGTTGCCGGTTGCTCAGATGCTATGGCTTCAATGTACGCAATCGGACTTAGCAAGCTTGGGGATGCAGGAGAAAGTGCTGGAACATCATCACTTATCTTCGCCAGCGCCCCAGCAGCATCAGCTCCAGATGTACCAGTTGTAACCAGACCTGTAGGCCTTGAGACTATGCCTTTTGTTTACGATGGTCCAATCGGTACAACAGGCGCAGCTTTAAGATGGTATGTTGAGCAGATGGGTGAGGCAGATGTTGCCAGCTCAATCGAGGCAGGAAAAAATATCTACGATTACATGAACAAAGTTGCTATGAAAATCAATCCTGGTTCAGACGGATTATACTTCTATCCATACATGGCCGGTGGCGAGCGCGCTCCTCTTTGGAATTCACATGCCAGAGGCATGTTCATAGGTCTTAACCTTACAACTGACAGGGCTCACATTATTCGCTCAATTTTTGAAGGAACAGCCTTTGCTCTTCGACATGTTATGGACACTATTAAGGATGCCGGCGGAGTTGCTGAGAATCTAAGAATCACCGGTGGCGGTTCAAAATCAATGACATGGAACAAAATTAAAGCTTCAATGCTCCATATGCCAGTTTACGTTCTTGATGATATTTCAGGAGATGTTCCTTTTGGAGATATTCTTCTTGCAGGTCATGCCGTAGGCATTTACCCAGACCTTTCAGATGCTGTAAAGAAAATGGTTAAGATAAAAGAAATCGTAGAACCTATCCCAGAATGGGAAGAGGCCTACGATAAGCTTTATCCATATTACTTAGAGATGTACAAACACTTAGACGGTGATTTAAAGAGCCTCCAAAGTACAGTTGCATCATTCTAAACAATCCCATAAAAAAGCAGGTCTTGCAAATGCAAAACCTGCTCTTTTACTCTTATAATCCTCTACTTATATTAAATGACAAATCCTCAACAGATGTACCTTCAAATACAGATTTTAATTCATGTGGATACCAGGCAAAAGCCATTGCCATATAATAAAACCAACCGAGAGTTTTCATTTCCTTTGCTGGAATAAGCATATACATTACTGTCTTAATATTTCTTTGATGTTTGCATGATAAATCTTTACCTAAATCTACAAGACTCACCACCGTTTCACTGATTTCATTACAAATCTGATAGCAGAACAAAAATCCATTAGAAAGACTGCAATAATAGTTTTCCTCTAAATCAAATGGTCTGATTGTTTCTAACCTAACCTCTTTTTTTATTTCGTTCTCAATATAATTTAAGGCCGATGTTAAATTACTCTTATCAGGTAGCTTATAGCAAAGACTTTTCCTAAAGTATTTCTCCATCTGATACTGAGGAACCTGGTATAGATAGCTGTATTTAAGGCTTGTAAGATACAAATCAATTCCTGCCTGATCATTTCCATCAATAAGTGGTGATACAGTAAGTATTGGTGTTTTGAAATATTTTCTAAACCCATCTAACTTTACAGTGGTTAAAACCAGTCTAGTTTCGTCCCTATTAATCTGCTCTTTATTGTACATGGCATAAGGTCCATCTAGCTTTAAGACTCCGCCATAATGACGAGACAGCTTTTCCATAAGATAATGAGTCATGCTTTCGTTATAATGACTGATTACAGATGTTGGGATACCTTCTCCCCTCTTTTTCTTGTAGCGAGCCTCCTCTGCCAACATAATAAATGGGAGAAGATAATCTTCCTCTTCAATACCAAGAGCAATCTGACACTTTTCAGATAAATAGCCTCTCATGTAATGAGCAATATCCCCCAGGAATGGATTCTTTTTTCTAAGCTCATCACCCAATACATGATTCTGTAAATGAGGTGCCACAATACCACTTACAAGAGCTTGCACATGTCTTGTTAAATCTACAAAAAGCTTATCATCCTCTGTAAAATCAATACCGTATTTACGAAGTAAATCATCCAGCAAATTGTTGACTATTTCATGGCATCGTATATCCGTATTAGTTAATACAAAATTCTTTGAATATGTCTTAAGGCAAAGAAAAACAAGCTGCCTTTTGATTTGGGATAAATAACAATATTCCCCTTCACTCAACTGGATTTCTTGGGTTTTGGAAAGATTATCCAACACTACTTTTATATCCTCATCAATAGTTACATCCTCATTATCCCAGTTTATCCCATGGCCTTCCTTTACTCTAAATAGCATGACAGCAATGGCTAGAGTCAAGTATATAAAAGCAAAATCATCCAAGTGCGTCCCTGAGGAAAGAAGTGTGTCCTTAACAAAGCTTTGAATTTCTCGAAGCAAATCCTCTCCAAACTCATCTTGCTTTAGAACTATTCCCTCTTTTGAATCATAATCCCAGTTTTTGGCATAAAATCTTGTTAATAAATCTCGTTTTTTACGTTCATCATCTTCTAGCTTTATGCAATTAAGCTTTCGCTCCACCTTCAAATAAGGATGTTGCTCGAAGATCATTTTATTTAAAATCTTAATATCCTTCTCAAGGGTTGTATTACTAACATACATTTCATCCTCGAGAATTCCTAGGTCATACCAAGAATCATGTCGTAAAAGCTTCAAAAGAAGGGCTGTTATACGGTCTTCTTTGGTAATTATATTTTCGTCCTCGGAAAAAATCATAAGTAGAGCTGCCCTATCTTTAACTAAAATAGTGTAGCCCTTACCATGAACAGCCTGAACATGAATTCCTGAGCTTGCCAACTCGGAATTAATATGACTTATGTCACTTCGGATTGTACGCTCACTAACTCCTATTTTTGTAGACAGTTCCTTGCCATTAACGATTCCATGCTTGGCATTTAATATAGATAATATTTTCTTTTCTCTAGATGGTATGCTAGCTTTTAACATCTCTAACTAATTATTCTCCGTAAAATTTTCCGCGTTTAACTAATTATACACATTATTCATTTATAATGATAAAATCATATTTAAAAGAGTCTATCCTAAATAGGAGGAAATATTATAGGTATCAATGAAAACACAAAGTTAGATGCATTTATTTCTGAGGACGTAAACAAATACAAAGGTGTAGCTGTGCCAATTAAAGCCAGTCTCCTTAATAGATTATTGATTAAAAAATACATCCTGATGGCTATATGATTCTAAATGGCCATCACAGGTGGGCTGTGGCCTTAAGACTAGGCTATTCAAACATTCCTGTTAAAATTGTTAACCTCACTCATGAATCCGATATTAAACAAATTTTAAGTAACTCAACCCATGATAAAAGAGTTACAATGGACTTAGATGAAGTTGTTTTTTTGACCCAACCAATTCAGACATGCGTCCAGAAAAAGAACCGGCTTTTCCATTTAATAAGATGTATAAAGATAGATTACGTTTAGGTATTCCTGCTTTATTTAGATTCCTCGAGATAAATGGTTTTGATATATGGGTTTACAGCTCGAATTATTATTCTATTGACTATATAAAGTCTCTTTTCAAGAAATATCATACCAATGTAACTGTAATAGTTACTGGAACGGAAAAGAAAAACAATAAAGCCATCTTGCCTCAAAAACTTCATAGCAAATATCGTATTTCTCTTCATATTGATGATGAAACCATTGTTTTCTCATTGGGCAGGCAATATGGCTACAATACATACCAGTTGGACGCTCAAGACGATGACTGGAAGGAAAAAATCCTAGCTCGTGCCCAGCAAATAAAAGATAATTCTCTATAAATATATTCTCTAATATCAAAAAATAATGCTATAAACATAGCATTATTTTTTAGACGTTTTTAATCTTCGTCAAGCTCGAAGAATAATGTTGTATATCTTCCCATATCAAAGAATACAGGCTTTACTCTAAGCGGAAGCTTTGGCTCAATCTCGCGACCTTTCTTCTTTGTAATTCCAAGGATGATTGCGTTGATAGATGGGCCCTCATCAAGCTGAACCTCACCACAAACATACTTAACGCCCTTGTCTTCTAGCTCAAGACGTGCGTTAAGAATACCTGTAAATACGAAGCTCTTAAGTGTACCCTTTCCTGAAAGCTCAATCCATTCTGTCTCGTGATATCCACACTCATTACATGCAAGATGTGGTGGAAATTCGATAGCTCCGCACTCCTTGCACTTTCTACCATATACTTTGCCTTCAGCAAGACCATTCCAGAATTTCTCAACGATATGCTCAGGATTCCAGAAGTCTTCTGTTTTGATTGTGTTATTGTTATCTGCCATTTTGTACCTCCTTAAAATCCTGCTCTAAGAATAGTAGCACGAACATTCTGAGCTCCACCAAATCCACGTAAGAATACGTGCTTTGGAAGCTTCTTAACCTGACGAAGTCCTGCTTCGCCACGCATCTGTGTAACAGCCTCGAATACATCAGCAAGACCTGATGCACCAAAAGCATGACCATAAGAAGTACGTCCACCGTTTGTGTTTATTGGCTTGTCGCCATCATATGCAATACGTCCATCAAGAACATATTTCCATCCTTCACCCTTTGGAAGATATCCAATCTCCTCAGCAGCAAGGAATGCTGACGAACCGATGAAATCATTTACAAATAAAAGATCCATATCATCTGCTGTAAGACCAGTAGCCTCAAATACCTGACGGGCAGCCTCGGCTGTAGCCTTCTTCTCAAGATGTGGAACGATAGCATCAAGAACAGATGCACCTGTAGCAAGTACTTCAATTGGCTTATCTGTAAACTCGTGAGCAATTTCTGTAGGAACTACAATACATGCTGCTGCACCATCGGCAACACATGAGTCAGAGCTTGTTCTTAAATACTGAGTCATTTTAGGGTTGTGTGGACTCTTCATATATTCCCAAACATCATCATATCCGGCCTCTTTTGCCATTTCATCAAATGTTGTTCTTCGAATAGCACGTGGGCAAAGGGCACCAGCACGTCTCATATGATATGACTGATGATTTAATACATCATCAATCTCATCTGGTGTAAGATTATTCTCGTGAGCATATAAGTTAATCCAGTCATCGTGGTTCATACCAGGACCACCACCTAAATATCTGCCGTATGCTCTATCAAAAATAGAATCAAGATCCGGGAAAAGAACCTCTGTTGAAAGCTCAACTCTCATGTGATCAGGTGTGTTACCATCCGGCATACCTGTACCACAGTCACAAGCACCTGTAAGAACTACATCGTAGGCACCTGATGCAACTGCAAACACTGCCTCCTCAAGAGCGATATATCCAGTACAGCACCCCTCTGAGTGAGAGATTGAACCTTTGCCTCTCATACCGAACCAATCAGCCACCTGAAGATTTGGTGTGATAGCATGGAACATTACGTGTGGATTAGCTGAGCCATGGAAGAAATACTGAACATCTCTTGGCTCAATGTGAGCATCTTTCATAGCATCAAGTGCTGCATGACCAAAAAGCTCACCATTTGTAAGTCCATGATAAGTATCATTTTTTATAAGATTCATGAAAGGTGTTGCACCGATACCTACGATAGAAACACTTCTCAAATTCTTTCCGACTTTAACGTTTTGTACCATTTTAGTTTTCCCTTCTTTAGATTATTCTGCCTCTTCCAATACAAAATCAGCTAGCTTTCCGATTGTCTCAAAGTTTCCAAAACGAGCAACTGGAATCATAACATCATATTCGTTTTCGATTGATGCTGACATAGCCACACGCTGCACAGATGATGTACCAAGATCGTTAAGGTTTGTATCCTCTGTAAGTGTAGATTTGTCTACCTTGAATGCAAGTGCTGCAAAATCGATTAAGTTTGCAATTAATTCTTCTCTAGACATAAGTATTATCCTCCTCTATATAGAACCTTTTAAAATCTAATTAAATGATACTTCCTGTGGTCTTATTATTTCTAATACCAATAGTGGATTCGATATAACGATTTTGTTATAATACATTTTTAGGAGGGCCCCATGACTATACAAGATCTATTTTGTTTTATGCATCTTGCAGAAACACTTAACTACACAAAAACTGCCGAGGATCTTTTCATTTCCCAGCCTGCAGTCACAAGACATATTAATTCTTTGGAGGATGAGTTAGGAGTTAAACTATTTGATCGCTCCGTAAAAAGAAACATCACCCTTACCGAGGCTGGCGTTATCTATTACGATGGTCTAAAAAAATGCAAGGGAATATACGACGATACTATCGAAAAAATAACCAGCAAGACTATGGAAAATCCTTTCATAATCAATTTCCTGCGAGGTACAGTTATTCCTGACGAATTTGTTGAAGCCACAAGTCAGTTTATGGCTACCAATCCAAGCTTCAATCATTTTTCAAATTTCATCGATGAGTCAGACTTTTCTAAAGCTCTTGAAAAGGGTGAAGTGATAATATGTCCGAAGGACTATAAGAATAAATACAAAGGATGCAAAACAATGCAGCTTACCGCCAATCCAGTTCCTTATTATCTGGTAGCTGGCCGTAATCATCCTGGATTTAGAGATTCTTCATATATAGATTTTCAAAAAATTAAGGACACTACACTGTTCCTTCCAAAGAACCTGCCGGATGCCCTTAAAAAGAATTATTTTGCTCAGATAAAATCTCTTCTTGGCTCAATGCCAGTGGAGATTATGTATTTGGACAGCATGGATTCTGTAGAGCTTTTCCTTCGCTCCGGTCGATGTTTCACCATAGCCGGTGGCTGGTATTCAGCTCTTGATTCCAAGCATCTCCTATCTTACAAAATAGATATTAGTTCACACTACATTGCCATGTGGGACCCATCAAAATGTGTGTACCCTATGGCTAGCGATTATCTTAAGATGTTAAAACAACTTGAAATATAAAAAACGGAGGGCGATTACCCTCCGTTTTGCTTTAATCTTTATCTAATTGTCAGATTAGAAATCTGTAAGTGTAGCAGCACGTCTTTCAAGGAATGCTCCCATACCTTCTGCCTTATCATGTGTAGAACATGTAATACCGAAGAGGTTAGCCTCCATCTCAACTGCATTCTTGATATCCATATCATAACCATTGTTAATAGCAGCCTTTGCGATAGATACTGCGTAGCTTCCCTTAGAAGCAATCTTCTTAGCCATAGCCTTTGCTGTATCCATAAGCTCCTCACATGGAACAACCTTGTTTACAAGACCGATTCTATATGCTTCGTTAGCATCGATAGAATCGCATGTGAAGATAAGCTCCTTAGCACGTCCCATACCAACAAGACGAGCAAGTCTCTGTGTTCCGCCGAATCCTGGGATAATTCCAAGACCACACTCTGGCTGACCAAATGTAGCATTCTCAGAAGCGATACGAATATCACAAGCCATAGAAATCTCGCAGCCACCGCCAAGTGCGAATCCGTTAACTGCACAGATTGTAACCTGTCTCATATTCATAAGCTTGAAGAAAGGTACAGATGCTCTCATACCAAAAGCACGTGCCTCAGCTGCTGTAAAGTTAACCATCTCAGAGATATCAGCACCAGCAACAAATGACTTAAATGCATTATCCTTTTTATCAGGACCGCCTGTAAGAATAAGAACCTTTACATCGTCTCTTGCCTCGATCTCAGTAAGTGCAACGTTTAACTCATCAAGAGTCTCGCTGTTAAGTGCATTAAGTGCTGCTGGACGTGAAATTGTAAGAACGGCAATCTCATCAGCAACCTCAAGCTTTAAGTTGTTAAATTCGCTCATAGTAATCCTCCTCTTTTTAGGGTCTTCCCTATCTTTTTATCATAACATAAATACTATCTCATTGTTAAAGTTTTGTCAATCATAAATAAGTCCCCTTCTTTCATCATTTTTTTATTTTCGTACATAGCCTTATCTGCACGATCAAAAACATCAGAAACGAACTTATCTCCTTCGTACTTTGAAACACCTACAGCGATAGTAACTTTTCCTGCTTTTTTGTTTCTCCTGTTGGCTCTTTGAATTCGTTCAATTCGAGTATCTATACACTCATAATCTGCACCTTTAACTACAGCTACAAATTCATCGCCACCTATTCTGTAAACGGGACTCTTTGAAAAGGCCTCGCAAATTATATGGCAGCCCTCTTTGATATACTCATCTCCAGCCTTATGACCAAGGGTATCATTAACCTGCTTTAAGCCATTCAAATCGCAAACAACTATGGCAAATGCCGGTGAAGATCCTGCCGAAATAAAGCTGTTTAAGTACTCCTCCTCATCAGCATAGGCTCGCTTATTTTTAACTCCTGTCAACTGATCCTTTGTGGCCTTATCTTCAGCCGCCATAAGTGTACTCATGTATTCCATTTCCTGCTCAACCTGATTTTCGATATCAATGATACCAATCAGTAGCTCTGGCCCATCATTTTCATTGATAATAGCAGCTTTAAGACAAACATGAACCACTCCATCGCCCATATTGATTCTATATTTGTATATGAACAGACCACTTTCATCTATCTTTTCTAAGATAAACTCTTTCTTAAAGACCTTTAGAAAATCTTTTATATCTTCTTTGTATATAACATCTTTTGCATTTCGTCTTGAGTCTTTAAAGAAATCATCACCAGTTATGGCGATTTCAAGAGCGTCATAGGCTTTTGTGGAATTAAAACATGCATATGCATTTGTCTTAGGGTCAACTGTATAAATACTTATAAAATCTCCTGATAAAGCCATAATACGAGAATAGGTCTTCTGCTCTTCCTTAATTCTTTCAATGACCTCTCTTTGCTTCATCTGAGCATCTACATTATTGACACCGATGATAATACTATTTTTATTATTTCTAACACTTACAGCCTTTAAACTAACATATGTAGGAACGTTTTTAACCATCAAACGATATGTTATTGAGTACGCCCCATTTTTTTCGATGCTCTTTTTAATATTAGCTTTTTTAAATGAATCTAAGAACATCTCCACATCATCTATATACAGATATTTCTTGGCATCTTTTATAACTTCTTTGAAGAAGTTAGTTCCACGTCTGCCCACTGAAACATCTCTATTCATTCCATCAGGATTGTATTCAACATAATCCTCAGTGATTAAATCTACAAAATAAAGATTTATATAATCTTCTGACAAGGCTCTAGCTATATAGTTATAAGTCAATTCATCACTAATGCCCTTTTTCTCCGTCACATAAAGGATAACAATAGCTACCGCAGAAACCTTTGTGACAGGATTTACAGCGATTCTTTGGATTAGCAATTGCACTGTTTTTTCTGATTTAATTCTATCGTCGATAATTACACGATTGCCATTCAATCCGCATTTACGAATCGCATTTACGGTATAAACTCCTATATACTCATTAGCATAATCATATGAATACCTTGTCTCCACATCCTTTGCATTGTAATTTTGATCGACAAACATCTTAAATGACTTATTACCACGAAGTATAGTAAGTCCTTCATTATCCACTTCCATGATTACCATAGGCAAAGTGTCAAAATAATTTTCCAAATGACCGTCTACATTTTTTGTGAAAGACAAATCATAAAGATTAACCTTTCCTACAGCTGCATAGTACTCAGACTCTGCTGGATTCTCAAAACCTATTGCAGTACCAGTAACATATCTATCAAATATCTTTGAAATAGGAATTGGCTTGCAGTAATAGAAACCTTGAAGTTTTGTGCAACCTATCTCCTGCAAAAAATCCACCTGTTCTTTGAACTCTACACCCTCAGCAACAGTTTCTATACCAAGTGACATGGCCATTCTTATAAGCTCTGTCAAAATAATTCTTGCACTTTCACTTTCTGTAATTTGCTTAACGAAAAAGATGTTTATCTTTAATAAATCAAATTTCAGAATCTGCAAAAGTGCTGGTGCAAAATCACCACTTCCAAAATCATCCATCCAAATCTGGAAGCCAATATCTTGCAGCTGCTCTATCTGCGAAATTACATAATCATTTCCAATAGACAAAGAGCCCTCAGAAATTCCAATAGCTATCATATGCTTTGAAATTTTTGCGGACTCCACTCTGCTTGCAATCTCTTCTACGAGATCGCATGTATAGAAATCAACCTGACAGAAATTTACTGCTGTAGGAACCATGAATAAACCTCTATCACGCTGATCATTCATTTTCTTTAATGTCTTTTCTAGCACATACAAATCCAATCTATGAGCCTGATTAACAGCCTCTAAGGCAGGAACAAAATCTGCAGGATTCAGCATTCCAAGCAGTGGATCTTCCCATCTTACTAAAGCCTCCTCGGCGCATACTCGTCCATTGGACGTACGAACTATAGGTTGAAAATATACTTCTATCCAACCTTCCCTCATCGCCCTTTCAAAATTATCGACGATGTGCTTACTTTTGTTAAAAGAACTCCCCGTATTATTCATTTAGACGTTCAGTCTCCTCTGTATCTCACTAACAACCTCTCTACCTTTAAATATAACTGCTCCTACAAAAAGGATAACGCTCACTAACAAGCAAACAATCCATGCTATAGGACAATCTCTTTCTGTGAAATGAAAAACAATATATGGGAATATACCCACAATAAGGTTAGTTAACAGGTAAACCATTGAATTGCCACTTTTATCAATCATGGCTAGTACGAAATTAGCTATGATTGTCCCCATAATGACAATTGGACAAACCCATTCAGCAACAATAAAAAAGAAACCAATATAGTAAGAAGTCACAAGAAGCATCACCAGCACCAGCATTACAAACATGGTCATAATCCTTGATGAACTGATTCCTCTTTTGAACAATCTCATAATTCCAAATTCAAAAACTATCAACCACATTGCAACTATCAAGCTCCAATGTATGTGTAGTCCCGGCCACACTCTAAGGCCAAACATGAAATCCAATCCACCGCTCATAATTACCACTACCCATACAATAAACAGCTGTATTTTATAGAAAAAGGACTGAATCTGAAGTGTTGTCTGCTTTGGAAAATATGGTCGTTCTCCATCGCCATTTAATTTACTCTGGCATAGCGGACATTTCTTTAAATTGCCCCCAACCTCAATTTTACAATAAGGACAATTCTTCATTATCGAATCACCTCCGTTGCATATACTCGGATTTTAATCCCGTCCTCAGCTAAACCTCTAACAAGATTTTTGATTACCCTTGTATTTGAATAAGGTGAAGTTATACCTAAAGACAAGTCACCATTGTAGCTGTACATAGTTGAAAATAAATTAGATGAGCTACAAAAGGCACTGTAGTTTTGTATCATATCAGCTACCTCTGTTGGTGGCTTTTGTACTCCTAAATTAGAAAGTACCATTGATACCTTTTTATCGGTAACCTTTGAACCATATCTAACTACCCACTGCTTAATAAATAGTGGCACTGCTCTAACTGGAACAACATACTCCATGGTTTCAAAGTTATCCATCTGCTTTTTGATATTTTCTTCTGTAAGATTTGACTTAAGCTTCTCATCAAATTCCTTGGCCAGATCTTCAAATGAAATATCCTCATCAAACACATGGGACACGTTTACGTTATTGAAGAAATTTCTTGATGTCTGACTTGGATAATAATTTCTAAGGTTTACCGGCATAGAAACATTTATTGGAGTCTTGCGCTTTCTCGGTGGCATATCCTCCTTTATAGCCATCATAAATCTGGCTCCGATATAGCTTGTAAGAGATACGCCGATTTCCTTTGCTTTTGGCAATAGCTGCTCCGTTGGCATATGCACCTCGAAAAACTGAAGCTGATCGTACGGAAGCTTCAAACCACTAGGATGATATGCATATTTTAATGATGAAGGCTTTAACCCCATGCTTCCAAAGAACTGCTTGTAGCTATCCTGATTCAAATCATCCTCTGAGGCACCTGAATGAATAGTTGTTTCCTCAAATTTTCCTGGATATTTCAGTTTTAGATAATCTAAAACAATGATATTTAAAAACTCCAGTGCACCTGTTCCATCTGAAATTGCATGGAACAAATCCAGATTAATTCTATTGCCGTAATATGTAACCTTGTAGTGAAGCATCATTCTGCCGGGAGCATAAAGAAGTGGGCAAACCCTTCCATGCTCTTCAGTAACCTCTGGTTGAATATCTGTATCTTCCATGTAGTGCCAAAATATACCTCTACGGATTCGCACCTGAAACTGAGGTCTTATTTGAATTGCAGATAAAACTGCTTCCTGTAATAAATCTGGATCAATTTCATCCCAGAGAGTTGCACTGACCCTCAATGTCCTTGTATCTCTCTTTGCTGCTGTCGCCAAGAAAACCTTTGCAACATTATCAACTTTATACCAATTATCTCTACTCATATATATCTTCTTTCTAGTACTCTAGTCCGCCTGTTACGATATCAAGCCTGATAATTCTCCGGTCGGCAGCACGCCTCCCTTGAGAACTATCAGAGCTTGATAGCTACAGGCTCATCTAATTCATATAAATAATTTCTGATACGTAGTCTGAGAGGCGCTTCATGGCCCTTCCAGCCACAGGAAGTGGCATTTGTTGATATACGTGCCAACCATCCTTTTCTATATCTATAACTGCTTTGCCTCCGGCTTTATTTATACGCTTTTGCAAATTTACACTATCATCAAGCAATATTTCATTTCTTCCAACCATAATAAGGGTTGGTGGAAAATC
>JAILAV010000148.1 GCA_024681435.1 Pseudobutyrivibrio sp. | reverse complement strand
GGTCATTAGGAAGCAATATATCAGATTTAATCTTGTGCTATTGAATGTTTCAGAAGTAAACAGACCGCCTTGAATAAACATCTGAACTTGATCACTTCCAAGCTTATCGTAGCTTTTTAGGTAGTACTCGCAGGCTTTTTTGCATTCATAGTTTTTATTAGTCTTAAAGTATATTACCGCTGCACAGTGAGCCAAGAAAGCTAGAGGTAATTGTAGGATTGTTGGGCTATCCTTTTGACTGTCATATAACGCAAGTAACTCATCAAATTTCTCTAATTCTTGAAGAGCTACAGCCATTCCGCAAATAAAGCTTCCGCGATATCTGATGTTTTCATTTTCGGTTTCAGAATCATAAATACTTGCTCTATCAAAGCCATCCTTGCAGACCTCATAAAGCTTATCAAATTCCCCTAATGCTTTATACTCCTGGGCAATCTGATATGGCCAACGGAAATTATCAGGGTCCTCTTCTATCATCTCTAACAACAATGGCACATTGCGCATTGAATGTTTTTTATTTTCCTCTTCTGAGGCATATACGTATCCAAAGTGCCCTGCCCTAGCATCCATAAAAATTGCATTTCCAGAGGCTGGCTCGATATATTCATGGATTTTCCCCACAAATCTCGTCTCAGGAGTTACAGTACACATTCTTATTACTTCAATATCACTGTATTCTTTGCCGTCAAAATCAAGGTAATTTCTCTGAAAATATCCGCCAATGTTATAGCTTGTGCAATCTGGCTTCTTAAAGAAATCGATTATATCTTTAGTATCCAAAAACCACTCATCATCGTCTATGAACAAAAACATCTTTCCATTCGCCTGTTCAAGCTGGAAATTTCTTGCCTTGGCGAAATCGTTACACCACTTAAATTCATAGACTTCATCCGCATATTTCTCAATAATCTGACGAGTCTCAGGTGAACAGCCTGTATCGATAACCTGCAGCTCGGAATCTATAGCCTCTCTAATAGGCATCAAGGATTTAAGGCATCGCTCTGTTGTATCAGGCCTGCCGCAACACATCAGTGATATTGTAAGTAGCTTAGTTTTTGGTTTATTGTTCATAAAATCACATTAAGGCTCGTCATGTGACGAGCCTTTAATCCTTTCAAATTAATATGTTCCAACTACAAGTGGTCTGTACATTTCCTCTCCTTCTGTGAGGCCTTCCACCTTGCCGAGGCAGCTATCAATCAAGCGATTAATCTCTCCTGAAACGATTGCCTTCTCTCCTGGTGCTTCAACCAATCCTCTGAAGTCGTAAATATCAATGCTTTTAATTTCTACTATTTTTTCTTCTATGTCGTTAAGTATACTGCTAAGTACGTTTTCTATATCTAATTTATGATCGATAATAAGTTCTGCATCATGTAAGTTTTCACTTATATCGTAAATCATATTGCAATATTTTTCAAACTTTTCAACTATGCCTGAGTAATCCATTCCCATGGATTCAAGGTATTCTCCCAATACTAAGGCTTTCTGTTGACATCCTATTAAAACCTTAAGGTCAGCTGCATCATCACCCGTTCCTCCCTGAGCGAATCTGTGGTTGGCTGTATAGAGCTCTAATACCATTGTTAACATCTTGTTTCTTGTAAAATATGCCATAAGCCTTACCTCATAAATCTTTCATATATAAATCCTTCTTACAAGTTCGAAGGAGTTGTTTTCGAAGTTACTATTTAGTTTTTAGAATTATCTTTTTAAATATTTCCCCACCTCATTTTCGAGGTGGGGAAATAAAGTTTATGGTATCAATCTTAGGTTACTGAAGTAATGAAAGGACACCCTGTGTTGCCTGATTTGCCTGAGCGAGCATTGACTGTCCAGCCTGCTGTAAGATGTTGTTCTTGCTGTACTCAACCATCTGATCAGCCATATCTGTATCACGGATACGAGATTCTGCTGCTTCTGTATTCTCAACTACGTTGTCAAGGTTTGCGATAGAGTGCTCTAATCTGTTCTGGATAGCACCAAGTTCTGCACGCTGTGCTGATACTCTCTGGATTGCATCTGCGATAGCATCGATTGCGTATGTTGCAGCCTTACCAGTTGCATCGGAAACGTTGATACCGTTGATGCCGATTGACTTAGAGTTCATAGCCTCGATTGTAACGTTGATCTTGTTTGACATTGCTGCGTCAGCACCAACATGAAGGTTAAGTGTAAGTGCGTTCTGTACGTTTACGAAACCTTTATCAAGTGTGAATACTACTGCGTTATTGTCGCCATGAATTGTATCTGTAAAGCTAGATGTACCTGAATCACTTTCACCACCAGCTACTGCTGAATCAACTGATGTGTATACCCATGAGTATTCAGTGCCCTTATTTACAGTCTCTGCTGCTCCATCTGTTGTACCTACTGAAGAAGCTGCCTTAAGCTCAATAGCTACCATGTTGTATGCTGCTGTAGCTCTAATAAGTGTTGTGTTAGCTCCATCAATACCAGTTGCTGCCTTATAGCTCTTTGAGAAACGAGTTACTTCGTTACCATTATATTTAACTGTTGAACCCTCAACAATGAGGTTCTTAAGGTAACCATTTGTAATCTTTGCATTTCCTACGTCTGATGATGTAGCTGTTTTATCAAGGATTGTATATGTCTTGCCATCGATTGAGATTGTATCACCAGAATCAAGGTTCCAAACACCTGGATTATCCTTTGTTGTACCACCTGTAATCTTATCATCAAGATGTAATGCGTGTGCTACTTCTGCATTTGTCATAGCACCGATTGTGTACTGTACACCACCAATACGATATTTCTCACCAGCTGTAAGTGTTTCCATCTGGAATGTTGCTCTTGTTGTATTCTGTACTAATGTTCCCTCAAGACCTGCGTCATGAGCGTTTACGTACATTCTCTTTAAACCAATATCGCCTTTAAGAAGGAATGTCTCGTTGAATTTAGTAGTAGATGCAATACGGTCGATTTCCTGTGAAAGCTGTGTGATTTCGTTCTGGATATCATCACGATCTGACTCTGAGTTTGTTCCGTTAGCTGCCTGTACTGCTAATTCGTTCATTCTCTGAAGCATGTCGTGAACTTCTGTGAGGGCACCTTCAGCTGTCTGTACTGAAGAAACGCCGTCTGAAGCGTTTGTAGAAGCCTGGCTTAGACCTCGGATTTGCTTTCTCATCTTCTCTGAAATTGAAAGTCCGGCTGCATCATCAGCTGCTCTATTGATTCTGTATCCAGATGAAAGCTTTTCTGTGCTCTTTCCCTGATTTCCTGAAGTAATGTTCAATGTTCTTGAAGCATTAGCTGCCTGCATGTTGTGTTGTACTACCATAATAAATTCCTCCATGAGATTCTGCCAAATCCTTTTAGCATTTAAATCCGTTTTGTGATAGCCCAACATCCGTGTCTGGCCTGGTTATTAAATTTGATTGAAGATTCGAATTCGAGTAAGGATTTTTGTTCCTTACACCTTATTTATCGTTTTCACAGAAAAAAACTTTACCCTTTTTTGAAAAAAATTTATTTTTATCCTAATTTTTTTGTTTTTGTGGCAAAACTAAAAAGTCCCAGAACCCTTGATTTTACTGGGTTTCTGGGACTTTTAAAAACATTAAAAAATATAACAAATTTCTTTCAAATTTTTCTCTATTTTCTATAAAAGTGACCTAAATATATGTTTTTTTCAGTGTATTTCGAGATAAAAAATTCTATTTTTTCTTATCTAAGAAAGCAGGGTCGGCTGTTGTCTGTGGACTCATCATATGTTTATAATAACTGCTTACCACATCACCTGACTTTTTAATCTCTCGAGCTTCCTTCTTTATATTTGCAAATCTTGTTTTGGCATATTCTTTATTCTTATATTCTGATGCTTCCACATCTGCTGTTAAATCTGTGACTCTTTTAATAAGCTCCTGCATAAGCTTTATTTCATCAGCATATGTTTCTCTATTTTCTTCGATAATTGGCTTAACACGACTAAATAACTGTTCAAAGCCATCGTCAAGCATAACGATTCTATCAATAAGCTCAGCCTTCATATTCATATTTTTTTCCAAATCATCAGGAGTTGAATTAGGATCCTGCAAAATCGCAGTCTGTTCCTTATTTCTTATAAGAAGAACTCTGAGAATATCTGCCTTTTTCTCCAGTGACTCTCTAAGCATTATTACATAATCCATGTTTTCCATCGTATACCCTCCTACGAGATGATTTATAGTCTACAGCAAGTAGCTATCAACATAAATTTAGCCCCTCATATGAGGGGCTACTGTTTAACCTGCTATATTTGTCTCGCCGCCAACCTTTTTTCCGTTAGCAGTGAGCTTCATTACATCTTTCCAAGTATCACGCATTGTTCTAAGATGCTTTAGCACCTCTTCTAACTGTTCTGGATCCTTGGTTATCATTGCTTGTCTCAAGCAGCTCCTAAGATAAGTATACACTGCATGAAAGTCTTTTGCTACTTCGTATTTCTCATCAAGAGTTAACTCAAACTCTTCGATGATTCTATCTGTCTTTCTAATATTAATGTGAGCTTTTTCAATTTCTTTATTCTCACATGCTACAATTGCTATATTGCAAAATTTGATTGCTCCTTCGTAAAGCATCAATGTCAGCTCTGCTGGGCTAGCAGTTAAAATTCTATTTTTTGCATATGCATCGTATCCGTTCATTGGTGTCATATAAATCGCCTCCCTGACAAATTACTTAGTATAAAACATCCTTTTTCCTAAATCAACCACCAAGTAATGATGAAATCGAAGAAGAATTTGCTTGTAATTGAGCCAATGCTTTCTCCATTGCAGAGAACTTTTTGTAGTATGCATCTTCCATATCTTGTACTCTGTTTGTCCATGTCTTAATAAGATTACTGTAATCAGAGTATTCAGATGCCATTTCCTTGTCGTTATAAACCGTATAAATAGATTTAACGGCAGTAGATTTCATCTTAGCGTCCAATGAACTGTATAGTCCACTAGTCATCTGCTTCAAGAAATCGATAACTGAATCAGGATCCTCAGCCAAGGCTGCCTTAAGCTTGTCTGTGTTACCTGATGTATAGCTATCCTCTGAATCGCCATCAATATGAAAAGCGTATCCCTCGTTCTTTTCGGCATTAAGAGTACCAAGTGTATGAATTCCAAATGTTGACCAAGCACATGTTTTGCCATTTATTTCATAGGTCTTCATCATAGACATTGTCATTGCAGAAATAACACCTGACAATTGAGTATCTCTACGAAGTAGGGAATCTTTAATCTTCTGCTCCCACTTTTCAATTTCTGACTCGGACATCTCCTTTTTCTCATCCTCTGTAAGAGGCTCATAGTCCTTTGCTGAGTCTGCATTGTAAAGCTTTTGCATTTCATTCATCAAGCTGTTATAGCTT
>JAILAV010000083.1 GCA_024681435.1 Pseudobutyrivibrio sp. | reverse complement strand
TTTTCTTTGTCAGAATACAGAATACTTCCGATATCCTCTTGACTTGTGACCATTCCTGCATGAATACTATTTAAATAATCCATATCCCATTTAGGTCTACACTCGTTAGTTAGAGGCATCTTGTAAGCAATCTGTTCCATTTTATCAAAATTTTCGCCTATGTTGTAATCCTCTAGGCTGCTTATTTTAACATTTTCTCTATCCCTATCATAGGCAATACGCTTGTCTTCGTCCACAAGATAAGTGTACCAATTGGCATCAAATACAAGCATTAATCCACCTGGCTTTAAAACCGAAAGCCACATATCATATGCTTTCTTAGGGTCAGGCAAATTCCATGTCAAATTTCTGGAAAAGACTACATCATATGACTCCTTTTCAAAAGGAAGCTCTGTGGCATCACTTTGTACATAAGTGATTTCTTTCGCCAATAATCCTGCGTTTTCCTTTGCCACTTCAAGCATGGTTTCAGCAAAATCAACAGCTGTAACCTGATAGCCCATTTCAGTAAGGATAGTAGATATAAATCCAGGTCCTGCTCCAACATCTAATACCTTTATGGATGATGGCTCCCTGTCAGGAAAGCAGCCTGTAATCTCAGAGCTTAAAAATCTGCTCCAGGTATCATGCTGAATTCCAGCCAGCTCTTCTTTATTAACTTCCGAATAGCCCTTAGCTCTTTGCAACCAATAGGCTTTATTTTCAGTTGTTATCTCACTCATAATTTATACCAAAAAAAAGAAACTATTCAGAAACTCGTTTGCTTCCGAATAGTTTCTATTTTACTCTATTTTTCCATCCACGACAACAATCTGCTTATTGCAAAATAATTTTACCAATGACAGATTGTGACAAATAAATAAAATCGTTAATCCCCTCTCAGCTCTAAGCTTATCTAATACTTCAATAATAGTCTTTTGAACTGTTACATCTAAAGCACTTGTGGCTTCGTCACAAATAAGAATCTTTGGGTCCATTGAAAGAGCTCTGGCTATAGCAGCTCTTTGGCACTGGCCACCGCTAAGTTGATGGGGATACTTATCAAATAATTCTCTAGGCAATCCACATTGATCAAATATCATCATGATTATTTCTTTTGCATCTTCCAGTGAAGCGCTCTTATTTCTCAGACCTTCGGTGACACTGTATCCTATTGTTTTTCTAGGATTAAAGGACTCCAGCGGATTTTGGAAAACCATCTGCACACCTTCTGGAATCCCTTTACTTTCTTTGCCATCGATATAGATGTGGCCAGAAGTAGGAGGAATTAGCCCTGCTATTAATCGTGCAATGGTACTTTTTCCACTTCCGGATTCTCCCACGATTCCAAGGGTATCACCCTCATATACCTCAAAGGAAACATTCTTTAGTGCCTCTTTATTAACTCCGCTTCGTCCGGCGAATGTCTTACTTAAATTTTCAACTTTTATGATAGGTTCGATAGATTCCATCCGTCACTTCCTCGTTCAGGAACTGCTGAAAGCAGCAATTTAGTATAGTCGTTTTGTGGATTTTCAAGTACAGATTTCACTTTCCCGTACTCCATTATTTTGCCCTGCTTCAGCACCAAAACATTATCTGCCACCATTGAAACAACAGAGATATCATGAGTAACAAGTATGATTGAAGTATCATAGATGTCACGCAATCTCTTTAGCTCGTCCATAACCTGATTAGTTGCCTTGTAATCCAAAGCACTGGTTGGCTCGTCTGCTAAAAGAAGTGGTGGGTTAAGCAACATTGCAATTGCTATTCCTACTCTTTGATTCATTCCACCTGAAAGCTCAAATGGGTAGCTATCCCAAATACGTTCCACATCTTTAAAATTAAGTTTTTCAAATAAAGTCAAAGCATGCTCCTTGAAACGTGCTTTATCAGCCTTTCCATGAGCTTTCATTGCTTCGATTATTTGGTCTCCAATTGTTCTGATTGGGCAAAGGGATGAGGCAGAATCCTGGAATATCATTCCGATTTTTGCCCCACGAATTCCCTGCATTTCTTTTTCTGATTTATCTAAAAGATTATCTTCTTCAAAAATAATCCTGCCTGAATCAATCACTCCATCACTGTTTAGAATCCTCATGATGGACTTTATAATAGTAGATTTACCACTGCCGGACTCTCCTACTACACCTAATATTTCTCCCTTTTTTAGGTTAAAACTGACTTCATTAACAGCTTTTTCTTCAGCAAAGGAAATGCTGACTGCCTCGTACTTTAAAATATTATTTTGCATCATATTATTCTATATCTAAATCTGCAGTGATTTCATAATAGTCACAAGGGTGTGCTACAAGTCCTGTAACATTGGCCTTGCTAATCATGCTCATCTTAAGGAATGAGCAGAATACAAATGCATTATCATCAAGAATTTGTTGCTGCATCTTAATAGCAATATCGCTTCTTGCGTCTGTATCAAATGTTTCATTCATCTCAGCTGCTAAAGCATCTAAATCAGTGCTTGAATATGAACCTCTATTCTTTGTTGAATCAGCTAAGCAGTGTGTGCTGAAGAAATACATTGGATCTCCGATACCGCATGTCACAAATGCTGCTCCATAAACATCCCAACCATCTTTTTCTGACACAATTGTTCCGTGGTCTGGAGTGATATTTAACTGAACATCAATACCGATATCATTTAATGAAGCCTGAGCGCTTTCTGCTAAAAGAGGAAGCTCCTGACGGCTAGGATATGAAACCCAGTTAATTGAAAGTTTCTTGCCATCCTTCTCACGGATTCCATCCCCATCGCTATCCTTCCAGCCAGCATCTTCAAGAACCTTCTTTGCGCCTTCTGGATCATAAGTCTGAACATTTACGCCCTTACCAAATGGGAATGAATCTGGGTAAGCGCCTGCACCAACATATCCATATCCGTTTAATAATGTGTCTACAAAGCTTTCTTTATCAATACCCATTGCAATAGCAGCTCTGACAGCGTCATCTGCAATGATGTCTGAATTGTAGTTCATCTGAAGATAGAACACACGGCTTGTAGATGTACTTGTAAATGTGTAATCATCATTTTCAAATATTGGATAACTTGCATATGCCATTCCGTATGCAGCATCAATATCACCATTCTGAAGTGCCATAGCAAGTGTGTCACCATCAGAAATTGTAATTACCTTTACCTCATCAAGCTTAACATCGCCATCCCAATAATTATCATTCTTTACAAGATTAATGTGGTCACCTGTAACTAAATCAGTTGCAACGAATGGGCCTGTTCCTACAACAATACCGCCCTCGTTTCCTGCTGTTACGTCAATGATTGCACCATAAGGGTCACATAGATAATTGATAAGTGTTGGCTTCGGAGTTGTTGTCTTAATTGTAAGTGTAAGTCCATCAGCCTCAATTGAATCAATAGCTAAATCACCGGCAGCTCTTTCATGAACTGCAACTAAATCCTCAATGCAAGCCTTTACAGCTTCAGCATCTACCACATTTCCGTTAGAAAAAGTTACTCCATCCTTTAATGTGACCTTCCATGTTAAATCGTCAACATTCTCATAAGACTCTGCAAGCCATGGCTCCAACTCCATGCTGTCATTAAATTTAAACAATGTCTCGCCAACGCCATAACGTACTGCTGGCCAACCACAATATGTATCATGAGGATCAATTGTTGCCTCCTCATTTTCTGCATTGAAGGTTGTGTCTCCAAATACAAATACCTTGCTTCCTGTAGAAGCATGTTTTTCTTCTTTGTTGCTTGCTCCGCAGCCGACAAATGTCGCAATTGTCATTGTAGCTGCAAGCATTAACGCTACTAACTTTTTCATTATAATACTCCTCAATTTTTATTTAGTGCGATTGCTTTTTGGGTCAATCGCATCTCTAACTGTGTCACCAAATAAATTAAATATTACTACTGATATAAAGATTGCTATGCCTGGTGATAGAACAACCCAAGGATATGTTTGAAGCATGCTTCGTCCATTGGACATCATACTTCCCCACTCTGCCACCGGTGGCTGTGCACCTAATCCAAGGAATGACAGGCCTGCCAACTCCATCATCATTGTTCCAATATCAAGCATTGCTGTTACTAAAATCGGTCCAATGATATTAGGTAAAATATGTCTGCCTATTAACTGAAAGCTATTGTCCCCTGCCAGCCTTGCTGCTGCAACATAGGTTGAATCCTTTATTGATAATGTCAAACCTCTTGCAACTCTGGAATATTTAGGCCAGCTAATTAAAGCTAGGGCTACAACAGCATTCCATACACCACCTCCAAGTATGGCCGCTACTGCAAGTGCGAAAACCAATCCTGGAAATGCCAGACATAAATCTGATATTCTCATTACAATCATATCTACAGTACCGCCGAAGAATCCACTGATGATTCCTATACAAGTACCGCTTATTGAAATAATACCAACTAATAATAGGGTGGCTAAAATACTAACCTGTCCACCTATAATCACCCTGGAAAACATATCTCTGCCATATGCATCTGTTCCCATTACGTGGATAAAGCTAGGTGCTTGATATGAAGCACTTAAATCCTGCTCATAGGGATCATATGGACATAACCATTTTGCGAAAATTGCAACTAATACTATCAGTAATGCGAGAAATGCAAATACAATTAATTTCTTTTTCTTCATGATTGTGCATCCCCCAATCTAATTCTTGGATCAAGGAATCGATATGACAAATCCGTAACCAAATTAACCATTACATATATTATTGCCATCCACATTACATAAGCTTGAATTATTGGATAGTCACGCATACTGATGGCATCAACAGCCATTTTACCAACGCCATCCCACATAAATATGGACTCTACAATAGCTGTACCGCCAAGCAAGCTACCAATGGATAAAGCAAGCAATGTAATTATAGTAACTAAGCTTTGCCTAATAACGCTATTCCACAGGATAGTAGAAAACTTTACTCCTCTAGCCTTGGCACCTATAACATAATCTTTGCTGAGCTCGTCTAAAACAGTAGCTCTAACCTGCCTAATATATTTTGCACTCATAGCTATGCCAAGGGTGATTGTTGGCATTATGATGTTGTTTAAATTAACTTCTCTACATATTATTGGAAGCCATCTCAGCTTTATTGCAAGGAAATACATAAGAACTAATGACACAAAAAAATTAGGCAAACTATTTCCGATAAAACTAAAAAATCTAATTACATAATCTGTGAATTTGTTTTGATATACCGCTGATGAAATTCCAAGAGGTATAGAAATAATTACCGTAAATACGATAGAGCTGATTGTTAATAGTATCGTGGCTGGTAATTTAGAAATAAATGTATCAAACACATTCATTCCCGAAACGTAGCTTGTTCCCATGTCTCCATGAAGAAGCTTTCCCAGCCATGAAAAATATTGAACCAAAAATGGTCTATCCAAGCCTAATTCCTGCTTAGCAGCTATTAATTGATTCTCTGAAATTACTTGGCCTGTGTTCAACATTTTCTGCTCTACTACATCACTTCCAGCAAGACGCATCATTGCAAAAGAAAGAAATGTTATGGCAAACAATATAGGTATTACCTGTATAATCCTAGTTATAATATATTTCATAAGTTTTTATTATAGCATTCCATTTATTCCAAAATAATATTACATTGCGCTTAAGGTATTCAAATAAAAAGAAGAGGTATTCACATATGGAATACCTCTTCTGATAATCAAATTCTAAAACTCAACTTTTACATTTTCGCGCTCTACACTATCATTAACCTCGTAGAAGGCGATTTTTTCAAAATGTCCAATTGCTGCAATAATTGATGCAGGGAATAACTGAATTTTTGTGTTGTACAACTTTACCGTACCATTGTAGTACTTTCTTGAATTAGCAATATCATTTTCAAGGGCGCCAAGCTGATTCTGCAAATCAATAAAGTTTGTATTTGCTTTTAAATCTGGATAACTCTCTGCCAGTGCAAAGATGTTCTTAAGTGCTGTTGTGAGTTCACCCTCAGCCTGAACGATTCTATCCTTGTTACCTGATGTGTATGCGCTATTTCTAGCACTTATGACAACCTCTAATGTCTCTGCCTCATGCTTTGCATATCCCTTAACTGTCTCCACAAGATTAGGGACTAAATCATATCTCTTTTTGAGATATACATCCATTGTTGAGAAGCCTTCTTCAACCTGTGTACGGAGTCTGATTAATGAATTGTATGTGGCAATTGCCCAAAGAATAATTATAACTATGACTCCTAATAAAATTAATACTGGTACCATTTTCCCCTCCTAACATTACATAAATCTTTCCATAACTTCCGTGGTGTGCATCGATAAAATTCCAGCCCCAAAAGCCTCCATTATCTCTGTATAACTGTCGTCAATAAACATTATCTCATTCATATTGTAACCGTCACGCTCTGCAATCATCTTCATGATGAGAACTTTTTTATGACGACTTTCTGTGGAGATTAAATCTCCGTGATGCTCGAATATACCTGGATAGCACTCCCTAAGTCTATTGTACTTAGAATTATATTCAAAAGAATTGCTACATTCTGTAAGGCCGTAAATCTTTACCCCTTGTTTAAAATGCAGGTCATCAATTAAATTCTTAACACCTCTAGGTGCCTGACATTTTATGTAAGCATTATTGTTGATATTGTATTTAAGCCAGTCATCGGCATCTTCGAATCCAACAATTCTCTTGCCTTCATCATTATACATTTTCAAACATAAAAGCGTGTTATCAACATCACCAAACAACACCTTTATTCTCTTTAGCTTTTCCCTCATAACATCCCCCTCTCTCATATTATTTAACCCTTCCACTTTCTCGCATTTCTTTCTCGAAAGCTTCTGGATTTTTGAGATAATAATCCTGATGTTCTTCCTCGGCTTCATAAAAGCTTTTGAAAGGTTCAAGGGCTATCTGAGCTTTTTTGCCAGATTGACTTTCTAACTCCTTGATTTTTTCTAATGCAAGATTCTTCTCATCCTTATTATTATAATAAATTGCTAAGGTATAAGAAAACCCTTTATCGATAAATTGTCCCTCACCATCAAATGGATCTACATTTGAAAGATAAATATCAAGTAATTTATCGTAGGTTACATTTGCCGGGTCGTAAATTAATTCAATTGTCTCTCGGTGACCTGTCTTTTGGCTTTTCACCATCTCATATGTAGGGTTGACTTCATCACCTCCGGAATATCCACAGACAACTTTGTCCACTCCATATATTTTATAAATTGGTGTTACGCACCAAAAACAGCCACCTGCAAAATATGCCTTCATGTATTACTATTACTCCTTAAAATATGTTGTAGGAAAGCGCAACATTCCTCTATGTTACCAAGCTCCGCCGCCTCCGCCGCCGGAACCGCCGCCGGAAAATCCTCCGCCTGAATATCCTCCGCCTGAACTACCACCTGAATTTGGTGATGATGCAATACTGGTTCTTTCATGAGTCATCATCCTATCAAAGCTTTTATTGAATGTATTAAATTGGAATGGGGTCAATCCCACATACCAATCTGGTTCTGGAATGTGAATCGCTAGCTCCTCAAATGTCTTAATCCATTTTGATTCAAGCCCTAAAGCATATGCATATGCAATGGTATCGTAGAAGTAATTTGGATTTTCATCACATAGCATTTTCAATCTATCAAGCTCTGCTGTCTTAATGAAATTTCTAAAACCAAGTACTTTACCATATGTTTCCAATGTGCTCTGTTTACGCTGAATCTTTGACCTTGCAGAAATAAATAAAGCAATAGTCAGTGCTGTTGCAATAAACGCAGTAAAAAAATTATCTATGATACATGCATAAATTGGAAATCCTACTGCTGCAATTACTAGACGAATAATTATTGCACTTTTTTTCGATAAATCAGCAGACAATAACTCTGCCAATGGTAACCAACCTATAAATAACAGTCCAATAAGACATTCTAGCACATCAGTGTTGGAAATAAATACCGCCGTAGACATACCTATAAGAAGATATGAAACAATAGCAATAAAATATCCTAATGCTGCTCTCCACAGTGATTTTGAATCAAATTGATCTTGAGCCTTTTCAAAATATTTAGAAACAATCTTTTCGATAACAGTATAGAATTTCTGTTTTTTCAGCTCTTTATCTGTAACCGTTTCACCTTCTTCTAAATTTTTGAACATTCCCTTTATAAAAAGCTTTTCCTCTTTATCCAATAAACTGAAGTCTGTATTCTGTAATTGAAAAGAGTGAGCCACTTTTCCGTCTTGTATTATTTTAAAAAATCCTCTGTTTGCCAAATAAGGCAATAAAGCGATGACCTTCTTTGGCGCAATTCCTGTATATATTACCTCTACATCCACAGGATTCATTCCATCTGGAGGATAGAACTCAACAACTTCCACAGGCTTTTGACCAGGCTTTATAAAGAAATATATTGAGCTTAATATTGTCACTATGGCAATTATTATATAACCCACTATAGAATAATCTTTATATGTAAAATATCCCTCATCCAAAAGAAGTCTAACTGTAATTCCTTCATAGGGAAGAAGAGCATTTGTATATTCACCCGTAATTGTCTTTCCGTTTACATCTGAATATAAGTAGTCTATGTTATAGCCTTCTGTACTATAATATCCAACTGAATATCCAAGCTGAGATTCATCAAAATCTTTTGGCATATTTATGGTCCAAGTTACATAATTTATTGGACATTCATAACCTGTTCCTACTATGTTATAGTACAGTTCATCTGCATCTTTAAGAGGATCACGACTTTTTATAATGTAATCATATGATATTTCATACTCGTGAACACCTGTATATGTCTCATCTTCGTCACCGACTTTGATTGTTTTGTAGTCTGTGCCATCCTCATAGTCAGTAGAGGTATCTGCTATGTCTGAGACGGCATCTGGACAGCTGACTTTAATATGCTTGACCTTTGCCCTGATAGTATCTTCTGACCCATCTGCTCGTAATCTTGTATGACTTTCTATAAAATCTCTTGTCGGACCATGATGAGGTTCAACAAAATTGTAAACATACTTCTCCGTAATATGAAAAGTATTATCCTCATTTACATCCATGACAATATCTAGAGAATCAATATAGTAGTCATCATAATAGTATGCCAAAGCCTCTTCGTACTCACTGCTTGCTTCAGCTATGGTCGGCTTAAGCAAAATTGTCAAAGCCATTATGCCAAGTAAAACCCCTATGCATTTTTTCTTCATAATATTATTCTCCATAGATTTCGCATTTACAATATCCCCTAATATATTTTAACATTATGTTTAGTAGTGCTCAATTGATTTATTCATCGCAATATGTATAAAAAAAGAGCGGCCTAAGCCGCTCTAAAAAACTAATTATCTATCAACATGTGTATGTGCGTAAATATACTTGTTGATTCTAACGATTCCCCATGAGTAGTAAATTCCACATGTAACACAAGAAAGTAATGCTACGATAATATACTGACCCAAGAGTCCTAATGCTGTGCCTTCATACTTCATTCTGTCATTAGCAACGATGGTATTCTTCATCTGCCACTTCTGAATCATTGTAATTGTCCAAGGAGCTGCAAGACCACAAGTTACAACAAGTAAGATTGCCTGAAGAATTCCATATCCTAAGTACTCGAAGCTATTTCCTTCGAACTGACCTGCTACTAATGGTTCATCCTCGTATGTAGTATGCTGCATTTCCCAGCGTCTTAATGCTACATACATAAAGAATGAGTAAATACCACATGTAATAACGCAAAGAACTTCCCATAAGATCCAGTGTCCAAATAGAGAACCGCCTGTACCATTAAAAGCAAGACGTCTGCCATTGATAACTGTATGGCTCTTTCTCCACTTCAATACCTTGCAAATCATCCATGGTGCTGCTAAACCACAAGTAATGCAAGTAACAAGCATTGCTATAATTAATAAACCAAGAAGTGAAGCTCCTGTACCATCAAAATATGATTCTGGACCTTCTGCAACTGCTACAGCTGTCTCTTTGCTTTCTTCTACAGCCTGATTCTTCTTGTAATTCTCATACCAAGTCTTGTAAGCATCAATGTCAGCGCTAACATTTGGCTCTGACTCCATGCCCTTATTCTGAACAACTACACGTGAAATTGCATCTACACCAAATACTAATGCTACAAGTCCAAGAATTTTTCTAACTGGACCAACCCATGCTGGAACATCCCACCATGATGCTACAGGCCAGAAAAGAATTAAAATACATGCAAGTGCTGCAGCAACATCTAAGCCAAAAAGAATATAACTCCATGTGTTTCTCTTTGCTTCATTTTTGTAAAGAACATATCCAGAAGCTACAGCGCCACAGATAGCTGTAGCTACAAATAATAATCTAACGATTTTTAGAAGAAGTCCAAAAATAAAACCTATACCTGGAATAAATGCAAAACCAGCAAATACACCAGTTAATACAAAATTAACAATTCCCATAAACAATGGAATAATTAATGCAAAAGCAGCCAATTTTTCCATATTTTCCATTGTTAAGTAATCTTTCCAGTTCTTCTTAATGTCAGCCTCTTCAATTTTTTGAGAAATCTTTTCGCTTGTATCTTTAAATGAATCCTTGAATTCATTTACCGCATCATCGATACCACTTCCGATTTCCTCTCCAGCATTATCAATCATATTGTCGATTGACTTGTTGCTACTGTTCTGCTTAGCTCCACAGTAAGGGCAGAATCCTACGCCTTCCTGTATCTCCTTTCCGCATTGCGAACAAAACATACATTTTCCTCCTTAAAATAGATTGTTACGTAATATGAAATAACCAAAGCACACTGCCATACAAACTAGCAAAAACACGATCTCCACAGGCTTAAAAGTGTCTCTTCCGTTAATTACGTACTGTACTAGTTTTATTACCAAATATATTATAAGTATTGGAAATAAAGTGAGGGATAAAGCATTATAATGCATTGCTTCACTGAAATTGCCATGAAATGTAGCAGCCAAGGCATGAGTCATTCCACAGCCAGGACACAATAATCCTGTAATACTACGAAATACACACGGAATACCGAATCCTGTTAAATCAAATATCAAAATATATAGAAGAAATAAAACTCCTATTTCAGCTACACCTTTAATAGTTTGTTTCAGTCTCTTTTTGATTTCAGTCTTGTCACTGCCCTTATTTTCAATATTTTCAGAATGCATTACTTTACTCTTAATTTTTTCTTTTTTACCCACACTTGATAATTATATCAATTCTTTTAATGATTTTATAGTTAAATTTTTATCATAACTAAAATTAAATTTACTTGTACCAATAGCGCTAAAACCAACTGTTTACAGTGGCTATTTCTTTTATATACCCTGCATCATCATTTGGTGTTTCCAAAATAAATGGAAGGCCTTGAAATGCAGGATGGGTTGCTATTTTTCTCATGGCATCCATTCCAATAAAACCTTCTCCAAGCTTTTCATGCCTGTCCTTACCTGCACCACAATCATTTTTACTATCATTAAAATGAACTGCCTTTAGTCTGTCTAATCCGATAATCTTATCAAACTGCTCTAACACTCCATCAAGATTGTTTACCAAATCATATCCTGCGTCCCAAGTGTGGCATGTATCAAAACATACTCCAAGCTTATCATTGCATTGAACAAGGTCTATTATTTTTTTCAATTCTTCAAAACTTCGCCCAACCTCTGAGCCTTTTCCAGCCATAGTCTCAAGCAAAACTGTAGTATGCATATCAGACCACAATGCTTCATTTAGTCCATCTGCAATTTGCTGAATTCCAACTTCAGCTCCCTGGCCTGTATGAGAACCTGGATGGAAATTATAGTACTGCCCTGGAAGCTTTTCCATTTTCTGAAGATCCTGTTTTAACATATCAAGCCCATTGGCCCTTGTTTCAGGTTTGGCTGAGCAAAGATTCATTGTGTAACTAGCATGTGCTACTAGAGTTCCAAATTCATTATCTTTAAGTACCTCCTGAAGTGCTGCTACATCCTCATCAGAAACATCTTTTGATTTTCCACCTCTTGGGTTTCTTGTAAACCAAGCAAAAGTATTGCCACCAAAATCCACCATCTGATTTCCCATGGCTTCATATCCATTTGTCACCGACAAGTGACATCCAATATATATCATTAATCTATCTTTCCTCCTAAATCTTACTTTGGTGCCTTTCCCCGACCTATTATATTCTATATTTAGCTATAGAGCATCGATTTTATTTTCCTCTATAATACTATTTCATGGTATAATAGTGTTGCACTCAGTTAGAAGCATAATGCGGGAGGGTTAATATGTGGTTTATATTTGCATTGTTATCAGCAATATTTGCAGCCTTAACTTCCATTTTAGCTAAAATTGGTATTGAAGGAGTAAACTCTAATCTTGCTACCGCTATACGTACTCTAGTTGTAGTGGGCATGGCTTGGATAATGGTTTTTATCACTCATACTCAAAATGGAATATTTGCCATTAGCAGAAAGAGTTGGATTTTTCTGATACTATCCGGCCTAGCTACTGGCGCATCTTGGATGTGCTACTATAAGGCTTTACAAATTGGTGATGCATCTAAAGTCGTACCTATAGATAAATTAAGTGTAGTTATCACTCTTGTTTTAGCATTTATATTTTTGCATGAAGATTTTACTATAAAATCACTTGCAGGATGCGCACTTATAGGTGCTGGAACGCTACTGTTAGTACTATAAAAATATTCATCAAAAAGAGTCCCAGCGGAAATTTCTAGTTATGAAAAAACACAGATTCAGTGCTTACAGGGAATGTAAAATATGTATTCTTATATGGTTCATTAGCCAATGTAAAATGCCACCACTCCTCTTCAAGAGGTTTAAATCCATGCTTTAGCATCATTTCTCTTAGTAGCATTCTATTTGCATACTGCTGCTTAGTTATCTCCATATAATCAGGGTGGCTAAGTTCACCAAAATAATCAAATGTACCACCCATATCTACTTCTTTTCCAGTAGACATATCAAATAGTGTCAAATCAACTGTACTACCACGACTATGACCTGAATGCTCAGCAATATAGCCCTGTGGGAATAATACTGACTTGTCTAATTCAGGATAAAAATATTCCTTCATTCTAGTATCATTTATATCTTTGGCCCAATTTACAAAATTAGTAACAGCCATCTGTGGACGATAAGCATCTTAAATCTTCAGGCGATATCCCTTTGCTACTAGTTCATCGCTTGCAACCTTTAAAGCAACAGCTGCTTCCTTTGTCATCAAAGCTACTGGTTCTTCATATCCATCTACTCTGTCACCAATAAAATTGTATGTAGAGTAATATCTAATCTCCTGAATTATATCAGGAGCAACATCGCTTAATAGCACAAAATCAGATGAATCTGATGATAGAATTAT
>JAILAV010000058.1 GCA_024681435.1 Pseudobutyrivibrio sp. | reverse complement strand
GAGCTTTCAGCTTTTGCAGATAAGCTTGAAAAGGCTTGTATCAAGACAATCGAAGATGGAAAGATGACAAAGGATTTAGCTCTTATAACATCAATCCAAAACCCAACAGTCCTTAATTCTCGTGATTTTATCGTAGAAATTAGAAAGACTTTGGAGGCAATGTAGAATTGTCAGAATACTAAATCTTGTGGTCAGCTGTATTGACACACACAATATAGTCTTTTATAATAGTCTCATGCGTAGTCGTATGAGACTATTTTTGTTCGTAGAAGATTCTAATTAATCTTTAAATTTGCAGACTGGCATGTTTGGGGCAAGCTTCAATAATTTATTTTGCCTGTAGTAAACAAGCTATTTGAATTCTCAATGGAGGCGTGCTGCCGACCGGAGAATTGCTAATGCTTGTTGACGTAACAGGCATACATGGAGTTGGTTGCTTGCCACTGAGCGTACAAAGTATAGGGAGAAAAAACTTGGAGATGAATGTTAAGCTTCAGGCGTTTGAGGGTCCATTGGATTTGCTTCTTCACCTGATAGATAAGAATAAAGTTGATATTTATGATATTCCTATTGTTGAGATTACAGATCAATATATGGAATATGTTAGGGCTATGGATAATAGCGACTTGGATGTAATGTCGGAGTTTCTTTTGATGGCGACTACACTTTTAGATATTAAGAGTCGTATGCTTCTTCCACAGGAGGAAAAGACTGAGGAAGGTGAGGAACCTGAGGATCCACGTGCTGAGTTGGTACAGCAGTTGTTAGAGTACAAAATGTACAAGACAATTTCTTATCAGCTTAGAGATAGACAGATGGATGCGGGCCTAGTTTTCTATAAGGAGCCTACAATTCCAGAAGAAGTTCTTAAGTATGAGCAGCCTGTTGATTTAGAAGAATTAATGAGTGACTTAACTCTTAATAAGCTTAATGATATCTTCAATCAGGTACTTAAGCGTCAGGATAACCGCCGAGATCCAATTCGTTCTACTTTTGGAAAAATCAAAAAAGAAGAGGTTAGCCTTGAACAGAAAATGGAATGGACTATCGCATTTGCGAAGGCCCATAATACATTTAGTTTTAGAGCATTACTTGAAGCAGCTCATTCAAAGACCGAAGTTATTGTTACATTCCTTTGTATTTTAGAGATGATGAAGGCAGGACAGATTTACATCACCCAAGAGGATACATTTACTGACATTCTTATTGAGAGTAAGATTGCTGCTTAGCATATTTTTTAAAATGGAGTAAATATGAACATTAGTGAAATTGAGAATATAGTTGAGGGCATTCTTTTTGCCATGGGTGGTACTGTTGAACCATCTAAAATAGCTAAGGCTATAGAGACAGAAGAGAGACAGGTAGTTGAAGCTATTGAATCTCTTAAAACAAAATACGAATCTGAAAAACGTGGCATCACTATTACAGAATTAGATGGTGCTTATCAAATGTGTACTAGCCCTGATATTTATGAGTATTTAATTAGAATTGCAAAGCAGCCAAAGAAATACGTTCTTACAGATGTTTTGCTTGAAACTCTTTCTATCATTGCTTACAAGCAGCCAATTACAAAATCAGAGATTGAAAAAATCAGAGGAGTTTCTTGCGATTTCGCTGTTTCAAAGCTTGTAGAGTTTGGCTTAGTTACTGAATTAGGAAGACTTGATGCACCAGGAAGACCGATGCTTTTTGGTACAACAGAGGAGTTTCTTCGCTCATTTGGTGTTAGTTCAATTGAAGAACTTCCAGAGTTATCTCAGACTCAAATTGAAGAGTTTAAAATGGAAGCTGAAAACGAAGCAAATAATGTTGAAGTTACTGTATAAAATCAAGGAAAAAACCACCCAAATTTTTGGGTGGTTTTTTATGACAATTTTTTAACACATCTTCATTGAATTCGTCCATCAAAAAAGGTATCATTAAACTTGCGAGAAATTTGAAATATTTATATATATGGAGGTACAAGATGGGTAGTGATTCAAATCAAGCTCAGGCAAGAATCAATGCGTTACTAGACGAAAATTCTTTTGTAGAATTACAGTCTTTAGTTACAAGTCGCAGCACTGATTTTAACCTTGATGCAAAAAAAGAACCATCAGACGGAGTAATTATTGGACATGGTCTTGTTGATGGAACTTTAGTTTTCGTCTTCAGCCAGAATGCTGATGTTTTGGGTGGCACAATTGGTGAGATGCATGCAAAGAAAATTCTTTCTGTGTATGATATGGCACTTAAAGTAGGTGCTCCAGTCATTGGCTTTATTGATTGTGGCGGTGTTCGTCTCCAGGAGTCTTTTGATGCTTTAGAGGCGCTTGGTTCAGTTATTGAAAGAGCAGCTGATGTTAAGGGGGTTATTCCACAGCTTATTTGTGTAGCTGGAAATTGTGGCGGTGGACTTTCAGTTCTTCCTGCACTTGCAGATTTCACATTTATGGTTGATGGTGCATCTCTTTTCTTAAATTCTCCTGATGCTATTACTGGCAATAGCTCAGATAAATGTGATACATCTTCAGCTTCTTTCCAATTCGAAGAAGCAGGTACAGTAGATGTTCATGGTACTCTTGATGAGGTTGTTTCCTCAATGAGACAGGTCATCTCAATGATTCCAAATGATATTGTAGAGGCTACTGATGATCTTAATAGAGCAGCAGAAGGCCTTGAAGGTAAGCTTACAGATGCAGCTGCAGTTGCTACAGAGCTTGCTGATAATAGAGAGTTTCTCGAGCTTAAGGCCGGTTTCGCTAAAGAAATGGTTACAGGCCTTATGAAGCTTGATGGTGTTACAATCGGTGTTGTTGGAAATAGAGAAGTTGATGGTGAAGCTTATCTTTCAGCAGTTGGTTGTGAGAAGGCAGCAGATTTTGTTGATCTTTGCGATATGTATGAAATCCCTGTACTTTCAATTACTAATGTTGCAGCATTTAAGGCATGCACATGCCAGGAGAAACGTTTGCCTAGAGCTCTTGCTCAGATGACACAGCGTTTTGTAGATGCTAGTATTCCAAAGTTAAATCTTATTACTAAGCAGGCTTATGGTACACCATATGTTCTTATGAATTCTAAGTCTCTTGGTGCTGATTTAGTCTATGCATTTGATTCATCTTCAGTTGGTGCTATGGAAGCTTCTAAAGCTGCTAAGATTCTTGCTGATAATGGTACAGATGCTGCTGCGATTGAAAAGGACTATGCAGCTCTTCAGGATAATGCTCTTACAGCAGCTGCACATGGACATATCGATAGAATCGTTTCAATGGCTGATTCTAGAAAATATATTATTGCAGGATTTGAAATGTTCTTTTAATTAGCAGGAAGGTGAACCTATGAGAAAAAAAATATTAATTTACTTAAGCACCTTCGTTCTTGCATTAGGACTTGTTGCATGTGGTAAAGAATCTGATGAAATTGCAGGTCGTAAAACAGATGATTACGAAGCTGAGATTTCACAGATGCTTGAACAGCTTTCAGGTCTTGATGAAGCAACAATTGATTACAACATTTCTTACATGGCTTCATATGAAGATGGTGCTGTTTTGGTAGAACTCCTTGAAAACTACAAGGATTGCCACAAAGAGGCAGGTGATTTTGTAGGACTTGGTGATTTCAGCGTTGAAAAATCAGGTAAGACAGTCACATCAACACTTGTCGGTGATTATTCTAAAAGAGATTTAAAGATGACATTTGTTTATAGCACTTTAGATCCTTCAAAGCCTACAGCGATGAATATTGAGCCTGTTTATACTTTAGGTGAGACTATGCAAAAGGCTGGTCTTAACACTGTAATGGGCATTCTTATAGTATTCTGTATGCTTATTGTAATGTCAGGTGTTATTAAGTGTTTCGAAATTATTCCAAAGCTTCAGAATAGAGCTAAGGAAAAGGCTGAAGAGTCAGCCGTTACAACTACTCCAGCTGCTCCAGCAGCTACTACAGTTGTAGATAATGGTACAGATGATTTGCAATTGATTGCAGTTATTGCTGCAGCTATTGCTGCAAGCACAGGAGCTTCTACAGATTCGTTTGTAGTACGTTCTATTAAAAAAAGATATTAGGATTAGGAGGATTTTTCCATGAAAAACTATACAATTACTGTTAATGGAACAGTTTATGATGTTACTGTAGAAGATAAGGGAGGTTCTGGTGTTTCTCCAGTTACTCCAGCTGCAGCTCCAAAGTCTGCTGCTCCAGCTCCAGCTGCAACAGGTGCTGCTGGTGGTGTTAAGATTGAGGCAGGTGCTGCAGGAAAGGTTGTTAAGATTGCAGCTGCTGCAGGCGCTTCAGTAAAGAAGGGTGATCCAGTAGTAGTTCTTGAGGTTATGAAGATGGAGACACCTGTTGTTGCACCTCAGGACGGAACAGTTGCTTCAATCAACTGTAACGAAGGTCAGCAGGTTGAGGCTGGCGCATTACTTGCAACTATGAACTAATAGGAGGAATACACATGAGTTACGTTGGAGAGACATTGTTAAACCTTGCAGGTCAGACAGCATTCTTTAATCTGACTTGGGGTAACTATGTCATGATAGCGGTTGCCTGTGTTTTCCTTTTCCTTGCAATCAAAAAGGGATATGAGCCACTTTTACTTTTACCAATAGCTTTTGGTATGTTGCTCGTAAATATTTACCCTGATATTATTGCATCGCCAGAGGAAACATCTAATGGTGTAGGCGGCTTGCTTTATTATTTTTACACTCTTGATGAATGGTCAATTCTTCCTTCGCTTATTTTCATGGGCGTTGGAGCAATGACAGACTTTGGTCCACTTATTGCTAATCCAATAAGCTTTTGGCTTGGTGCGGCAGCTCAGATTGGTATTTTTACAGCATACTTGCTTGCCATCCTTTTAGGATTTTCAGATCAAGCAGCTGCAGCTGTTTCAATCATCGGTGGAGCTGATGGACCTACTTCAATTTTCTTGGCTGGTAAATTAGGACAGTCAGCATTAATGGGACCAATTGCTGTTGCAGCATACTCATATATGTCACTTGTACCTATCATTCAGCCACCTATCATGAAGGCACTTACAACAAAAGAGGAAAGAGCAATTAAGATGGCTCAGCTTAGACCTGTTTCTAAGCTTGAGAAGATTCTCTTCCCAATTGTTGTTACAATTATTGTTTGTTTAATTTTGCCTACAACAGCACCACTTGTTGGTATGCTTATGCTTGGAAATCTTTTCAAGGAATCAGGCGTTGTTAATCAGCTTACAGAGACAGCTTCAAATGCCCTTATGTACATCGTAGTTATCCTACTTGGTACATCAGTTGGTGCATCTACATCTGCTGAAGCATTCCTTAACGCTGCAACACTTAAGATTGTTGTACTTGGTCTTGTTGCATTCGTATTTGGTACAGCTGCTGGTGTATTATTTGGTAAGATTCTCTGTCATGTTACAGGTGGAAAAATTAATCCACTTATTGGTTCAGCAGGCGTATCTGCCGTTCCTATGGCAGCTCGTGTATCTCAGAAGGTTGGTGCAGAAGAAGATCCTACAAACTTCTTACTTATGCACGCTATGGGACCAAACGTTGCCGGTGTTATCGGTACTGCAGTAGCAGCCGGTGTATTTATGGCTATTTTTGGAGTATAAACTAAGGAGGGAGCCACTTTAGTGGGAAGATTCCTTAGTTTCCAGAACTGCCCTTGTCGAAGGCAATTACAATGGCAGTTCTTCATATTTTTTTAAAATTAATAGGAGGAATAAATTTTATGGCAGATATTAGTCCAAAGCCAGTTAAGATTACAGAGACAGTGCTCCGTGATGCACATCAGTCTCTTATAGCAACACGTATGCCAACATCTATGATGCTTCCTATCATTGATAAGATGGATAAAGTTGGTTATAACGCAGTAGAATGCTGGGGCGGCGCTACTTTCGATGCTTGCCTTAGATTCTTAAAGGAAGATCCATGGGAAAGACTTCGCAAGCTTCGTGATGGATTTAAAAACACAAAGCTTCAGATGCTTTTCAGAGGTCAGAACATCTTAGGATACAGCCAGTATCCAGACGATGTTGTTGAATATTTCGTTCAGAAGTCAATTGCAAATGGTATTGATATCATTCGAATTTTTGACTGTCTTAATGATATTCGCAACTTGCAGACAGCTGTTAAAGCTACTAACAAGGAGAACGGTCACGCACAGGTTGCTCTTTCATACACTTTAGGCGAAGCTTATACACTTGATTATTGGAAAGATATTGCAAAGCGTATCGAAGATATGGGCGCAAATTCAATCTGTATCAAGGATATGGCTGGTTTACTTGTTCCTGCTAAGGCTTATGAGCTTGTTTCAGCATTAAAGGAGTCAACTTCACTTCCAATTGAAATGCATACACACTACACATCTGGTGTAGCTTCAATGACATACATGAAGGCAGTTGAGGCTGGCGCAGATATTATTGACTGTGCAATGTCTCCATTTGCTCTTGGTACATCACAGCCTGCGACAGAAGTTATGGCAGCTGCTTTCGAGGGCACACCATATGATACAGGTTTTGATCAGGAGCTTCTTTCAGAAATTGCTGATTACTTCAGACCATACAGAGAAGAGTGCATCGAAAGTGGTCTTCTTTCTACAAAGGTACTTGGTGTTAACATCAATACACTTCGTTATCAGGTACCAGGTGGTATGCTTTCAAACCTTATCAGCCAGTTAAAGGAGCAGGGTAAGGAAGATAAGCTTCGTGAGGTTCTTGAGGAAGTACCTCGTGTACGTAAAGATCTTGGTGAGCCACCACTTGTTACACCTTCTTCTCAGATTGTTGGTACACAGGCTGTATTCAATGTACTTATGGGTGAGAGATACAAGGTTGCTACAGAGCAGACTAAGGATATCTTGCTTGGTAAGTATGGTCAGACAGTTAAGCCTTTCAACCCAGAGGTTGTTGAGAAGGTTCTTGGAGCTGACAAGGATAAGGCAATCACATGCCGACCAGCTGATTTAATTGAGCCAGGTCTTGCTAAATTTGAAGAAGAGTGCAAGCAATGGAAACAGCAGGATGAAGATGTTCTTTCATATGCTCTTTTCCCTAAGGTTGCTACAGAGTTCTTTGAGTATCGTGAAGCTCAGCAGACACATGTTGATCCAGCAAAGGCAGATAAGGAAAATAAGGCTTATCCAGTTTAATTGCAAAATACGGGGCAATGCAGGATTTCTTGCATTGCCTCTTTTTTTTGTTTATAATTAAATCCCTATTAATTCGTATATGAGGTAATTGTATGGCTACAACCACAGATTTAATTACAAAGATTAACGAAAATTATGGAAAAATGTCAAAGGGACAGAAGCTTTTAGCTAATTATATTATCGATAATTACGATAAGGCTGTGTTTCTTACAGCGGCAAAGCTTGGTGATATTATAGGAGTATCTGAATCTACAGTTGTAAGATTTGCGTCTTTTATCGGATATAAGGGATACCCTGAATTTCAGCAGGCTTTAGAGGAAATGGTTCGTACGAAGCTTAATTCTTCTGATAGAATTGAAATCACTAATGGTGGAATTGAGCAAAACGGTGTACTACGTACTGTTCTTTCTGCTGATGCATTAAAAATTAAAAATACTATGGAATCTATAGATGAAGCTGCATTTGAAAATGCCGTTGAAGCAATTTTGAATGCTCGCAGAATCTATATTGTTGGTATTCGTACATGTGCGCCTCTTGCGTCATTTTTATCTTTCTATTTAAATATGATTTTTGATAATGTGGTTAATCTTCAGACAAGCTCAACTTCTGAGCTTTTTGAGCAGATGATTCATATTAATAAAGAGGATTGTATTATAGGAATTTCATTTCCTAGATATTCAATGCGTACTTTAAAGGCATTGGAGTTTGCTAATAATCGATTGGCTAATGTTATTACAATAACAGATTCCATACATTCACCTATGAATCTTTACAGTTCTTGCAATTTGATTGCAGAAAGTGATATGCATGCTGTTGTTGATTCTTTAGTGGCACCTCTTTCTGTCATAAATGCTCTAATCGTGGAGCTTTGCGCTCGTAGGCAATCTGTTGTAGCACAGAATTTAGAAATGATAGAAAATGTATGGAATGATTATCAATTCTATGAAAATGATGAAATAGATTTAGTGGATGATTCTATTAAAATGAGTTATCCAGGAGAGATTTAATGAGTAAAGTTATTATTGTTGGTGGTGGAGCTGCTGGTATGATGGCAGCATACACTGCGGGAATGTGTGGCCATGATGTTACACTTATTGAGAAAAACGAAAAGCTTGGAAAGAAAATATATATTACAGGAAAGGGCAGATGCAATTTTACAAATGCATGCGATGAGACTGATTTCTTTAAGAATGTTGTTTCAAATCCTAAGTTTTTATATAGCGCGATTTATACATTTAATTCTGAGGCTATGATTGATTTCATTGAAAATCATGGCACCAGTACTAAGGTGGAAAGAGGAAACAGAGCTTTTCCTACTTCTGACCATGCATCAGATATTACAAAGGCTCTAAAAAATGCTTTAGATGAATTTGGTGTTAAGGTAAAGCTTAATACTGAGGTAAAAGATATTATAATTGAAGACAATAAGGTAGTTGGATGTCTATTAAAAGATGGTAAACGTATTGCCTGTGATCATATTATTATTTGTACTGGAGGTTTATCATATCAAACTACTGGTTCAACTGGGGACGGATTAAAATGGGCTAAAAAAATGGGACTTAATGTTACAGACACTCGCCCGGCTTTAGTTCCATTAAACACAAAGGAAGATTACATTCCTCAAATGCAGGGACTTGCATTGAAAAATGTAAATCTTACTATATATAATGAAAAGAAAAAAATATATGACGCTTTTGGTGAGATGCTTTTCACACATTTTGGTGTGTCGGGACCTCTTGTGCTTTCAGCTAGTTCTATAATAGGAAAGACTCTTGAAAAGGTTGGAGCACTTAAATGCGAGGCTGATTTAAAACCAGCTCTTTCTATAGAAGAATTAGATAATAGACTTCTTAGAGATTTTAATGAAAACATGAATAAGCACCTTAGCAGTGTGTTGAGAGGTTTGCTTCCATCTTCTATGGTACCTGTTTTCATTGATATTCTTAATATTGATGATGATATACAGATAAATTCTATTACAAAGGAAGAAAGAGTAGCTATTATTGCACTGTTGAAGCATTTTCCATTTACAATTATAGGACTTAGAGAATATAAGGAAGCTATCATTACACAGGGTGGTGTATCAGTAAAAGATATTGACCCATCAACTATGAAATGTAAAAATATACAAGGCCTTTCATTTGCAGGAGAGGTATTAGATCTTGATGCATTTACTGGAGGCTTCAATTTACAAATAGCTTGGTCAACTGGATATTTGGCCGGGATATGTATAGATTAATTTATGGAGGAATATATTATGGCGTTTAATGTAGCAATTGATGGACCTGCTGGAGCAGGTAAATCTACAATAGCAAAGGCAGTAGCAGCAAAGAAGGGTTATGTTTATGTAGATACTGGAGCAATGTATCGTGCTATGGCTTTATTTTTCATTAGATCTGGCGTA
>JAILAV010000028.1 GCA_024681435.1 Pseudobutyrivibrio sp. | reverse complement strand
AAACTCCATCTAAGTCTTTATCATATTCCATTAGAAGGGCTAGTGATAAGGCATTGATATCATCTGACGTAGAACCATCAAATGGATAAAGACATGTGAACTTAAGATGCTTACTGCCGCAGGAATCACCGCTTCCCATATAAATAACCTTAGTATGATTTTCCTCTGCAGCTAAAAGCAAATTATTAAATGTCTCATCCCTGGGAATCTCTTTAGAAACAACAATATTTCTAATTGGATACCCTTCCTCTAACAACTCAAAAACTCCTGATACGTGATCTAAATCCATATGTGAAATAAACCAGTAATCAATAGCTCCTACCCCCTTATATTTCAAAAATGGTGACAAAACATATTTACCAACCTTGTCATTTGTAGTACTGCCCCCGTCTATGAAATAGTTCACCCCATCTCCAGAGCTTACAAATATACCATCTCCTTGGCCTACGTCTAAAATATCAACCTCAAACTTTACCTTTGAAGGAATGACCCATAGTACTCCTATAAAACAAATAGCAAATATTAATGCCATAAATCGTTTTTTAGTACTAGCAAGTCTCTTTCTAGGGTTGATTGCTTCCAATTGCTCATCTTTGGGCTCTTTTGTATATAAAGAAACTATCATTAAAAGAGAAACATAGTACAAAATCAACAATCCAATTCCATTTTTCCCTACTACAACACGCCCAAAAGGAAGCTTTGATGCCTTATCAGCCACAATCTCGAAAATATATATTATGAAATGACAAGGGAATAATATAATCTCTGCAAGACCTAGTGAATATAATCCTACAAAGCCTCCGACCAATCCAAAGCCTAGCAACACAGGCATAAAAGGCAGTAAAACTAAATTAATTAATGCTGAATAAATCGGTGTTTCATAATATATGCTTGTAACAATCGGAAGCATTGAAATAAAAATGCTAAGAGAAAAAACAAAGCTACTAACCAGCCAATCGCGAAATCTCGCCATCAATGATATATCGTATATACGAAGTCTATTTCTCTGTCTACAAACAGCTGAATAATGATTTGATATAGGAAGTACAATCAATAAAATGCAAAGTATAGCACTAAATGAAAATACAAACCCTGCATTTTTAATTATTAAAGGATTATCCGCAAGCAATATAATAGCCATTAATGAAAGTGCCGTTAAAGAATCGTAAGACTCTCCTAAAATATCTGCTAGTAAATATACCAAAAACATACCTATGGCTCTAATTGATGAAACACTTCCGCCTGTCAGCAAACCATAAAACACAGCCACAATCCCTGAAACACAAGCGCCACTAATAAAAGAAAATCCTCTCTTTCTAAGCACGCGGTACAACGCCATACAAACTACTGACACATGCAAACCTGAAACAGCCAGCACATGAGCCACACCAACTTTTTGGAATAAATCCTTTAGGTCACCATTTAATTCACTTTTATTGCCTATTGTTATGCTAGCCAAAAAACCAGCTTCTTCTCCCGGCATCAATTCATTATATACAGAAAGAATCCTGTCACTTAGCCTAAATAAGTCTTCCCTATAATCATTAGAACAAGGCTTAACGCTATCCACTGAAGCCCCTTTTAACTCGAAATAATAGCCCAAAGAATTGTAATAGTTTTTCATATCAAAACCACCATCATTTCTAGCTCTAGAAAAGTGGCTAACGGAGCCTTTAATATTTATTTTGCTATTGTTTGGAATTTGTTTTGAATCAAATCTAAAGAAAAAAGAACTGTTTTTGATGCATCCACCTTCACAGATAATGTCAGCATCGTCAACATAATAAAGAACCTTATCGTTTTTAATTTCCTTGCCGGTAATTCTACCAGTTGCTTGAACATATATGCCGTCAGCCAAAAACTGTTCTGCGGCATTTGCTTTATTGTAAGCCCCCAGGTAATCCCAGGGGCCATACACACTAAATGCAACAATTAAAACATATAGCAAGGAAATCAAAGCAAGTCTGCGACCCAATTTGAATTTCCTCCTATAATTATATTTACTCCTGCTCTACAATTTCATTGCCATTTTCATCAAGAACAGGCTCTTCGTCATTGTAGTCAGTTTCATCATCTTCGATTTCTACAGCATTGATAATTTCTTCATTTCGAGAAATAGGAGCCGACAAATCAACATCCAAATTCGAAATATGTGGTGTCTCACCGTTTACAAGAATCTGCACTTGCTTTACATTATCAAGCTCTGTAAGAGAATTGACTATGGAATATACGGTAACATTTTCTGTTACACCTGTAACGGTTGTTTCGATTGCTACGTCAAGATTTACAACGCAAACTCCATCCTCTGAGATAGAAATGGAATTAACTTTTGTCCCACTAGGGATTGCCGAAAGCAAACCATCTGTCTCTGGGCCTTTAAGAAGTTGGTCCATAACAAGCTTCTCTATAGCCACATTTCTACTGTAATAAACCTTACGAGTCTCAGAAACTGTGTACATACCATTTGCGCTTGCAAAATACAGTGTTAAATCCGTTGATAGAAGCGAATCTGTTTCCTGACCGAAATCATCAATAAAAGTCTCTGCAGTCATAGAACCAATACTTTCACCATTAGAATCAGCAAGTGGCGAATCATTGATAAAAATTGAAATAGAATCTACTCCATTAATTTGGGCTAAAGTCTTAACTATGGCTGCACGTACAAGAATCTCAGTATAAGTATCAAGCGCACTATAATCCCCCACAAGATAAAGGTTTAGGCTACCCTCATTAAGGTCCCATTTCTTAACCTCTACCCCTGAAGGAATAGTATTAATCACATCAATATCGTCTATATCCTTTGCAAGCTCATCCAAAGCTTCATCGATTCTTCCATCTGTGTCTGGACTTGTAAAATCATAATCTACAGCAGATATTCCTGCTTTATCCGCATTTACATAATATATCTTGCCGTTGGCATCTACAGTCTCTTTTTTGCATCCTGTAGAAAAAAACACAAGTCCAAAAGCCATACAGACCATGAAAGTACGAATAATCTTTTTCATTACTGCACCTCCTTTTCTATATAGCTAAGTGGAATTCTAATATCGAAGGTAGAACCCTCGCCAAGCTTAGATCTAACTTTGATTTCACCTTTGTGCATAGCAATAGAACTCTTAGTAATTGCAAGACCTAAACCAGTTCCACCGATTTCTCTAGAGTGAGACTTGTCAGCTCTATAGAATCTTTCAAAAATATGTTCAACAGAATCTTCTGGGATTCCAAGACCATTATCCTCAACCTTGATATAAAAGAATTGATGATCTGAGTTAAGAGAAATATGAACCCAGCCACCCTCATTATTGTATTTAATAGCGTTTTCCACCAGGTTAGTGATAACAAGAGTAAATTTAACCTCGTCAACTTCAGCAACAACAGGTCTGAATGATTCATAAACAACCTCGATGTCAGCCTTATCTGCAATAGGCTTAAGACGCTTTAAAATATGCTCTATAAGCTCATTGATATTAACAGCAGAAATATTAAGCTGCGCTCCGCTCTTATCCATTCTAACAAGGCTTAGAAGGTCATTTATAATCTTTGTCTCGCGGTCAATTTCTGCTCCAATATCAGTCATGAATTCTCTGTACATTTCGATAGGTACATCATCAGAACCATTCAACGAATCAGCAAGAACCTTCATCGAAGTCAATGGAGTCTTCAACTCGTGAGACACGTTTGATACGAACTCCTGACGTGATTCATCGATAGAATGAAGCTTTCCAATAATCTCATTAAACTTGCTAGAGATATTTTCCAACTCATTGTAGGATTTCTGCTCAGGAAGAATGCTTTCATACTCTCTGATAATAGAATCAAGAGATTTGGCCATCTTCTTCATTGGACGAGAGAAATAGATGAATGAGAATACACCTACTATCAAAGATAGAGCTACAATAATTACAGAACTAATCAAGAAATATGAAATAAACATATCTCTGTTTTGCTGTAGATAATCCATAGATTTATTAATAACAAGAACACCTACAGTATCTCCATCAGAATTTGCAAGTGGCACTGATACAATCAGATAATTGGTATGCTTGTCATAATAATACAAAGACTCACCCTGCATAGAATAAATAATATTCTCCCAGATTACAGTCTTACCGATATCTGCCTGAAATGAATCTTTAATTATCTTAAGAGTGGAATTAACAATAAGAATTCGACCATTGTAACTATCTGCAACAGCTTTAAGCTCTTTATCCATAATGCTGTTTTCTTCACCAGTAACGTAGCCACTAGTAACCAGCTTGCTATTGTAAGAAATAGCCTGAGCCATCAGATTAGTTGCATCGGTATGAATAGAAACTGATTCATAAACTCCCAAAGAAATAGGCACGCAAACCAAAAACGGAATGATGCCTATGCAAAGAATAACAAATGCTATTTTAAAACCTAAACTATGAAAAAATACAAAGCTAAATTTCTTTTTCATTTCAACTCACTTTACATTACATATAGTAATATCCAACGCCCCATTTTGTATGAACGTACTTAGGCTCCTTTGGATTTGGCTCAATTTTCTCTCTGAGGCGTCTAACATGAACATCAACCGTTCTCTCATCGCCCGGATAATCCTCGCCCCAAATTCTATGTAACAAATCTTCTCTAGAGAAAACCTGCTTTTTGTTTGTTACAAGCAAAAGAAGCATCTCAAATTCTTTAGAAGTTAAATTGTATTCGATATCATGAATTGTAAGTCTACGATTGTTCTTATCAAGCTCTAAATCACCATCAATAATAAGATTCTCATCAGCTCTGTGATCAGAACCTACAGGTTGACCTAAAGATGCTCTACGCATGATAGCCTTAATTCTAGCTTTAACCTCAAGAATATTAAATGGCTTAGTAATATAGTCGTCAGCGCCATATTCAAGACCGAGAATCTTATCCATATCATCGCCCTTTGCTGTAAGCATAACGATAGGAACATTAGAGAATTCTCTGATACTTTGACAAACCTCGAAACCGTCAAGCTTTGGAAGCATAACATCAAGCAAAATCATGTCATATTTATTTGCGGTAGCTAAATCTAAGGCTTCCTGTCCATCATAGGCACAGTCTACCTCCATACCATCCTGTTCCAAAGAAAATCTGATTCCTTTGACTATGAGTTTTTCATCGTCTACAACTAATACTTTTCTAGCCATAATTATCCTCTATATATTTTTAAATTTTTATTAGTGAATTAATTTGATTGAAAATACCATCACCAATGCCAGATACATTTTTAATATCTTCTATGGATGAGAAATTGCCATTTGATTCTCTATAGGCAATAATCTGGTTTGCTTTCGTCTGCCCAATCCTTGGCAAGGTCGTAAGCTCACTTAGTGTGGCTGTATTAATATTGACAAGTCCATCTGAAGCAGCTTGCTCTTCAATCTCCCTTTGCTCAAGCTTTAACGCTTCGGTCTCTTCAATGGTGTACACATATAGCTTTTGTCCATCCTCTAAAAGAGCCGCCTGATTAATATCAGTATCGTCTGCTGAATCCAATAGACCACCTGCGGCATCTAGTGCTGCATAGACCCTAGAACCTGTTGGAAGCTCATATACATCTGGCCTGCTGACCGCACCAGCCACCTGGACATATATCACCTCTGGAAGCACCTCATCTACAATCTGAGTATCCTCCACTACTTCATCTGAAGCTTCCACTAGCTCCGTTGATTGAAAATACGATTCCTTGCCACAGCCTGTAAACATAAAAAAGCTACAACAAGCAATACAAATTATTTTTTTCATATAATCTCCTATCTAGAAATGTGTAGGAGACTCCAATATCGTCTTGCTTATTGTAGCGAATTTTTTTATATATTACAATAGTTTTACGAAAGTGTGTCGAATACACTTTCGATTTTTTGTTTAAACTCGTCCACATCTCGCTCAGTAATTACAAGTGGAGGAAGTAAGCGAAGCACATCTTTTCCAGCTGAAAGAACAACCAGCTTTTCATCTAATAATGCCTTGGTTACCACATCCTTAACGGGTACAGTAAGAACCAAACCTTGCATTAAGCCAAGTCCACGTCTTTCAGTGATAAAATCATACTTCTCAACAAGAACATCTAACACCTGCTCAAGATATGGTGCAATCTTATTTACATGATCAAGAAGCTTGTAATCCTCAAACATATCAAAGACCTGCGAAACCGCAGCTGTACACAAAGGATTTCCGCCGTATGTGGTACCGTGGTCACCTGGAACCAAAGAATTTTCAGCGACATTCTGAGTTACAGCAAAGGCACCAACAGGTACACCGTTTCCTAAAGCCTTAGCAGTTGTAAGAATATCAGGCTTTATATCATACTGTTGGAAGGCGAACATGCTTCCTGTACGTCCCATTCCGCACTGAATCTCATCTAGAATGAGAAGGATTCCTTCATCATCACAAAGCTGTCGAACTTTCTTCAAAAATTCCTTATCCGCCGGATACAGACCGCCCTCTCCCTGAACAGTCTCCATGATAATAGCACAGGTTTTGTCTGAAAGATTTGCAAGGACAGAACCAAAGTCGTTAAATGTAGCAAACTTTACTCCAGACATAAGAGGATAAAATGGTTCACGATAATGTTCAGTTCCAGTAACAGAAAGAGACCCTACCGTACGACCATGGAAGCTATTTTCCATAGCAATAATCTCATAATCCCCAGGTCCATTCTTCGTATATGCGTATTTCTTTGCTGTTTTAAGCGCACCCTCAATAGCTTCTGCCCCTGAATTAGTAAAGAATACCTTATCCATACCTGATGCTTTTGTAAGCTTTTCTGCAGCTTCTACCATTGGAATATGGTAATAAAGGTTAGATGTATGAGTGATTCTTTTAATCTGAGTAGTAAGAACCTCTTCATAGTCTTCATTGCCATAGCCAAATGCCATCACACCAATTCCTGATGCAAAATCTAGATACTCCTGATCTAGCTCATCATATAAATGAACTCCCTTTCCATAATCAAAAATAACAGGAAAACGATTGTAAACATGTAGTAAATTCTCTTCTGCTTTTTCAATATAATCCTTCTTATTCATCGTAGTACCTCGTATCTGCATTTCCAATAATAGCTGTTCCAATACCTCTGTTAGTGAAGAATTCCAAGAGCAAGCAATGTGCAATTCTTCCATCTAAAATATGAACTCGATTAACTCCTTCTTCAATGGCGTCGATACAATTGTTAAGCTTTGGAAGCATACCGCCGCCAATATAGCCATCACCAATCATCTTACGAGCTTCATCAACTGTCATCTCTGAAATTAATGAATCTGGGTCATCCTTATCCTTTAATACTCCCTCAATATCTGTAAGGAACGCAAGCTTTTCAGCATTTAATGCCTTAGCGATAGCACATGCTGCATCATCGGCATTGATATTGTAAGTATCAAAGTTGTCATCCATACCAATTGGACAAACAATAGGAAGGAAATCTTTCTCAAGCAAATCTAATAGAATCTTAGGATTTACCTCTTTGATTTCACCAACGAAACCAATATCTTGGCCATCTGAAAGTTTCTTATCAACCTTTAAAAGTCCACCATCTTTACCAGATACACCAACAGCATTAACACCTAATGCTTGAACATTTTGAACAAGTGATTTATTAACCTTATTCAAAACCATCTCGGCAATTTCCATGGTAGCCTCATCGGTTTTACGAAGTCCATTTATAAATTCAGGTTTAATACCATTTTTCTCAACCCATTTGCTAATTTCCTTACCGCCACCATGAACGATAATAGGCTTAAAACCAACAAGCTTAAGAAGTGTAACATCCTGAATTACCTGCTTTTTAAGCTCTTCATCAATCATTGCGCTTCCGCCATATTTAACAATCATAATCTTACGGTTGAATCGTTGAATATATGGCAACGCCTCAATTAAAACCTGTGCCTTATCCAATATTGGCTGCATACTACTATCCATCTTAATCCTCCTAGTCCGCAAGTTACGCCGACAAGCCTTGGCATTACTTCGTCGCGAGATTGGCTCCTTAAGTAATACCAAGAGCTTGTCTGCTACTTGCTCATTAAAGTTATATAATACTTAGCTACGATAATCTGCATTAATCTTTACGTAATCATATGTCAGATCGCATCCCCATGCTGTGGCACCAGCGTCACCTTCATGCATATCCACAAATACAGTTACTGCATCTGCTTTCATGATTTTAAGTGCCTCATCCTCATCAAAATCTAGAGGTGTTCCTTTATCGAAAACCTGCAATGTACCATTTACACTTTTAAAGAAAAGTTCCACATCATTTTGATCAAAATTAGCTCCTGAATATCCCATTGCACAAAGAAAACGTCCAAAGTTTGCATCACATCCAAAGATAGCTGCCTTTGATAGATTAGAACCAACAATTGCTCTTGAAAGAGTCTTGGCATCAGCAACTGATTTTGCGTTTACTACCTTTGCCTCAAATAACTTGCTGGCGCCTTCACCATCAGCCGCCATTGTCTTTGCTAAGCTAACACAAACAAATGATAGTGCTTCTTTGAATGTGTAATAATCTTCGTTTTTCTCAGCAATCTTTTTGTTACCAGCAAGACCATTAGCCATGCAAATCAAAGTGTCATTTGTAGATGTATCTCCATCAACAGTTATCATGTTAAAGCTGTCAGCTACAATATCGCTAACTGCTTCCTGTAAAAGAGATTTTTCAATATCCAAATCAGTGCCTAAAAATGCAAGCATTGTACACATATTTGGATGAATCATTCCTGAGCCCTTGCTCATGCCTCCAAGAGTAACTTCAACTCCTCCAATCTCAAATGAAACAGCAATCTCTTTATTTACAGTATCTGTTGTCATAATAGCCTTTGATGCGTCTGTACCAGCCTCAGTAGTATCTGAAAGCTTTCCTGACATAGCATCAACACCTGCCACAAGTTTTTCTACTGGAAGCTGCATTCCAATAACACCAGTGGATGCAACTGCTACTGTATCGAATGGTACACCTAAGCACTTTTCAACCCCCTTTGTAGTAGCTTCGCAGGCATCAAATCCCTCTTTTCCTGTGCAGGCATTTGCTATACCAGAGTTAATAACTACGGCCTGCATTGGCTTGCCTGACTTTACAATATTCATATCCCACTGAACACAGGCTGCCTTTACAACATTACTTGTAAATGTACCGGCACTAACAGCTGGAACAGTTGAATAAACCATTGCCATATCTGTGCGCCCCTGATACTTTATTCCGGCAGCTGTGCTTGCGGCCTTAAATCCCTTTGCTGCGGTGATTCCACCTTTAATTTCTTTCATTTGACTCTCCTATTTGTTGAATGCGATTATATTTTCATCATTTAATACAAAATCATAAGTGTTGTAGTCTTCTCGCTCACGCCATCCTTCAGCGTGCCAGAACTGGTTACCAATTGTATTTCCTGAAAAAGCTACAAGCTGAACTTTATTAATTCCATCCGCCTTCAATCGAATCATCGCCTCTGTGACCATAGCTTTTCCAATACCGTGTTTACGATAATCCTCATGGACGCATACATGATAAAAACTGCCATGACGACCATCATTGCCAACTAATATAGAACCAACGATTTTGTCACCCACCAAAGCTACAACTGATAGTCCTTGATTACGTCGTAGAAAAGCGCTAACGCCTTCTTTGGAATCATCGATTGAGCGCATAGCAAAACCATGGATTGTAGTCCAAAGCTTGTATACTTCTTCATAATCTGATTCTTCCATAGTTCTAATTATGTAATCCACCTGATTACCTAAATCTACTTTAAAATTAATGCTTTTCTCTGTAACCATAACTACTCCATTCCTTTGGACTATGGGAACATTGGTGCAAAATCAAGTCCCGTCTTCTCATCAAGTCCAAATATAATATTCATATTCTGTACTGCCTGTCCGGCAGCACCCTTAACCAAATTATCAAGAGCGCCCATCATAATAACTCGTCCTGTACGCTCATCTATCTTGCAGCTCACATCTACAAAATTGCTTCCTTCAACCCACTTTGTCTCTGGACACTCACCATACTCAAGAACACGTACAAAAAATTCATCATCATACATATCATGATATGCCTTCATAACCTCATCCTTAGTTGGAAGCTTGCCATCTTTCTTAACAAGACTTGCATACTCAGTAACAAGTATTCCTCTATTCATAGGAACAAGATGTGGAGTGAAATTAATCATTATCTCCTGACCACATGCATATCCAAGCTGCTCTTCAATCTCAGGTGTATGTCTGTGAGATGTAACACCGTATGCCTTAATACTTTCATTTACTTCGCAGTATAAATTAGGAAGCTTAGCGCCTCTTCCTGCACCAGATGTTCCTGACTTCGCATCTACGATAATTGTAGAAGGATCAATAAGTCCTGCCTTAACTAACGGATATGCGGTAAGGATTGAGCAAGTTGTGTAGCAACCTGGGTTTGCAATAAGTCTTGCTCCAACTTCCTTTTTCCTATTAATCTCGCATAATCCATATACTGCTTCTTCAATAAACTGTGGACTCTTATGCTCAATGCCATACCACTTTTCATAAGTACCCACATCTTTAATTCTGTAATCAGCTGATAAATCAACCACCTTACAATTATTAAGAATCTCTTCTGTAAGAACTCCCGCAAGGTATCCCTGAGGTGTGGCTGTAAAAATAACATCAACCTGCTTTGACAATTCAACAATGTTATCATCTAAGCATTTGTCCTCTACCAAAGTGAACATGTTCTTATATATAGAAGCAAATCTCTCATCAACATATGATCTAGAACCATACCAAACAATCTCAGCCTCTGGATGGCTATATAAAATTCTTACGATTTCCGCTCCAGCGTATCCTGTCGCCCCAATGATACCTACCTTTATCATAAATAAATTCTCCTTTATTAAGATTTCAAATCGATTAAATATATGATAGTACTTCACTTTCATAAAGTAAAGTACTACAGCGCAATTTTATAAATAAATTATGCATAAATATACACGGTGATAATGTATTTTTCAAGTGTAATTTTCACAAAACTCATATTTATGCTGTAATTATGCATATTTTCCCACTTGAAAAATCCAAATTAATGGTGTACATTAGGTTCAGTAACAAATTTGCTATTAAATAATTATTCATAAAGGAGAAAAACTATGGCACAGGAAAAAGTTGTACTTGCTTACTCAGGTGGTCTCGATACCACTGCAATTATTCCATGGCTCAAGGAGAACTATGGATATGAAGTTATCTGCTGTTGTATTGATTGTGGTCAAGGTGAGGAGCTTGATGGTCTTTCAGAAAGAGCTAAAGCTTCTGGCGCTTCTAAATTATATATAGAAGATATCGTAGATGATTTTTGCGACAATTATATTGTTCCTTGTGTTCAGGCTGGGGCAATTTACGAAAACAAATATCTTCTTGGAACAGCTATGGCTCGTCCAGGAATTGCAGCAAAGCTTGTTGAGATTGCTAGAAAAGAAGGAGCTGTTGCTATTTGCCACGGCGCAACAGGTAAAGGAAATGATCAGATTCGTTTCGAACTTGGTATCAAGGCTCTCGCCCCTGATATCAAAGTAATCGCTCCATGGAGAAGCGATAAGTGGAAGCTTCAATCTCGTCAGGATGAAATTGATTACTGTAAGGAGCATGGTATTAATCTTCCATTCTCAACAGACCAGTCTTACAGCCGTGACAGAAACTTATGGCACATCAGCCATGAAGGACTCGAGCTTGAAGATCCATCTCAGGAGCCAAATTACGAGCATCTTCTCATGCTTACTACTCCACCTGAGAAGGCTCCAGATAAGCCAGAATATCTAACAATGACTTTCGAGCAGGGTGTTCCTACATCTGTTAACGGAAAGAAAATGAAGGTTTCTGATATTATCAAGGAATTAAATGAAATCGGTGGAAGAAATGGAATCGGCATTATCGATATCGTAGAAAATCGTGTAGTTGGTATGAAATCACGTGGTGTTTATGAAACACCAGGCGGCACTATTCTTATGGAGGCACATGCTCAGCTTGAAGAGCTTTGTCTCGACCGCGCGACAATGGAAATGAAGAAAGAAATGGGTGCAAAACTTGCTCAAGTTTGCTATGAAGGAAAGTGGTTCACACCTCTTTGCGATGCCATCCAGGCTTTTGTAAAATCTACACAAGAATATGTTACAGGTGAAGTTAAGTTCAAGCTCTACAAAGGAAACATCATCAAAGCTGGTACAACATCACCATACTCTCTCTACTCTGAGAGTCTTGCATCATTTACAACTGGAGATCTTTATGATCACCACGATGCCGAAGGATTCATCACACTTTGGGGTCTTCCACTAAAAGTACGTGCTATGAAGCTTCAGGAAAACAAAAAACTTAAGTAATATCAAAGCTGAGAATGCCTCTAGTTACACTCTCAAACCTTAGAATTACTCCGCTCAACTAAAATGTTTCGCTAAAGTAATCCTAAGAGTTTGATAGCTACTAGAGGCTATTTTATTTTT
>JAILAV010000053.1 GCA_024681435.1 Pseudobutyrivibrio sp. | reverse complement strand
AATGTGGCTCCCTGGCCTGGGGTTGAGAAGACTCCGTATTTGGCGCCATGGAGTTCTAGTACGTTTTTGACGATGGAAAGGCCAAGTCCGGTGCCTTGGATGGCACGCTTGTGGGCTGAGGAGTCTTTGTAGTAGCGGTCCCAAACGTATGGGATATCTTCTTGGCTTACGCCATCTCCAGTATCTTTGACTTCTATTCTAAGTACATTATCTAAGACTCTCTGTGTGACTGTTACCTTCTTATCATCTCCAGTGTAATTGATGGCATTGTTAATGAGGTTATAAAGGACTTGATACATCTTTTGCTCATCCGCATATACGATAACCTCATCATCATATATAAAGTCAATTGTGTATCCATCAACTTCCCTAAGCTTATTGTAACGTCCTAAAACGTGGCGAATGCTGTCAGTGATATTGTACTTGGCAGGTTCGATAGTCAATGTACCAGCTTTGAGTTTTGAAATATCAAGCATATCGTTTACAAGACCTGTCAGACGCTCTGTCTCCTCTATAATTACCTGAACATTTTCAGGAGTATTTTCCCCCGGGATATCTCGCATAACCTCAGCGTAACCTTTTATCATTGTTAAAGGTGTGCGCAAATCGTGAGATACATTTGCTATCAATTCCTTTTGGAAGCTATCAGTCTTTCCAAGCTCTGTAGCTGTATGATTCAGCGTGTCAGAAAGCTCAGAAACCTCCATGTAATCTCTAGAATTAAACTTAACAGAATAGTCTCCTGCCGCTAAAAGCTTAGCCCCTTCGTTAAGTTTGATAATTGAACGAGACACAGATTTTGATATGGCAGCTGCCAATATGAATGCAATGGCAATCATAATAAGTGATATTATCTTCAACTGAGCTTTAAGGGTTGAAACAGTGGCATCTACCGGGGTTAATACTGAATTGACCATCAATACTTCTGAATCCCCATCCTTCTCAATTATCCTGACATAAATAACTGATTCAGCCATATCATTTCCAATGTTCTGTCTAAAGATTTCTTCCTCTTGAATCTTAGGTATCGTATATCCGATAATTCCTTTGCCCTGAACATTTTCCTCTTCGCTATCTTCCTCCTCAGAATCCGCCTGATTTTCTTCTGTATCATTTTGGCTTTCTTCTGAATCATCCGAATTAGGCTGATTATTATGGAACAAAATCTGATGCTTAATATTATTCTGTTGCATCTGGCTTCCCTTGAATTTAATTACAGCTTCTCCGCCATTTGCCACAGCCTGATCATAAAACAAACCAAACATAAAATGTGGAAGTGATGACAGCTGTGAGTTAGAAATATACTCAGCATTGTACAAAGGTCTACCATCAACATCTGTGATATAAATTCCCAAGTTGTTGCTTGCAGCAATATTATCTATATCCTCAGATGGATTATCCTCTGAAAGTACCAGCTCTTCCACTTGGTTTAAGACCTTTTCCGTCTCTCTTCTTTTTATTATTTTGTAAAAGTCATCCAGATAAAGAATCTGAAAAAACCATAGTACTCCTAGAAGCACTATGGCAAAAATCAAGAATATAAAAAATGTTTTCCATCTAATACTAATACGACTATTTTTCAAAGAAAGCCTCCAACTAATGCTAAGCCTCAAATCTATAGCCTACACCTCTTAGAGTGATAAGAAGCTTGCGATATTCCCCTAAACTATTTCTAAGGAGCTTGATGTGAGTGTCGAGAGTTCGGTCATCACCATAGTAATCATATCCCCAAACCTCAGTAATAAGTCTCTCACGCTCCAAAGCGATATTCTTATTGCGAACCAAATAAAATAAAAGCTCATATTCCTTTGGTGACATGTCCACACGCTTGCCGTCTATAGAAACAGTTCTGGCAGTGAAATTAATCTCAAGGCCTTCATGTCTAAATATTTCTGCTGTGGTTTCTTCAGCTCTGCTTCTGCTGGTAACCACGTTGACACGCATCATTAGTTCCTTTGGTGAAAATGGCTTAACAACGTAATCATCAACGCCTGCTTCAAAGCCATGAATTCTATCGTACTCCTCGCCACGGGCAGAAAGCATGATAACAGGAATATCCTTTATCTTCTTAATCTCGCTGCAAGCTGAAAAGCCATCAAGCTCCGGCATCATAACATCCATGATAATAACATCATAGTCACTGTTTTCTTTAACCTTTTCTATAGCATCCATGCCATCACAGGCTTCTGTAATTTCATATCCTTCAAACTCGCCGTATTTGCGAATAATTGAACGAATCTTTTCCTCATCGTCAACAACTAATATCTTCTTCATATAGCCCTCCGAACGTATAACACTATAAAAATATATTACTCAAATATGTGAAGGTTAAGTGATGTCTGGCTCATCTTTTACTGAATATATATCTTTTTAGCCTTGCGAATAAAAAATGAAAATACGCCCCATACAACTAAAAAGGCAATCAAAAATGCAATGTTAACAGACTTTGGGAAAGAAACCTTTCCTGTGTCATTTAAAAATCCCTGGATACCGAAGATGATGCAAAATCCTCCGAAGATTGCTGTCTTTGGCATAAGGTATTTAGATAGGCCCTGTATATCTGAACACTTTGTAAGTTCTTCAGCTGTAACCATCATTGTGTCAACTTCCCCACGCTTATAGCTTTTGACACCAATAAATATTAAATACGCCCCTAAAATACTGATGATGACATCAAAAACCATCATAAAACTCATATCCATTATTCTGTCCTCCAATATATTTTCTTAGCTTGAAATATTATATCTTTTCTCATATCTCTTTTCTACAATTTAGGGAAAAATTACACTGATGAATTAATAATTCAATTCTTCAAATTTTAACAAAATATCTGATAAATGCATTTGAATAATGCACTACCTTATTGTATTATTATTTTATACACTTATGGGGCACAAATGCGTTACTTTCAAGATTCTGACATACAGGAGGTCATTAATTATGGATATTACCGGCAAAAAAATTTTGGTATGCGATGACTCAGTTCTTGCAAGAAAACAATTGATGGATGCCGTAAAAGAAATTGCAACAGGCGCAGTTTTTATTGAAGGCAAAAATGGTGTTGAAGCTGTTGATTTATATAAAAGCGAAAAACCAGATTTAGTTTTCATGGATATAGTAATGCCAGAGAAAGATGGCAATGCTGCACTTTCTGAAATAAGAGATTTTGATAACGAAGCTCTTATCATTATCGTTTCTTCGGTTGGTACTCAGGACCAACTCAAAAAAGCTATTCAGCTCGGAGCTAAAGATTTTATTCAAAAGCCATTTGAAAAGAATCAAATCAAAGAAATAATTGAACTTCGACTTGGAGGAAAATAATTTTATGTATACACAGTTTTTGGGTAATTATTTGTTGCAGAAAGGTCTTGCTACACAAGATCAGCTTTTTAATGCAATGTCTCGCCTTTCCCAAACACACATCAAACTTGGAACTATAGCTATTCACGAAGGTCTCATGACTGCAAAGGAAGTGGATGAATGTCTATACGTTCAAACCAGAGAAGATAAACGTTTTGGTGAAATTGCAATCCAGCGAGGATACCTGACGGATGATCAAGTTACTGAACTTTTATCTAAACAGACACCTGATTATATTTTGCTTGGTCAGAATCTTGTGGAAGATAATGTATTCTCATATGAAGAACTAGAACGTATTCTATTTGATTACAGAAATGATACAGAACTTTACGACCTCAGCCTTGATGTTGAGAACCGTGAAATTATAGAAGCTCTTATTTCAAAGTTCTTTTTCGTTGCAGAAATGCCAGTGGAAGAGTCAAATGTAATGTATTTAGAGCTTATGTTCAACAGTTTGATTAGATTCGTTGGCGAGGACTTTTCTCCTCTTACACCAATGGTTCTAGACGAGTACCCAATCACCTTTGGTGTTTCGCAATCTATCACAAGCGGACGCGAATACATTACACACATTGACTGTGACCGCGATACAGCAATGGCATTTGCTTCCAGGTACGCCAAAGAAGAATTCAGCGAGTTTGACGAATACGTCATCGCAGCCCTCGAAGATTTCCTCAATCTTCACAATGGACTCTTTATCGTAAACGTATCCAACTCAAC
>JAILAV010000046.1 GCA_024681435.1 Pseudobutyrivibrio sp. | reverse complement strand
AAGTATCCATTTGTCTCTTCCTCCTAAAATACAAATATTTGAGCAGGGAAATTTGCGGAATGTCGATATTCAATTGGCGTTTCGTTTGTTTCTCGTGTTCGACTATGTTATAGTCCTCTTTTTGCAAATAGTCAAGTTACTATCGTATCTTCCTCTAAACCAGCCATTCGTAATAGGGTCAGGCACCAATGTTTTGTTTCCATACAATCCATAGTTGTTATACAGAATTATCGCAAATCCGACAATTAGAACGAGGTACTCATGGTTTAACGTTTACTATCTTTCGTTGGGTTGTGATAATTACTTTGCTGTGAGGATTTGGATTGAGCTTATGAGTGGAATAAGATTAGAAGTATGTAAGGAGAAAGTCAAATGAACTACGAACAATTTAAGGAGCAATGTTATTCCAAACGAAAAGTTTAACCTGTTGCAATTGCAACAACTATAAACATAAACAATTGATATATTGTATGTGTAAATATAGAGATTGCTTGAATTGGAGGTTAGCCATGGAAGAAAAAATAGCTAATGCAGAAAAAGAAGTTGAAGCATCAGTAGCAAGAGTAACAACATCCAATATCACTATAGAAAAAAGAGAAGCTGCAAAAAAGCAGGCTGAAATAGTAGGCCATCCACTACATCTTTTTACTAAAGAAAATGAAGCTCTGAATGAGGAAATAGAGAATGCGAAGAGCTTGATAATAAAGATGGAAACCGAACCATCTGAAGCTAACAATAGAAGAATAAATGAAAGTGTAGATAGCCTTAGAAAAGTAGCCATCCATTATGCCAAGAAAGGTGATTTGCTTTACCCTCACATGAAAGCTAAATACGAGATTTCAGGTCCTTCCGATGTTATGTGGTCGGTTGACGATGAGATTAGGGATGAGCTTAAATTCATAGCAGATTCTGACTTTAGAAAAATCGAATATGTGAATAGATTAGAACATGCCATTACTCGCATGGAGGAAATGATTTATAAGGAGCAGAATATTCTCTTCCCTATTTGCACTAGATTTTTCACTAATGAAGAATGGTATCAGATTTATCAGGATTCAAAGGATTATGCGCCTTGTTTGGTGGATTTCATAAAATGGCCTGAGGCAGAAGAAGTATTGTCAAAAAAGAAAGCTAATAGTAAGGCTGCGGAGGATATAATCAATCTTCCAGGTGGACATTTCACACCTGCTCAACTTAGAGCAGTACTCAATACTCTTCCAGTAGAAATATCATTTATAGATGAAAATGATATAAACTGTTTCTTTAACGAAGGTCCAAAGCTATTTAAACGTGCTGGCATGGCCATAGGACGTGATGTGTATAGTTGTCATCCACCAAAGATTGAGATGATGGTTAGGTCTATAATTGGGGACTTCAAATCTGGCACCAGAGATAAAGTGTCAGTTTGGATGGAAAAAGAAGGCATCCCAGTGCTTGTGGAGTACATTGCAGTTCGAGATGATAATGGACAATATATCGGCACAATGGAATGCGTTCAAAAAATGGATGAAGCAAAAAAGCATTTTGAAAAATAAAATTATTTGATGACAAAGGTATTTCTATCGAAGTCGATAATTCCTTCGTCACGCATTTTACCAAGCTCTCTTGTCATGGCGCTACGGTTGATGGATAAGTAATCAGCCAGCTGTGTTCGTGACAGGGGAGCTTTTATATATTTTGATTTTTGCTGCTGAGCAAGGGTTGAAATATATGCCATAAGTTTTCTGCGGATGGATTCTTTCGACATGATTTCCAGTTTATTCATATAGGAGATACTTTTTTGTCCTAACAGATGAAACATGTTTTCTGCTATTCTGGCATGGAAGCTACAAGCGTTTTCGCATGTGTGGATGATTTTTGAGGCAGCAAGAAATAATACTCTTGTTTTTTCTACGGCAACAAAAGTAACAGAAGATTCCTGCTCAACGCTGACAGCAAAATTTTCTCCAAACAGTTCACCTGGACCAACATAGGATAGAAGTGATGAGTTCCCCCATATATCTTCTTTCAAAAGGTGCACATTTCCAAAAAGAACAATTCCGATGTAAGGGACTTTGTCCTTTTCCATAATGATAGTTTCCCCTTTTTCAAAATCCTTTTTAAAGGAGTTGATACATATCAGTAGTTTATTCAAATTGTCAGGATGAATTCCCTCAAATAGAGGAATATCATTGTAATTTATTTCTTTCATGAGCTTATTATAAAATCAAACTGTTGCAATTGCAACAAACCAACTCCTGTTCTAGCTGTATATTATGAGCATCAAAGAAATCCGGTTAGAAAATGGAGGTAAACAATGGAAAATAAGATGTTTTGTTATCAGTGTCAGGAAACAGCAGGCTGCGCTGGTTGTACAATGTCAGGTGTTTGTGGAAAGAAGCCAGAGGTAGCAAATCTTCAGGATTTATTAGTATATGTTACCAAAGGAATTTCATTTGTAACAACAAAGCTCAGAGAAGAGGGCAAGGAAGTATCGGAAGTTGTTAATCATATGATTTCGGTAAATCTTTTTACAACAATTACAAATGCAAATTTTGATTATGATTCAATAGCCCAGAAGATAGAAGAAACTATTAACGTAAAAGAACA